>DATJOZ010000133.1:0-65263 GCA_035506655.1 Gaiellaceae bacterium
CGTCAGCGAGAAGCCGAAGACGTCGCCGTTCTCGGCGATCCGCTCGCGGTGCGTCGACTTCGGGATCACCGGGATCCCGCGCTCGATGCACCAGCGGATGAGCACCTGCGCCGGCGTCCGGCCGAGGCGCGCCGCGATCTCCGCGGCGGTCTCGCTCGAGAGGTGGCGGCCCGTGCCGAGCGGGCTGTACGCCTCGAGCGCGATCCCGTGGCCCTCGCAACGGTCGAGGAGCGCGCGCCGGTACTCGTACGGGCTGAGCTGCACCTGGTTCACGACCGGCGGAACGGTCGCGACCGACAGCAGCTCGTCCACCTGTGCGGCGCTGAAGTTCGAGATGCCGATCGACCGCGCGTAGCCGAGCTCGCGCGCCCGCTCCATCCCGGGCCACGCCCACGTCGGGCCGCCCTGCGGCCAGTGGACGATGTAGAGGTCGACGTGGTCGAGGCCGAGCCGCTCGAGACTGCGCTCGGCCTCAGCGGCCGCGTCGCGCTGCGCGGGCCAGAACTTCGTCGTGACGAAGACCTCGTCGCGCGGGACGCCGCTCTGGCGCAGGCCCTCCCCCACGCTCTCCTCGTTGCCGTACGCCTGCGCCGTGTCGATGTGCCGGTAGCCGAGCTCGAGCGCCCACCGAACCGCGTCGACGCACGCGCGCCCGTCCGGGATCTGCCAGACGCCGAGCCCGAGCAGCGGGATCTCGTTGCCGTCGGCGAGTGTCCGGACATGCTCCGCCACACCCCGATTCTGTCAGCGGCGACGATCCCGGATCTCGAGGAAGCATTCGGGGCCCGGCGGCGAATGATCGAGGTACGGGCCAGCCGCGACGGTGGGAGGCGTCCTCCCTGGCCCCGCTGCAGCTCTTCGGGCAGCATCGTGGTGAGCGGCGTGTCAGCCCGCTCGCCGGCTGCGGGCACGGCAGGCGAACGCAAGGAGGAGAACGTGAACAGGAAGAGACATCCGAGGCGGGTCCGCGGCGGCATGCTGATCTCGGCGGTAGCGCTCGTCGCGGTGCTCGTCACCGTCGGCGCCGCGTCGGCGAAGCAGTTGACGGCCCCGACGAACGCGGGGCTGCCGACGATCAGCGGCACGGTGCGCCAGGGCGAGGTGCTGACCGCGAATCCGGGGTTGTGGAGCGGCTCGACGCCGATCACATTGACCTACAAGTGGCAGCGGTGCGACGCGACCGGCACGGGCTGCGTGGAGATCAGCGGCGCGACGGCGACGACGTACACGCTCGTCGCGGCGGACGTCGGGAACACGATCCGCGTGCTCGTCGCCGCGTCGAACTCCGACGGCTCCGCCCAGGCGGTCTCGTCGCCGACGGCGCAGGTCGCGCCGCCGAACGCGGCGCCCGCGAACACCGGCCAGCCGAATCCGAGCGGGACGGCGCAGGACGGGCAGACGATCACGGTCGACAACGGGACGTGGACGGGGACGGCGCCGATCACGTTCACCTACGCGTGGCAGCGGTGCGTCGTGAGCACGGGAGTCTGCACCTTCATCACCGGCGCGACGACCAACTCGTATCTCCTCACGAGCGCCGACGTCGGCTTCGCGATGCGCGCCGAGGTGGTCGCGACGAACTCCGTCGGGTCGAGCACCGCGTTCTCGAACCTCACCCAGACGGTGATCGCGAAGGGAACCGCGCCGACGAACGTCACGATCCCGTCGATCGTCGGGGACGCGACCGTCGGCAAGTCGTTGACCGGATTCCCGGGCGTCTGGTCCGGCGCGACGAGCTACACGTACCAGTGGCTCCGCTGCAACACAGGCGGCACCGCGTGCACCGCGATCGCGAACGCGACGAACACGGCGTACACGGTCGTCCCGGCGGACGGGAACCTGACGCTCCGTTTCAAGGTCACGGCGAAGAACACGTCGGGCTCGACGGATGCGCAGTCGCTCGCCGTGCACGCCACGCCGGTCACGAGCGGCAACTCGGTGCCGGTCACGTCGCTGACGGCGCGGCCCGACCACCTGCTGATCTCCGAGGTGAAGTTCAGCCCGAGCCCGTTCGGGAGCCCGGGCGGCACGTTCACGATCAAGGTCAAGGTGACGCTCGAAGGGACGAGCAAGGTCGTGAGCGGCGCGCTCGTCTACGTCGTCCCGGCGCCCGGCACGTGGGCGAAGGCGTCGGACGAGCTCCAGACCGCGAGCGACGGCTGGGCGACGCTGAAGATCCAGACGACGAAGAGCCTCCCGCACTCCGGGACGCTCGTGATGCAGGTCCGGGCGCGCGGCCCGGGCACGAGCGACGAGGCGATCCTCGGCGGCATCTCGACCCGCCGCCTCGTCTCGCTCAAGCTGAAGTAGCGCTCTCGATGGCGGCCCGCCGGCGGCGCACTAGCCGCCGGCGGGCCGCACGATCTCGACGAACAGCGCGTCCGTCGCCCCTTCGCGGAACCCGAGGCGCGTCCAGAACGCGAGCGACGCGGCGTTCGTGCGCTCGACGTGGCCGCGCGTCGGGACGCCGTCGCGGTCGGACTCCGCGACGATCTCGCTGACGACCGCCGTGCCGATCCCCTGCCGCCGCCGCTCGGGGGCGATCGCGATGTCGACGACGAGGCAGTCCTCGTCCGTGCGGTGCACCCACACGCGGCCGGCCGGCTCGCCGTCGACGACGATCAGCTCGTGCACCGAGCCGGGGAACATCTGCGTGTAGCCGGTGCGCTGCGCGTCGAACTGCTGTGCGAGGAACGTCTCGCGCAGCTCGTCCGGCAACGCGGCGACCTCCGGCCGCGTCGACGCGTAGAGCGCGCGGAGGAACGGCTCGTCCGAGTCGACGACCGCGCGCCGCTCGATCACGGCTCAGTTCTGGGTGGGGAAGACGCCGAAGAGCGCGATGATGAAGTTGAGCGCGAGGACCGGCTGGATGTTCGAGTGCGGCTGGCTGCCGCCCGAGTTCGCGGCGGTCGGCGCCGGCATCGTCACGCCGGTCGTCGGGCTCGACGAGTAGTAGCCGTTCGACGAGGGGTACGCATTGTCCGGGCGATTCGTCGTCGGCTCGCCGCTCGACGCTCCCGGCGCGAACGTGTGCGCGTGCGCGGCGAGCTGCTGCACGGTGAGCGTCACGGACTCCACGCCGTACATCTCGCCGATCACCACCGGCGAGAGCCCGTTCCCCGTCCCGGTGTGGACGGGCACGCGGCTCCGGAGGTCCGGGAGCGCGAACGTCGACTGGCCGTCGCCGCCGAACGTCGTGCCGATGAGGTTGAACAACGCCTCGTTCTCCGAGATCGGCATCAGCGCGCCGTTGCAGAACGCCCAGCCCACGGGCGCGAAGTTGAAGCCGACGAGCGCGATGTCGCCGATGTACGGCTGCGACGGCATCAGGACCTCGCAGGGAAGACGCCCTGGAGCGCGATCACGAAGTTGACGGTCAGATAGGGCTGCATGTTGTTGTGCGGGTTGCCGCCCACCGCCGACGTCTGCGACACCCCCATGGGCGCCGCGCTGTTCGCGTTCGTCGCGTAGACGCCGCCCGTCGTCGGCACCGCGCCGGCGGGACGATCCGTCGGCCGCTCGTCGTGGCTCGCCGCCGGCGGCGAGACGGTGTGCGTGTGCGCCGGAATCTCCGTCGAGAGGAGTGTGACGGTCGTCGTGCCGTCGGTCTCGCCCTGGTCGTAGTTGCTGAGACCGGGCCCCTGGCCGATCCCGATCGGCGCCGAGCCCTGGAGGTTCGGCAGCGCGAAGGTCGACTTCCCGTCGCCGCCGTAGAACGTCCCGAGGAGCGAGAACAGCGCCGTGTTCTGCGAGATCGGCATCAGCTGGCCGTTGCATTGCGCGAATCCGGCCGGGGCGAAGCTGAACCCCGCCATGTAGATCTCCCCGACGAACGGCTCGCTCATCCCACGGCTCCCGGGCGGTTCACGACCGCCTCGAACCGCGGCTCGCCGTCCTCGGCCGGCGCGATCGGAACGAGGAAGAGCGGAAACTCGCCGAGCGACGCGTGCTCGAGGCGGTAGATCCGCTGGTCGAGGCCCGCGCCGGAGCCGCCGCGGAACACGAGCGAGAAGCACTCGCCGTCGCTCGGCAGCCGCGTCGCCCCTTCGAGCTCGAGGCCGACGGCGTCGCCGCCGTCGCGATGCACCGCGAACGGCGAGCCCACGAGCGGAACGTACGTGTCACACCTGTAGATGACGTCGGCGTTCGTCATGTCAGTTCTGCGACGGGAAGATCCCCTGGAGCGCGATCAGGAACGTGAGCCCGATCGACGGCTGCCGGTTCTCGTGCGGCTGGCCGCCGCCGGTCGAGGACGTCGGCGCACCCGCGAGCGCCGTGTCCGCCGTCGTCCCGTAGGCGCCGCCCTGCGTGAAGTAGGCGCCGTCCGGCCGGTTCGTCGTCTCCTCGTCCTTGCTCGCCTGCGTCGTGACCGCGTGCGTGTGCGAAGCGATCTCGGAGCTCGTGAGCGTGTGCGTCTCCTGGCCGCCGGACTGCCCGATCGTGAAGCCGCTGCCCTGGTGGATCGGGACTCGGCCCTGAAGGTTCGGGAGCTGGAAGGTCGTGATCCCGTCGCCGCCGTAGATCGTCCCGAGCAGCGCGAACAGCGCCTGGTTCTGGTTGATCGGCAGGGTCGCGCCGTTCGCGAGGGCCCAGCCCTTCTGCGCGAAGTTGAAGCTGACGATCTTGATCTGCCCGAGATACGGCGTGGACACGGCTACGACCCGGCGATGCGGTACACGACAGCCTGGAGATCCTGCGATTTCCGCCGCGCCCCGACCGGCACGAGGAACAGCGGGAAGCTGCCGACGCTCGGGTGCGAGAGCGTGTACGTGCTCTGCTCCGTCGGCGCGCCGCCGCGGAAGAGCAGCGAGAACGCCTCGCCGTCGCCCTGGATCCGTTCGGCGGACACGAGCTTCGCCGTGAACCGGCGCTCGCCCTCACGCTGGATCCGGAAGCTCGACCCGACGAGCGGCGCGTACGTCGCGAGCTTGAGGTAGCTCGGCCCGCCGACGCGCGCGCGGAGGTCGAGCGCGCCCTTCGCGGCGGACGCCTTGTCGCCGGCGAACGCCTTCGCGGCGCCGCCGGTCCCCGCGACGAACGCGGCGACGGCGCCGAGCTTCAGCAGGCCCGTGCGGGAGACGCGCCGCTCGAAGTCGACGTCGCTCATCCGAGCTCTCCCGTCCACGCGACGTTGCGGACGAAGGAGCCGGTCGCGTTCTGGATCTGGACGGCGATCACGTCGGTCGCCGCGAACGACGCGGTGTGCGTCGAGTCGGAGCACGTCAGGCTGCCGCTCGGGATCGTGCACGTGATCGACGTCGCGGACCCGTTCTTCAGCACCGTGAGCGTGACGCCGCTCCCGCCGACCGCCGAGCCGGCGTGCGCCTGGAAGCCGCTCAGCGTGCCGGCGACCGCGATCGGCGACGCCGCCTCCGCGGCGGTCGAGAAGACGTTCTGCGAGCCGCCCGTCCCGGCGAAGCCGCTCGTGTCGAGCTTGTCGACGAACGCGACCGAGCCGGTGAGGCTCTGCGCCCCGGCCGGGCCCTGCGGGCCGGTCGCCCCGGTCGCGCCGGTGTCGCCCTTGGGCCCCTGCGCCCCGGTCGAGCCGGTCGCACCCGCGGCGCCGGTCGCACCCGTCGCGCCGGTGTCGCCCTTCGGGCCCTGCGGGCCGATCGGCCCCTGCGGGCCGGCGGGACCCTGCGGGCCGGCGTCGCCCGTGTCGCCCTTCGGCCCCTGCGAGCCGGTTGCGCCTGTCGCGCCGGTGTCGCCCTTCGGGCCCTGGGGACCGGTTGCTCCCTGCGGGCCGGCGGCACCCGTCGCGCCGGCGGCGCCGGTGGCGCCCGTCGCGCCGGTGTCGCCCTTCGGCCCCTGCGGGCCGGCGGGGCCGGTCGCGCCCGTCGCGCCGGTGGCGCCCGTCGCGCCGGTGTCGCCCTTCGGGCCCTGCGGGCCGGCGGGGCCGGTCGCGCCCGTCGCGCCCGCGGGACCCGTCGCGCCCGTCGGACCTTGCGGGCCCTGGGGGCCGGCGGGACCTGCGGGACCTGCGGGGCCGGCCGGACCGACCGGTCCCTGCGGGCCCGGAGGGCCTGCGGGCCCACGCGGGCCACGGGGCCCGGGCGGCCCGGGCGGGCCCTGAATGTTCTTCGCATGGGCGCTCGAGCCGGACGGCGACGAGCTCGCGGCGAGCGCCGAAGCGACGCCGACGGCCAGCAGGACGACGGCAGCGGCGAGCGCGAAACTCCATGCGCCCGCGATCTTCCGGATGCGATGCATCCGCTCCCCCCTAGAGTCCCCAGCGTTGATCCCCGCAGCGACCCTAGAACCCCCACCCGCGAATTTCAAGAGGGATCGGACGCGCTGGTAGTGTCGGCGCCCGGATGGAAGGGAGCAGCCGTCCGTCGCGCCGCACGACGCTCGTCGTGCTGGCCGTGGTCGCGGTCGTCGCAGCGGGCGTCGCGGTGCCCGCCGTGCTCATCGGGCACGGCGGCGGATCGAGCGGCAACAAGACGCTGACGCAGACGACGTCCGTCGAGCCGCTCGGCCCGATCGCGACGTCGCCCGGAGTCCTCGCGACGATCGCGAAGGCGTCCGGGAGCCCGATCTACTGGCTCGGCCCGGAGTCCGGCTACACGTACGAGCTGACGCGCACGCGCTCGGGCAACGTCTACGTCCGCTATCTCCCCGCCGGCGCGAAGGTCGGCAACCGCCGTGCGACGTATCGCGTCGTCGGCACGTATCCGTACGTCGGCGCGCTCGCCGCGGTGAAGGCCGCGCCGGGCGCGAGGGTGACGAAGCTCCCGCGCGGCGGCGTCGCCGTCACGACGAGCGCCGACCCGAAGAGCGTGCACCTCGCCTACCCCGGCCTGAACTACGAGATCGAGGTCTACGATCCCGTGCCCGGACGGGCGCTCGCAACCGTCGTGGCGGGGCGCGTGCTGCGGGTCGGCTGATCCTCGATGCGGTAGGCTCGGGCATGGCTCCCAGCCGCGAAAAGCGCATCGCAGAGTTCGTCAAGTCGTTCCGCGTGACGCCCGGCAAGAAGGTGACGCTCGCGAAGGACTTCGACCCCGGATTCAAGACGACGGTCGAGTCGAAGAAGCAGGGCCAGGAGATGCTCACCAACGGCATCGAGATGCTGGCCGAGTACCAGTCGCGCCTCTACGCGCAGGACACGCACGGCGTCCTCGTCGTGCTCCAGGCGCTCGACGCCGCCGGCAAGGACGGGACGATCCGCCACGTGATGAGCGGCGTCAACCCGCAGGGCGTCGCCGTCCACAGCTTCAAGGTCCCGTCGGCGGAGGAGCTCGACCACGACTACCTCTGGCGCTACGCGACGAAGCTGCCGGAGCGCGGCCAGATCGGGATCTTCAACCGCTCGTACTACGAGGAGGTGCTCGTCGTCCGCGTGCACCCGCAGATCCTCGAGCGGCAGAAGCTGCCGAAGAAGTCGCGCGGGGCCGGGATCTGGAAGCGGCGCTACCGCGAGATCAACGACTGGGAGCGCTATCTCACCGACAACGGGATCCGGATCGTGAAGCTCTTCCTCAACCTGTCGAAGGAGGAGCAGCGGACGCGGTTCCTGCGCCGGATCGACCTTCCCGACCACAACTGGAAGTTCTCCGGGTCCGACGTGGCCGAGCGCGACTACTGGGACGACTACCAGAAGGCGTTCTCGGAGATGCTCTCGAGCACGAGCACCGAGTGGGCGCCGTGGTACGTGATCCCGGCCGACCGCAAGTGGTTCGCGCGCATCGCCGCCGGCGCCGTGATCGCGAACGCGCTCATCGAGCTCAACCCGCAGTACCCGACCGTGAGCCAGGAGCAGCGCGACAACCTCCAGCAGATCAAGCAGCAGCTGATCGCGCAGGCGCCGGACGGCGCCGAGGCGGATCCGTTCGCCGCGAGCATCTCGAAGGACGGAGCGTCCGGATGAGCACGCCGATGCCGGCCACCCAGAAGCGCTGGTACGCGCTCGACCCGGCGGCGGTCGCGAGCGCGCTCGGGGTCACCGTCGAGACCGGGCTGACCGCGGTCGAGGCCGGCGCGCGGCTGCGCCGCGACGGGCCGAACGCGCTTCCGGCGGAGAGGCAGCGGACGACGCTCGAGCGGTTCCTCTCGCAGTACACGAGCTACATGCAGCTGATCCTCGTCGGCGCGTCGATCGTGTCGCTCGTGATCAAGCAGTGGACCACCGCGATCGTGCTCGCGCTGATCACCGTGTTCAACGCGTTCGGCGGGATGCGCCAGGAGGGCAAGGCCGAGAGCGCGATGAACGCGCTGAAGGCGATGATGGAGGCGACCGCGCGCGTGCGGCGCGACGGTACGGAGTCGGAGATCCCGGCCGAGCAGCTCGTGGTCGGCGACGTCGTCCTGCTCGCCGCCGGCGACGAGGTGCCGGCGGACGGGCGCATCGTCTCGGCAAATGCGCTCCAGATCGACGAGTCGTCGCTGACCGGCGAGAGCGTGCCGGCCGGCAAGGATGCGACGACGCTCGGCGAAGGCGAGCTCGGAGCCGGCGACCAGTCGAACATGGCGTTCATGCACTGCCCGGTCACGCACGGCAGCGCCGTGATGATCGTGACCGGCGTCGGCAGCGACACGCAGGTCGGGAAGATCGCGCACATGCTCTCGTCGACGGCGAAGGAGGAGACGCCGTTGACGAAGCAGATGAACTCGCTGACGCTGTGGATCGTCGGGGCGGCCGGCTTCACGATGATCGTGATGTTCGCCCTCGGGCTGCACCGCGGGCAGTCGTGGACGACGCTCTTCACCACCGCGGTCGCGCTCGCGATCGCCGCGATCCCGCTCGCGCTGCCGATGGTCGTCCAGGTCGTCCTCTCGCTCGGGAGCGTCGAGCTGGCGAAGGAGAAGGCGATCGTCAAGGACCTGCCGTCCGTCGAGACGCTCGGTTTCACGTCCGCGATCAACTCGGACAAGACCGGGACGCTCACGATGAACCAGATGACGGCGGTGGAGGTCCTGTCGCCGAGCGACCGGTTCACGATCACCGGGACCGGCTACAGCCTCGAGGGTCACGTCAGCCACGCGGCCGGGCGCACGACGGAGTGGCTCGAGTCCGCGATCCTCCCGTACGTCGTCGCGAGCGACGCGAAGATCGTCTCGGGGAAAGTCGTCGGCGACCCGACCGAGGGCGCACTGCTCGTGCTCGCGGTCAAGTCCGGGCTCGACATCGACGCGACGCGCGACGGCCTGCCCCGGCTGGCGACGCTTCCGTTCGACCCGACGTACAAGCTGATGGCGACCTTCAACCGGATGCCGGACGGGTCGGTGCGCTGCTACGTGAAGGGCATGGCGCAGTCGGTGCTCGACCGCGCGGCGACCGCGTTCTCCGAGGGCTCGAGCATTCCCTGGGACGAGAGCCTGAAACAACGCGCTGAAGAGCAGATGACGCGGATGGCGGGGGACGGCCTTCGCGTGATGGCCGCCGCGTACCGCGACCTCGACGCGACGAGCTTCGACGCGAACGGCGACCTCCTCGGCTACGTCCAGGGCCTCGAGATGACGAGCCTCGTCGCGATGATCGACCCGCCGCGCGAGGAGTCGAAGGCGGCCGTCGCGAACGCGCAGGCCGCGCACATCCGCGTCCGCATGGTCACGGGCGACGACGTGATCACCGGCGCGGCGATCGCGAAGCAGCTCGGCATCGACGGCGAGGCGATGCTCGGCGCCGACTTCGCGGCGCTCTCGGAGGAGGAGCGCCTCGCACGGATCGACGCGATCGGCGTCGTCGGCCGCGTCGCCCCGGAGCACAAGGTGCTGCTCGCCGAGACGCTGAAGGCGAAGGGCAACGTCGTCGCGATGACGGGCGACGGCGTGAACGACGCGCCCGCGATCAAGGCCGCCGACATCGGCATCGCGATGGGCAGCGGCACCGAGGTCGCGAAGAACGCCGGCCGCATGATCCTCTCCGACGACAACTTCGCCACGATCGTCTACGCGGTCGAGCAGGGACGGAAGCTCTACGACAACCTCAACAAGTACATCCGCTTCGTGCTGCTCGAGCTCGTCGCGTTCGTGCTGACGTTCCTCGGCGCGACGCTCTTCAACCTCGCGGCGGGCCAGCCGTTCACGCCGGCGCAGATCCTCTGGATCAACTTCCTCGTCAACGCGCCGTTCGGCGTCGCGCTCGGCTTCGACCTCGAGACGCCGGGCCTCATGAACCGGCGGCCGAGGCCGCGCGGCGACTCGATCCTGACGACGGGCGTGAAGATCACGTGCGGCTCGGTCGGCCTGTTCATCGCCGTCGCGAACCTGTTCCTGATCTGGTGGGGCAAGCACCACTACGGGAACGTCGCGATCGGCCAGTCGATCGGGCTCGTCGCGTTCTCGCTGATGCTCGTCGTCGCGGCGTTCGAGTGCCGCAGCGAGACGGAGTCGGTCTTCACCGAGGACACGTTCAACAGCCCGCGGATGAACAAGATCGCCGGCGCGGAGATCGTGTTCGCGTTCCTCATCACGCAGGCGGACTTCATGAACCGGCTCCTCGGCACGCTGCCGCTCACGGCGCAGCAGTGGGGTCTCGCGCTGCTCGCCGCGCTCGTCCTCCTCGGAGGCTGGGAGGGCGCGAAGCTGGTCGCGCGTCAGCGCGGCGCAGGCGAGGCGGCGGCCGCGACGAGCTGAGCGACGGTCCGGGAGTCCATCCCCGGGATGAAGTTCACGAACTTGAGGAGCGGCGAGCCGAGCGCCATCCGCCCGATGACCGAGTCCGGGTCGAACGGGAGCTCGCTCGTGCCGATCGCCTGCTGGAGCGCGGCGCGGAGGACCGGGCCGCCGGCCGGATGCGCGAGCCACTCCGACACGAGCGAGAGGCCGGTGAGCGTCATCGGGATCCCGTCGCCGGGCGAGCTCACCGTCGCGGCGAGCCGGATGTCGCGCGACGACGCGCCGACCTGGATCTCGAAGTCGCCCGCCTCGACGAGCCAGCGGCTCTCGCGCAGCGACCAGAACGCGAGCGCGCGCCCGTCGAGCTCGACCGTCACCGTCTGCGACGCGCCGGGCTCGAGCGCGACCTTCGCGAAGCCCTTGAGCTCGTGCGCCGGACGGTCGACGGACGCCTCGACGTCGCGGACGTAGACCTGCGCGGTCTCCGAGCCGGCGCGCGTGCCGGTGTTCGTGACGGTGAACGTCACCGCGAAGCCGCCGGCGGACGGCGTGACGCCGAGATCGGAATACGCGAACGTCGTGTACGAGAGGCCGTGGCCGAACGGGTACGCGACGGGCGCGCCGGTCGTGTCGAAGTAGCGGTAGCCGACGTAGACGCGCTCGCCGTACTCGACCTCGCCGTCCGAGCCGGGGAAGTTGAGGTGGCTCGGCGTGTCCTCGAGCCGGAGCGGGATCGTCTCCGTCAGCTTCCCCGACGGATTCGCGATGCCGAACAGGAGATCCGCGGTCGCCGCGCCGCCGGCCTGGCCGAGCAGCCAGCCCTCGAGCACGGCGCGCACGCCGTCCTGCCAGTCCGACACCGAGACGACACTCCCGTTCGAGAGCACGACGACGACGTTCGGGTTCGCCGCGACGACGGCGTCGAGCACGGCGAGCTGGCTCGGCGGCAGGAGGATGTGCGTGCGGTCGGCGCCCTCGGAGTCGTACGACGCCGGCAACCCGAGGAAGACGACCGCGACGTCGACGGCGCGCGCCACGTCGACCGCCTCGGCGAGGAGCGCCGCGTCCTCCCCGCCCTCGATCTCGAACCCCGGTGCGAAGCGCACGCGGTCGCCGACGAACGCGGTCACCGCGTCGAGCGCCGAGTCGACGCGCGTCGCGACGACCTGCGAGCTGCCCTGGCCCTGGAAGAGCGGCGTCCGCGCGAACTCGCCGATCAGGCCGACGGTCCCCGCATTCGGGTCGAGCGGGAGGATCCCGTCGTTCTTCAGCAGCACCGCCGCCTCGAGCGCGACGCTCTTCGCGAGTGCGTGGTGCGCGTCGACGTCGTACGAGACGTCGTCGGCGACGGCGTCCTGCGTCCGCTCGATCAGCGTCGTCAGCCGGTCGACGGCGACGTCGAGCACCGCCTCGTCGAGCACGCCGGAGCTCACGGCCTCGACGAGCACGTCGTCGTTGCCCGGCATCGGCATCGTGAGGTCGAGCCCCGCCGAGACGGCCGCGACGCGATCGTTCACCGCGCCCCAGTCCGAGACGACGAGCCCGTCGTAGCCCCATTCGCCGCGCAGGAGCTCGGTCAGCAGCCAGCGGTTCTCGCTCGCGTAGACGCCGTTGATCTTGTTGTAGGAGCACATCACGGTCGTCGGCCGCGCGCCCTTCACGATCCGCTCGAACGCGGGCAGGTAGATCTCGCGCAGCGTCCGGTCGTCGACGCGCGCGCTGACCCGCAGGCGGTCCGTCTCCTGGTTGTTCGCGGCGAAGTGCTTCAGCGAGGTGCCGACGCCCTGCGACTGGACGCCCTCGACCCACGCCGCACCGAGCTCGCCGGCGAGGACCGGGTCCTCGGAGAAGTACTCGAAGTTGCGGCCGCACAGCGGCGAGCGGCGGATGTTCACGCCGGGGCCGAGGATCACGGAGATCTTCTCGGCGCGCGCCTCCTCGCCGAGCGCCTCGCCCTCCGCGCGCGCGAGCTCGACGTTCCACGTGCACGCGAGCGCGACCGCCGGCGGGAAGCACGTCGCCGGCACGCTCCCTCCGATGTCGAACGGATCGCCGTCCTCCGGCTGCTTGCGAAGCCCGTGCGGCCCGTCCGAGACCATGATCCGCGGGATCCCCGCGTCCGGCACCGCCTCCGTGTGCCAGAAGTCGCTCCCCGACGTGAGCGCCGCCTTCTGCTCGAGCGTGAGAGTCCGGGTCGCCATCGGACGGGACGATATGCGACGCTGCGCCCGTGAGCACGCCCCAGAGCGGGATCTTCGCCCTCGGCACCGCGTCGCACGCGTACATCGAGTTCGACGCGGCGCGCGGGAGAGGGCCGGACCTCGTCGGCGCGATCGCGTCCCTCCGCGAGCCGCGGACGACGATGGGCGGCGTCAACCTCGTCGCCGGGTTCCGGCCGGAGCTCTGGCGGGCGGTCTCCCCGAACGACGCGCCGGACGGCCTCGTGGGGTTCAACAAGGACCTCGTGGGCGTCGACGGCTTCACGATGCCGGCGACCCAGCACGACGCGGTGCTCTGGATCTCCGGCAGCGCGTACGACGTGATCTTCGACGTCGCACGCGCGGCGATCCGACTGCTCGCGGAGATCTGCACGGTCGCGGACGAGACCTCGAGCTGGCCGTACCGGCACGACCTCGACCTCACCGGCTTCATCGACGGGACGGAGAATCCGACGCTCGTCGAGGCGCAGGAGCTCGTCGTGATCCGCGACGGGATGCCCGGCGCCGGCGGCTCCGTCCTTCTCCTCCAGAAGTGGCCGCACGACGTCGACGCGTGGGAGTCGCTCCCGGTCGACGAGCAGGAGAAGGTGATCGGGCGGACGAAGGCGGACAGCGTCGAGCTCGAGGACAAGCCGGCCGACTCGCACGTCGCGAGCACGGACCAGGAGGTCTTCGGCGACATCTTCCGGCGCAACACGCCGTACGGCACCGTCACCGACCACGGGACGATGTTCGTCGGCTTCGCCGCGGCGAAGCGGCCGCTCGAGGCGATGCTCGAGAGCATGGCCGGCCTCGTGAACGGGACGCGCGACGCGCTCACGAGGTACTCGCACCCGGTGACGGGCGCGTACTACTTCGTGCCGTCGAACGAGGCGATCGCGGGCTGGGTCGCTATGACCGACCCGGACGCCTGAGGATCGAGTTCGACAGGACGGCGACGGGCACTGGGTTCGCCCCGAGCTCGTTGTGCTTCAGGTCCGCCTCGGAGAGGTAGCTCGCGAGGAAGCCGACGCCCCGGCTCACCGGCGAGGGCCGCGTGCCGACGACGGTGTTGCGCTCGACCTCGCACATCGAGTGGTCGTTGCAGACGATCCCGACGCCGGTGACGTTGCGCACCTCGTTCTGCGTGATGGTGCCCATCGACATCTCCGTCATCGCGATCCCGCGCAGCGTCGTGTGCGTGATCGTGTTGTGCGCGATGTCGCTCATCGACGAGTGCGTCGCGATGCCCTCCATCCCGCCGACGAGGTTGCAGCCCTCGATCATGTTCATCCCGTGATCCATCGTGTACGAGATGTCGATCCCCTGGCCGTATGCGTTGCCGAGCATGTCGACGGAGCAGTCCTTGATCATCACGGTCGCGAAGCGCACGTGGATCCCGTCGAGCTTCGCGCCGGAGACCGACACGCGGTCGAGCTTCGTCCCGTCGTAGCCGTCGACGACGACGCCGTAGTCGCCGCCGACGACGGAGACGTTCTTGATCGTGACGCCGTCGGCGCGGACGACGATGCCGCCGCGGACGATCGCGCCCGGGTCGCCGACGAGGACCTCGCGCCGCGCGATCACGAGCGGGCCGCGGTGGACGCCGGCGGAGAGGTGCACGACCGGCGGGCGGAGCGCGTACGCCGTCCCTCCGGCGGCCGCGAGCAGGACGCCGACGCCGACCGCGGCGGCCGCGCCGAGGCGGCCGAGCTCGCCGCCGTCCTCCGCGTAGCCGAGCCGGAGCAACGGGAAGCCCGCGTGGCCGAGCAGCTGCGCGAGCAGCCAGCCGGCGACGAAGAGCGCGACCGCCGGCTCGACCGGCGCCGCGATCCCGGCCCAGCGCATCAACAACACCAGCAGCGCGAGCTCGAGCGCGCCGAGCGGCACGGCGACCCAGCCCGGCTGGTACGGCAGCAGCCGGTGGTACGCCTGCGCGTCGAGCGCGAGGCCGACGCCGAGCATCAGCGCGGCCGCCTCGACCGGCCACCAGCGGTGGAGCGCGAGCGCGAGGACGCACGCCGCCGCGAGGAGCGGGAGGAGCGCGGCGAGCCGCGACTCGATGCGCCCCCTCAGCGTGTACGACACGACCTGACCCTCCGGAGGAATCCGTGCGCGGCGTACTTCGCGCCGACGAGCGTGTCGGCGGCGGGGAACGCCCACTGCGCGGAGACGCCGGCGAGCGCGAGCGTCCGCGTCTCGTCCGTCAGCGCCGGGACGGTCGCGTCGGCGTCGACGACGATCCAGTCGTCCGCCGTCTCGAGCGCGTGGTCGTCGACGAGCCGCGCGAGCAGCGGGTCGCTGCGGAAGCCGCGCCGGAACCCGGTCGCGCAGATCACCTGCGCCGAGCCGTTCACCGACGCCTCGACCCGGAACCGGCCCTCGGCGGCGGCGCGCCCGACCGGCTCGTCCCATGCGCGGCCGCGCGGGTACGACGGCGCGAGGAGCGCCCGCAGCCGTGCCGTCCGCTCGGCGGGGCCGAGCTCGTGGAACGCGTCGAGCCCGCGCCGCGAGAAGTACGCGCGCGGCACGTTCAGCTGCTGCCGCACCGGCTCGCGGCGCCGCACCGACACGACCTCGGCGCCGGCGCCGAGCGCGTTCAGCCACTCCGTCGCGGCAGCGAGCCCCGCGCCGACGACGGTGACGGTGTCCGCGTAGTCGTGCGGCTCGTACGCGTGGACGACGCGCGGGTCACCGCGCAGCTCCTCCGGGACGTTCAGCCCCGGATGCCCCGGCGCGAGGAGCACGTGTCGGAACGTCCCGTGCCCGTCGAGCTCGAAGCCGCCGTCCGTCGCGCGCACGCGCTCGACGCGCGTCTCGCGCACGCTCCGCTCCCACCCGCTCCGCTCGCGCAGCTGCTCGACGTGCGCGAGGAACTCGTCGACCGTCGGGTGGAACCGGTCGAGGAACGACGCGACGAGCGGCACCGGCGAGCGCCGCCGCGCCGACGCGCGAAACGCGAGCCCCGGGAACGAGCGCGGCAGGCAGTGGCCGTCGCTCTCGGACCGCATCTCCCGCTGCCGGATCGCCGCCGCGCGCCGCCGCCACGCCGCCGCCGGGTCCACGTCCGTCCCGAACACCGCGATCTCCTCCGGCTCGAGCTCGACGCGCAGCGTCTGATACGCGGTGAACCCCGCCAGACCCGAGCCGACGAGCGCGACGGTCACTTACTTCACGGAGCCCGCAAGCAGTCCCTGGACGAAGTAGCGCTGGAAGGCGAAGAACACCGCGAGCGGCACGATCAGCGAGATGAACGACGCCGGCGCGATCAGGTCGATGTTGGCGCCGAACTGGCGCAGGTTGGAGAAGATCGCGACGGTGATCGGCTGGACGTTCTGCCCGAAGGTCAGTGCGACGATCAGGTCGTTCCACGTCCAGAGGAACTGGAAGATCCCGAGCGACGCGATCGCGGGCAGCCCGAGCGGCAGGATCAGGCGCACGAAGATCTTCAGCTCCGACGCGCCGTCGATGCGGGCCGACTCCATGATGTCCTTCGGGATCCCGATGAAGAAGTTCCGCAGCAGGAAGATCGCGAACGGGAGCCCGAACGCCGTGTGGAACAGGACGATCCCGAGCACGGTGTCGTACAGGCCGAGGTGGTTGTAGAGCGTGAACGTCGGGATCAGGGCCATCTGCAACGGCACGACGAGAAGCGCGATCACGATGATGAAGATCACGTCGCGGCCGGGGAAGTCGAGCCACGCGAACGCGTAGCCGGCGAGCGCGCCGATCACGATCACGAGGATCGTGTTCGAGACGGCGATCTCGAGCGTGATCACCAGCGAGTGCGTGATCGCGTGGTTGTGCAGCACCGCCGAGTAGTTGGCCCAGGTGGCGAGGCTCGGCTTCGAGAAGATCTGCCACCAGCCCTTCACCGTGAACGCCTGCGCGGGGAGGATCGACGTGAGGAAGAGCCCGAGCGTCGGCACGAGCCAGAGCAGCCCGAGGAGCGCGAGGAAGATGTTCACCGGCGCCTTCGTCAGGAAGCGCACCGTCTTGCCGGCGAGCGTCTCGCGCTCGGAGAGCTTGCGCGGCTGCGGGATGGCGACTTCGGCTTCTGCTGCCGACACGGCTAGACCTCCCTCCGGAAGCGCTTCACGTTGAGGAGCAGGACCGGGATCACGAGCACGAACAGGAACACGGCGATCGCGGAGCCGACGCCGAAGTCGTTGATCCCGCCGAACGACGTCCGCCACATCGCGAGCGCGATCACCGACGCGGCGTTCTGCGACGAGCCCGGTGCGAGCGTGATCACGAGGTCGAAGACCTTCAGGACGTTGATGATCATCGTGATGAAGACGACCGACAGCACCGGCGCGAGGAGCGGCACCGTCACGCGGCGGAAGACCTGCCACTCCGACGCGCCGTCCGTGCGCGCCGCCTCGAGCACGTCGCGCGGCATCGCCGCGAGCCCCGCCGCGATCACCACCATCGAGAAGCCGGCCCAGATCCACATGTAGGCGATGATCAGCGAGGGCGTGATCAGGCCCGTGCCGAGCCACGCGAAGCCTCCCCACGGTTTCGCGAACGTGCCCGGCGAGATGCCGGCCTTGTACGTGCCGGGCGAGATCACCCCGAAGTCGTACGTCCCGTCGTCGGCCGCCGCGGCGGTCTTCACCACCTCGTTCTTGCTGTTCCGGAGCTGCACCGTCACCCCGGGCAGCCCCAGCTCCCCGGCCTCGACCTTGCCCGGCGTGCCGCCGCCCGGCTTGAAGTCGCGCCAGACGACGCCGACGATGTGCCCCGGCCTCGCGACGGGGAGGATCGCCTGCTTCGCGCCCGCCGGCATCTCGTCGGGCGGAATCGCGGTGAGGCCGATCGCCGCGACACTGCCGGGCTGCAGCGGCGTCTGCAACGTCATGCCGGTCTGCGCGGTGCCCGTGACGGTCGACGTCGACGGCTGCGCGTCGGTGAGCGCGCCGGGCTGCTTCACGACCTGGACGATCGCGCGGCCGAGCGCGTTCACGGCCCCGAGGTTCGGGTCCTGCACGTACATGATCCGCCACGTGACGCCGGTGGCGAACGCGGAGATCGCCATCGGGAGGAACACCGCGGTCTTGAACGCGACCGACCAGCGGACGCGCTCGACGAGCACCGCGAACACGAGCCCGATCGCGGTGACGGTCGCCGGCACGACCGCCACCCAGATCAGGTTGTTCTTGATCGCCGTCGTCAGCGACGACGTCGTGAACAGCGTCTTGTAGTTGTCGATGCCGACGAACGTGTGGAAGTCGTTCAGCCCGAAGAAGCTCCGGACGACCGTGTAGACCGTCGGGTAGACGATCCACACGCCGAGCACGATGAACGCAGGCAGGAGGAACAGCGTGCCGGTGAGATACCGGCCGCGACCGGGTCCTCCTTCGGGCGGTTGAGCCGCCTCGACGGGCGGCTCGACCGCGACGTTGCCTGCGCTCACGTGCTCGCTACTTCCCGCTCTTCCACGCGGCCGCGGCCGCGGACTCGAGCTTCGACTGGATCCCCGAGACGTCCTTCGGGTTGCGGAGGAAGTCCTGGAACAGCCCCCACTCGCCCTGGCCGACCGTCGCGCCGAACGACGCGGGCTGCTGGTCGGACATGTCGAACGCGACGTACTTCGCCTTCGCGATCGCCGAGGCGGTCGCACGGGTCGTCGCGTCCGGGTAGACGCTCGACGGCATGTTCTTGTTGCCGGTGGCGAAGCCGCCCTTCGCCGCCCAGGCAGCGGCCGCGGCCGGCGTGCCGAGGAAGTTCACGAACGCCTCGATCTGCGGGTTGTCGCGGAACGCGACGATCGTGTCGCCGCCGATCTCGACCGACGCCGGCGAGTTGTTGATCGACGGGAACGGGAACTCGCCGTAGCCGGTGCCCGGCTTCGACTTCACCGTCGCGACGCCCGGGACGAAGTCGCCCTCGAGCACCATCGCGGCCTTCGGCGGGCTCTGCCAGACGTTGTTCACCGACGTCGGGAAGTCCGTCTGCACGGCGCCCGAGGTGCCGCCGGCCATGTCGTCCGACGTGCCGATCACCTGCGCCATCGTCTGCAGCGCGGCGGTGACCGACTTGTCCGTCCACTTGATCTTGTGGAGCGTCAGCGCGGCGTACTTCGCCGGGCCGGCCTGGCGGAGGTAGATGTTCTCGAACAGGTCGGTGAGCGTCCACCCGTCGGCGCCGCCGATCGAGTACGGCGGGACGCCGGAGGCCTTGATCGTGCCCGCGTTCTTGATGAACTGCGTCCACGTCGCGGGCGCCTTGACGCCGGCGTTCTTGAAGGCCGGGACGTTGTACCAGACCGTCGACTTGTTGCTCGCCTTGAAGACGAGGCCGTAGATCTTCTTGTTGTAGGTCCCGAGCGCGATCCACGCCGGCGAGAAGTTCGCGAGCAGCACCTTCCGCGAGTACGTGATCGGCTTGAGCGCCTTCTTCTGCACGAACTGCGCGACGAGGCCCGGCTGTGCGATGTCGGCCATGTCGGGCGGGTTGCCGCCGGCGACCGCGGTCGACACCACCGTCGGCAGGTTGTCGCCGACGGGCTTGTAGTTGACCTTCACCTTCGGGCAGACCTTGTTGAAGGCCTTGATCACCGCGCCGAACGACTGCGCCTCGGCGCCCGTCCACACGCCGTCGAAGCTGATGCTCCCCGACGCGGTGCAACCGGCCTGCGCCGATCGCGTCGCGCCGGAGCCGGTGCTCGATGCGACGAGCACGGCGACGGGGACGATCACGAAGGCCGCGGCGACTCTCCGAGTCCACCGACTTCTCACGATGCGGCTCCTTTCTCGTGGCTGTCGTAGATTCCGAGACCCGTCTCCGGGTCGAAGAAATGCAGCGAGCGAGAGTCGACCGCGACCTCGATCTGCTGGCCGTGCCGCACGCGCGAGCGCGGGCCGAAGCGCCCGACGAGCGTCGCGGTGTCGCCGTCGCCCGCATGCTCGGGCGCCGGCGAGCGGTCCTCCCCGACGTCCTCCTGCAGCTCGAGCACGTCCTCGGTGACCGCCTGCTTCCCCTCGATCGTGAAGTGCACCATGATCTCGGAGCCGAGCGCCTCGGTGAGCGTGGCGTCGCCCCGCAGCCGCTGGTCGTGCGCCGAGTCGGGCTCGAGGGCCGCATCCTCGAGATCCTCGGGGCGGATGCCGAGCACGATCGTCCGGCCGGCGTAGCCGGCGAGCGCAGGCCGCGCCGCTGCGGCCTCGGCGTCGAGCTTGACGGTCTGCGGGCCGACCTTCACGGCGAAGCCGCCGTTCGACCGCTCGAGCGTCGCCTCGACCATGTTCATCGCCGGGCTGCCGATGAAGCCGCCGACGAAGAGGTTCACGGGCCGGTCGTAGAGAACCTGCGGGTTGTCGACCTGCTGCAGCTCTCCCTTGCGCATGACGGCGACGCGGTCGCCCATCGTCAGCGCCTCGATCTGGTCGTGGGTGACGTAGATCGTCGTGACGCCGAGGCGGTGCTGCAGGCTCGCGATCTCGGCGCGCGTCTGGACGCGGAGCTTCGCGTCGAGGTTCGAGAGCGGCTCGTCCATGAGGAACGCCGCCGGCTCCCGGACGATCGCGCGGCCCATCGCGACGCGCTGGCGCTGGCCGCCGGAGAGCGCGCGCGGCTTCCGCTGGAGGTACGGCTCGAGCCCGAGGATCCGCGCCGCCTCGTTCACGCGCCGGTCGATGTCGGCCTTCGGGATCTTCTTGATCTTGAGCCCGAATGCGATGTTGTCGTAGACCGAGAGGTGCGGGTAGAGCGCGTAGCTCTGGAACACCATCGCGATGTCGCGGTCGCGCGACGGGACGTAGTTCACGACGCGGTCGCCGATCTTGAGCACGCCGCCCGTGATGTCCTCGAGGCCGGCGACCATGCGCAGGGCGGTCGTCTTGCCGCATCCGGACGGGCCCACGAGCACCATGAACTCGCCGTCCTGGACCTCGAGATTCAGGCCGTTCACGGCCGTCGTCCCGTCCGCGTAGCGCTTCGTCACGCCCTCGAACGTCACCCCAGCCACCCGATCTCACCTCCCGCTCGATCGGCCCCCGATACTACTCCCGGAGCTGGTTTACGTGTCAAGCTTTACCGACTAGGGGACTTTCCTGGGGGATGCGTACAGGCAGGAGGAACGATGGCCAACGTTCGGTGGACCGTTCCTGCGGTGGTGCTCGATGTTCACGACGGCGACACGATGCGCGTGCGTGCCGACCTCGGCTGGTGGGTGCAGATCGAGACGCTCGTGCGGATCGACGGCATCAACGCGGACGAGCTCTCGACGGCGAAGGGCAAGGCGGCGCGGGCGTTCGCACTCACGCTCGTCCAGCCCGGCGACTCGGTGACACTCGTCTCGAAGAAGCTGCTCGGCTCGCTCGAGAAGTACGGACGCGTGCTCGCGGACATCGCGCTCGCGGACGGGCGCGACTACGCGCAGACGATGCTCGCGGCCGGACAGGCGGCGGCGTGGGACGGATCGGGGAAGAAGCCGACGACGTGACGGCGCGATGACGTCGCTGCGGGCCTGCGTGCTGGGGCTCGGCGAGGCGGGGGCGCGGATCGCGGCCGACCTCGCCCTCGCCGGCGCGTCGGTCGCGGCGTGGGATCCGGTCGTGGCGGCCGCGCCCGACGGGGTCGCGCTCGCGGCGGGGCTCGAGGAGGCGGTTGCCGGCGCCGAGGTGGTGCTGAGCGTGAACGCGGCGTCGGCCGCGGTCGCGGTGGCGCGCGAGGCGGCGGGGGCGCTCGCGGACGGCGCGGTGTTCGCGGATCTCAACGCGGCTGCGCCGGCGACGAAGGCGGACGCGGCGGAGGCTGTCGCGCCGGCGCTCTTCGCGGACGTCGCGCTGCTCGGGCCGGTGCCGCGCCGCGGGTTGCGGACGGCGTGCCTCGTCTCCGGGCCGGGGGCAGAGGCGTACGCGGCGTGGTGCGCGCGGTTCGACGTCCCGGTCGAGGTCGTCCCGGGCGATGCGGGCGCCGCGTCGACGCGGAAGCTCCTGCGCAGCGTCTTCACGAAGGGTCTCGCCGCGGCGGCGATCGAGGCGCTCGAGGCCGCGCGCGCGGCGGGCTGCGAGCCGTGGCTCCGCGCCGACATCGTCGCGACGCTCGAAGACGCGGACGCCGCGCTCCTGACGCGTCTCGAGGAAGGCAGCCGCGCGCACGCCCGTCGCCGTGTCGACGAGATGGAAGCCGCAGCGGAGCTCCTGCGCTCGCTCGGCGTCGAGCCCCGGGTCGCCGAGGCGGCGGCGGCGTGGCTCCGCGACCTCGCCGGCTAGCCGGCGTCCACCTGCCGGTGTCAGACACCAAACGGCGCTTCGGTGTCAGACACCAAACGGCGCGCCGGTGTCAGACACCCGGAGCGATCTTCGCCTCGATCACCAGCGGGTCGACGCGCGCGGCGACCGTCGCCAGCTGCTCGTCGAGGACTCGGATCAACGCGTCGTACGTCGACACGCTCGTCGCCTCGCAGCCGAGGCCGCGCGCGAGGGCGACGAAGTCGATGTCCTCGAACGCCGGCCACGCGGCCGGGCGGCCCGTGTCGCGCGCGAGCGCGTCCATCACGCGGTACCCGCCGTTCGCGAGGACGACGAAGAGCACGCCGGCGCGGTAGCGCGCGGCGCTCCACAGGGACTGGATCATGTACATCGACGCACCGTCGCCGAGCAGCGCGACGACCGGCCGCTCCTTCTGCCCCATCCGCAGCCCGATCGCCGCGGTGATGCCGAACCCGAGCGCGCCGTTCGCGACGCTGACGAGGCCCATCGGCTCACGCGCCGGGATCCGCTCGAGCGTCTCCGGCCGCGTCGACGGCCCCTCCTCGACGAGGATCACGTCGTGCGGCAGCCGCGACGCGAGCGCGTCGAGGACGTGCGCCGCGAGCAGCGGCTCGCCCTCCGCCGGCGGCGGCGGAGCGGGCGGCGCACGGTGCAGCGGCTCCGACGGGAGCGCGCCGCGCGACTCGAGCCGCTCCGCGACGGCGAGGCACGCCGGGCCGGGAGGCGCGACGAGCCCGAGGTCCGCCGGGCTGCGCAGCACCTCGTCCGGGTCGTCGCCGATCACGACGACGCGCGTCCCCGCCGCGACCGGCGGGCCCGGGTCGAAGATGTACAGCCGGAACGCCGGCGTCCCGACCGCGACGACGAGGTCGTGCGGCGCGAGCGTCTCGCGCATCCCGGCGCGGCTCCACGGGAGATGCCCCGCGAACAGCGGATGGTCCTGCGGGAACCCGGCGCGCGCGCCGAACGGCTCCTGCCACACGGGGCACGCGAGCCGCTCCGCGAGCGCGACCGTCCCGGCCCAGCCCTCGGGGCTGTCCGCGCCCGCGCCGACGACGAGCACCGGCGACGCCGACGCCGCCACCACCGACGCCACCTCGTCCGCCTCCGCCGCGTCGACGCCGTCTGCACGCAGGACGCGCGCCGGCGACCCGGCGGCCTGACCCGTCTCGTCCGCCGGCTCGGCCCAGTCCCCCATCGGCACGACGACGAGCGCCGCGCCGCGCCCCACGACCGACTCGTGCCAGGCACGCTCGATCGCGCCCGGGACGTCCTGCGCGCAGGCCGGCTGCGTCGTCCACACGGGATAGTCGCCCGCGAGCTTCTCGAGGCTCCGCCCCGTGAGGAACGGCGAGCGCGCGAGCTGCCGCCGGTCCTGCTGGCCCACGACGACGACGAGCGGCGCGCGGTTGTCGCGCGACGAGACGAGCGCGTTCACCGCGTTCCCGAGCCCGGGCGCCGTGTGGAGGTTGACGAACGCCGGCCGTCCGCGCGCGAGCGCGTACCCGTTCGCCATCCCGACGACGACGCCCTCGTGGAGGCCGAGGACGAACCGGAAGTCGTCAGGGAGCCCGGTGAGGAACGGGATCTCCGTCGAGCCCGGGTTCCCGAAGATGGTCGTCAGGTCGAGCCGGCGGAGGACGTCGAGTACCGCGTCACGGACGGTGGCCATATCAGCGAGTATCTCCCACATGAACGACCTCGTCCCGTCCGACCGGGCGCGCGAGCTCCTCCGCGGCGCGTTCGACACGCACGTGCACGTCGCGCCCGACGTCGTCGAGCGGAAGATCGACGACGTCAGCCTCGCCCGCCGCTTCGCCGAGCTGGGCCTCGCCGGCTTCGTCCTCAAGTCGCACTACGGCTCGACGGCGGAGCGCGCCGCGGTCGTCCGCGGCGTCGTCCCCGGGGTGACGGCCCTCGGCGCGATCTCGCTGAACGCGGCCGTCGGCGGGATGAACCCGCTCGCCGTCGAGATCGCCGCCCGCGAGGGCGCCCGAACCGTCTGGTTCCCGACCGTCGACGCGGAGAACGAGCACCGCGAGCACGCAGCACTCCCGGAGGGCGTCGCGCCGCCGGCGTGGGCGAAGCTCCAGACGGAGCTCCGCGAGCTGGGCGTCGCCGTCGACCCGGTGCCGGTCGTCGACGCCGAGGGCCGCGTGCTCCCGGAGACGCGCGTCGTGCTCGCCGCGATCGCGCGCCACGGGATGCTCCTCGCGACAGGCCACCTCGACGCGAGCGAGATCGTCGCCGTCGTCGACGCCGCGTTCGACGAAGGCGTGCGCGACGTCGTCGTCACGCATCCCGAGTTCCCGACCCAGAACCTCACGGTCGAGACGCAGCGCGCGCTCGCCGAGCGCGGCGCGCTCCTCGAGCGCTGCTTCACGACGCCGCACACGGGCAAGGTGAGCTGGGACGACTGGCTCGCGAACATCCGGGCGGTGGGGCCGGAGCACTCGGTGCTCTCGACCGACCTCGGCCAGGTCGTGAACCCGCCGGTCGAGGACGGCATGGCACTCATGGTCGACCGGCTGCTCGCCGCCGGGCTCGACGAGGAGGAGGTCGTGACGATGGCCGTCACGAACACGCGCCGCGTCGCGGGGGTCGCCGCGTGAGCGCGCAGCGGATCCTCGTCGTCGGCGCGCACTCCGCCGACTTCGTCTGGCGCGCCGGCGGCGCCGCCGCGGTCGTCACCGCGAGCGGCGGCGAGGCGCACGTGCTCGCGCTCTCCTACGGCGAGCGCGGCGAGTCGGGCGAGCTCTGGAAGGAGCCCGGCCAGACGGTCGAGAACGTGAAGAAGATCCGCCACGGGGAAGCGGAGCGCGCGGCGGCCCATCTCGGCGCGAGCTTCCGCTGCCTCGACCTCGGCGACTACCCGCTCGAGGTGAACGGCGCCGCGCTCGAGCTCCTCGCCGACGCGATTCGCGAGCACGCGCCGGACGTCCTCGTCACGCACACCGACAAGGATCCGTTCAACCCGGATCACGCCGTCGCGTTCTTCGCGGTCGAGCGTGCCCGCGCGCTCGCCGCCGGCGCGGGCGTCCCGAGCGCGTTCGCGACGATCTCGCCGCCCGACCTCTATCTCTTCGAGCCGCACCAGCCCGAGCTCTGCAACTTCACGCCGACGACCTTCGTCGACATCACGCCGGTGTTCGAGCGCAAGCAGGCCGCGATGGCGGAGATGAAGGCGCAGGCGTATCTCCAGACGTACTACGCCGAGCGCGCCGGCCACCGCGGCAACCACGCGCGCCGCTCGTCCGGCAACAACGCGATCCGCTACGCCGAGGCGTTCCAGCGCGTGACGCCGCAGGTGCTCGAGTCGCTGTGACCGACCTCGCGCACATCGGCCACGCGGAGCTCTTGACGCCGAAGCCGGACGAGAGCCTCCGCTTCTTCGTCGACGTGCTCGGCATGGAGGTCGAGGCGCAGGAGGGCGGCTCGGTCTTCCTCCGCGGCTGGTTCGACTACGAGCGCTACAGCCTGAAGCTCACGGAGTCGGCGACGTCCGGGATCGGCCACATGGGGATCCGCGCCTGGAGCGCCGACGCGCTCGCGCGACGCGTCGCCGCGATCGAGGCGAGCGGCCGCGGGATCGGCTGGATCGACGGCGACCACGGCCACGGCCCCGCGTACCGCTTCACCGATCCCGACGGTCACGTGTTCGAGCTCTACTGGGAGACGGAGCGCTACGTCGCGCCCGCGCACCTGAAGCCGTCGCTGAAGAACCAGCCGATGCGCTACGTCGGCCGCGGCGCGGCCGTGAAGAAGCTCGACCACGTGAACCTCCTCGCGGCCGACGTCGCCGCGTGCCGCGCGTTCGCGACGGACGTGCTCGGCTACCGGCTCTACGAGCAGATCGTTCTGGACAGCGGTCGCGAGACGGGTGCGTGGATGAGCCTCACGATCCAGGCGCACGAGCTGATCTACGTCGAGGACGCCGCCGGCGCGAGCGGCCGGCTCCACCATCTCGCGTTCTGGGTCGACACGCGCGAGGAGTGCCTCCGCGCCGCGGACCTCTTCCTCGAGAACGACATCTTCATCGAGGCCGCGCCGTCGAAGCACGGCGTCGCGCAGGGGTTCTTCCTCTACGGCTACGAGCCGGGCGGGAACCGGATCGAGGTGACGACGGGCGGCTACTTCGTCTACGACCCGGAGCGGCCGACGGTCGTCTGGACGGAGGAGGAGCGGAAGCTCGGGCAGGCGTGGCGCGTGAAGACGGTCGAGAGCTTCCACACGTACGGGACGCCGCCGGTGTGATCGTCGTCACGGGAGCGACCGGGAACGTCGGCGGCCTCGTCGCGCAGGAGCTCGCGGCGCGCGAGGTGCCGATGCGCCTGCTCGTCCGCGACCCGGCGCGCGCGCCGAGGCTGCCGGGCGCCGAGGCGGTCGCCGCCGACTACGGCGACCCGGCGAGTCTCGCGGCAGCGTTGCGGCCGGGCGACCGCGTCTTCATGGTCTCGATCCACGACTCGCCGGAGCGGCGCCTTCCGCTGCACCGCGCGTTCGCCGAGGCGGCGGCGCGCGCCGGCGTCGCGCAGGTCGTCTACCTCTCGTTCTGCAACGCGGGGCCGGATGCGATCTTCCTCCACGCGCGCGCACACGGCGCGACCGAGGCGATCCTCGCCGACACCGGCGTCCCGTTCACCGCGATCCGGAACACGATGTACGCCGACGAGATGGCGGGCTGGTTCGACCCCGACGGCGTCGCGCGCGAGCCGGGCGGCGACGGGCGGATGAGCTTCTCGTGGCGCCCGGACCTCGCGCGTGCGATCGCGCACACGCTGACGGAGGACGGCCACGAGGGCCGCGTCTACGACATCGTCACGCCGTCGTCGGTCTCGCTCGGCGAGCTCGCGGAGATCGCGTCGCGCGCGACGGGCCGCGACTTCCGCTACGAGCCGACCTCCGACGAGGACTGGATCGAGCGCTGGACGGCAGCGGGCCGCGAGCAGTGGCACCTCGACGTCGGCCTCTCCGTCTACGCGGCGCTCCGCGCGGGCGAGCTCGACGTCGTCACGGACGACTACGGGAAGGTCACGGGCGAGCGGCCCGCGACGATCGAGCAGCTCGCGGCCGAGCTCTTCTAGACTCCAGGGCAGAGGAAAGGAAAGGAGGAGCCATGGAGCTCCAGGAGCTGCTCTCCGGCGCGCGCGACGTCGTCAGCGTGAAGCGCGTCTACGGGGACCCCTACGAGAAGAACGGGCTCACGGTGATCCCGGCTGCCGCCGTCCGCGGCGGTGGCGGCGGCGGCCTCGACGAGAAGGGCGACGCACCGTCGGGAGGCGGCGGCTTCGGCGTCGCCGCGCGGCCGAGCGGCGCGTGGATCATCGAGGACGGCGAGGTGACGTGGAAGCCCGCCGTCGACGTGAACCGGATCGTGCTCGGCGGGCAGGTGATCGCGCTCGCGGCGATCCTCGTCGCCGGCCGCGTGCTGCGCGGGCACCAGCGCGGCCGCAGACACTCGCTGGTCGGCATCGCCGCGAGCGCGGCGGCGCTCGCGCGCACGGCGAACCGCTTCTCGCGCTTCCGCCGCTAGCACGTACTCCGCTGTGCGTTCACCGGACGTGCCGCGTTCGCGAACGGCCCGTTTGCAGGACTTTTAGGCGCTACGGGACGAGCACGGCGCGTCCGGTGATCTCACCGTCGCGCAGCCGCCCGAGGACGTCGTTCACGTCGTCGAGCGGGTAGGTCGTCGTCACGAGCCGGACGCGGCCCGCCGCGTGGAGCTGCACGAGCTCCCAGAGGTCGATCCAGGAGCCGACGAGGTTGCCGACGATCGCGTGCTCGCTCACGACGATGTCCGCCGAGCCGCAGCTCACCGTGCCGCCGTAGCCGATGATCGAGTACGTCCCACCCCGCGCGAGCATCGCGAGCGACGCCGCGTGGGTCGCGTCCGTCCCGACGAAGTCGAAGACGAGATCCGCGCCGCGGCCGTCCGACGCGTCGCGCACCGCCTCCGCCGCGTCGCCCGCATCGACGACGGCGTCGGCGCCGAGCTCGGACGCGAGCGCGCGCCGCCGCTCGTCCGTGTCGATCGCGACGACGTGGCTCGAGCCGAGCTCGCGCAGCACCTGGAGCGCGATGTGCCCGACGCCGCCGACGCCGACGATCGCAGCGGTCGTCCCGGGACGCGCGAGGTGCTCGAGCCTGCGCACCGCGTGGTACGCCGTCACCCCGGCGTCGGCGTGCGGCGCGATCTCCGCCGGCTCGACGCCGGGAGGAAGCTTCACGAGCGAGCGCTCGTCGACGGCGACGTACTCCGCGAAGCCGCCGTCGAGCGAGAGGCCGGTGAAGTCGTGCCGGACGCAGTGCATGTCGTTCCCGCGGCGGCACGAGACGCAGAGCCCGCAGCTGTACGGCGGATAGACGAGCACCGCGTCGCCCTCCGCGACCGTCGTCACGTCGCTCCCGGCCGCGTCGACCCAGCCCGCGTTCTCGTGGCCGAGCACGCGCGGCAGCGTCACGCCCGCGGGCTCCATCAGCCCGTCGATCGCGTGGAGGTCGGTCGCGCAGACGCCCGCGCCGCCGATGCGGACGACGACGCCGCGCGGCCCTCGCGGCTCCGGCCTCGGCAGGTCGACGAGCTCGAGCGGCTCGTGGTAGCGGTGCATGATCGCTGCCTTCAACGCGAAGCCTCCTCTACGGTTCGACGAGCGCACGGACGATCTCGGCGGACGCGTGCAGCGCCGCGAGCTCGTCGTCCGCGAGCTCCCACTCCACCACCTCGCGCGCGCCGTCCGCGCCGAGGACCACGGGCACGCTGACGGCGGAGCCCTCGATCCCGTACTCGCCCTCGAGCACGAGCGACGCCGGCCACACCGCGCCGGCGTCGCCGCGGATCGCCGAGACCATCCGCGAGACGCCGAGCCCCGACGTCCACGTCGAGCTCCGCCCCGAGTCGAGCGCGACGTGGCGCACGTACCACGAGCGGACGTACTCCTCCGCCGACGCCTTCTGCTCCGGCGTCAGCGCGCGCGGCTCGCCCCCGACGCGGACGCGGCTCCAGAGCGGGACGCTCGAGTCCCCGTGCTCGCCGATCATCCACGCGTCGACCGCGCCGGGCGGCGCGCCGACCGCGTTCGCGATCCCGGTCCGGAGGCGCAGCGAGTCGTTCAGCGTGTAGCCGAGGACGCGGTGGCGGTCGAGCCCGGTGCGGTCGCGGAACCGGAGGACGAGCGGGTCGACCGGGTTCGTCACGAGCACGACCACGCCGTCCCAGCCGTCGGGGAGCGCGTCCGCGACCTCGTCGACGATCGCGGCGTTCTGCTCGAGGTAGACGAGCCGCGACGTGTTGACGGTGAGCGGGACCGCGGCGGTGACCACGAGGATGTCCGAGTCCGCGAGATCCGACTCGTCGCCGCCGCGCACGGTCGCGCCGGGCGACTGCTCGAGCACCTGGTCGAAGTCCATGACGTGCGACGTGATGTGCGGCGGCCGGCGGTCGAGGATCACGACCTCGTCGGGGCCGCCGTCGCGCAGGAGGTTGAAGGCCGTCGACGCGCCGACGCCGCCCGCGCCGCCGACGACGGCGATCCTCACGCTCCGCCCCTCTCCGCCATGGCTGCCATTCTGACGCGGTCGGATAGGGTCCGCCGATGGAGCCGCGCGCCGAGCCGATGTGGCCGCCGGTCGCGGCTGTCCTCCTCCTCATCGTGCTGAACCTCGTGCTCAGCCTGGCGCTGAGCGTGCACCGCGGCGGTGCGCCGCGCTGGGGGATCCCGGCCGTCGAGGTGCTGCTGCTCGCCGCGCTCATCGTGCGCGGGCGCCGGCACGAGACGTTCCGGCGCGCCGGGATCGCGCTCGTCATGCTCCTCGTCGCGGCGGCGCTCTACGGCACGTGCATCCTGATCGACGTCCTCGTCACGGGCGGGGCGGCGACGAACTCGGCAGGGACGCTTCTCGCCTACGGCTCCTTCGTGTGGCTCGCGAACAACGTCGCGTTCGCGCTCCTCTACTGGGAGTTCGACGGCGGCGGCCCGGCCGCGCGGCTCGCCCACCCGACGGAGTTCCCGGACCTCGCGTTCCCGCAGCAGCTGAGTCCCGAGCTGGCGCGGCCGGGCTGGCGGCCGATCTTCTGGGACTACCTCTATCTCGGACTGACCAACAGCGTCGCGTTCAGCCCGACGGACGTGATGCCGCTGGCGCGGTGGGCGAAGCTCGCGATGGCCGTGCAGGCGCTCGTCTCGCTCGCGATCATCGGCCTCGTGATCGCGCGTGCGGTGAACGTCTTCACGTAACCTCGCGGAATGAGCGACTACAACACGCAGATCATCGAGGAGTTCCGCGCGAACGGCGGACGACTGTCGGGCCACTGGGAAGGGCGCGACCTGCTGCTCCTGACGACGACCGGCCGCAAGTCGGGCCGGAAGCACACGACACCGATGGTCTACGTCCGCGACGGCGACCGGCTGCTCGTGTTCGCGTCGAAGGGCGGCGCGCCGAATCATCCCGACTGGTACTTCAACCTCGTCGCAGACCCGAACGTCGAGGTCGAGGTCGGTGCGGAACGGTTCGAGGCGACGGCGGCCCCGCTCCCCCGCGAGGAGCGCGACCGCGCATTCGCCGAGCAGGCCGCGAGGGTGCCGGCGTTCCAGGAGTACCAGGACAAGACGACACGGGTGATCCCGGTCGTCGCGCTGACGCGGACGTAGCCCGCGTGACGCTGCGTCTCGGCGCCTTCGCGCTCGGTGCGGCGCTCGTCGCCGTCGTCGCGCCGCGACTCGGCGCGGTGACGAACCCGACGCAACCCGCGAACGGCAGCGTCGTCACGACGCAGAACCCGGCTTTCGTCGTCGCGGTGACGTTCACCGGCGACCCGTTCGCGACGATCGTCGTCTCGTCGAGCACAGGCGTCGTCGGCTCGTGCTCCCCGCAGACGCCCGTCGGGCCGACGGGCGAGCAGAGCGGCACCTTCGGCTGCCAGCTCCCCGGCCCGCTGGCGCCGGGGCCCTACACCTGGGTCGCGCAGTATCCGCGCCCCGTCTGCAACGTCGTGAACTGCGCGAGCCCGCAGGCCGTCCAGGGGCCGTTCTCCCTCACCGTGAGCCCCGACGCGACGGCGCATCCCGTTCCCGCGACGCTCGGCGCGGTGGCCGTCACGCAGCGGTCGGTCAGTGCGCAGCTCTGGGTCGGCGGCTCGCCGCAGGACGTCGCGTCCGTCTCGTGCCGCGCCGGCTCGCTCCACGTGTCGACGACGCGCAAGGGGAACGCCGGCGGCTGTGCGTGGAAGCTCCCGCGCAGCCTCGCCGGGAGGACGCTCCGGGGAACGCTGACGCTCACCGGGCCCGTGGGCTCGCACGCGTCGACGACGTTCGCGGTACGCGTCAGGCGCTAGCGTCGGGCGCCGGCGCGAGCACCGCGGGATCCGCGACCTCGCGCTTCCAGCGGAAGAACGGCTCCGGCTGGACGATCCGCTGGACGATCATCCACACGATCCCGATCAGGAGACCGACGCCGCCGATCGCCACCGGCGGCGCGACGCCGAGCCAGCCGTGACCGACGGACGAGTTCGCCGGGTCGAGCCCGTTGTTGATCGAGTCGCCGAGGATCGCGAACAGCACGATCCCGCCGACGAGGGGCAGGAGCCCGACGAGGAAGAAGTTCCGCGCGCTCTTCGTCAGCTCGCGGCGGAAGAACCAGAAGCACGCAAGCCCGGTCAGGCCGTAGTAGAACGCGATCCCGTAGCCGGTCGCCGTGACGGAGTCCTCGAGGATGTTGCTCGACACCGAGTTCAGGACGACGAAGCACGCGATCGAGACGATGCACATCCAGATCGTCGACGCGCTCGGCGTCAGGTACTTCGGGTGGATGCGCGCGAAGTGCTTCGGGATCGCGCCGTGCGTGGCCATCGAGAGCGTCGCGCGCGTCGTCGGGAGGATCGTCGTCTGCGTCGACGCGGACGCAGACGTCAGCACGGCGATGATCAGCAGCTTGTCCCACGGCGACCCCATGACCCCGTTCGCGAGCGCGCTCAGCACGTCGTCCGCGTGGTTGTTGATGAAGCCGACGCCGTGGTACGAAAGCGCGGCGATGGAGACCATGAGATAGATCCCGAGCAGGAGGAACGTGCTGACGACCGCGGCGCGGCCCGGCGTCTGCGTCGCGTCCTCCGTCTCCTCGTTCACGGCGACGGACGTGTCCCAGCCCCAGTAGATGAAGATCGCGAGCAGCAGGCCCGCGTTCAGCGCGCCGAACGAGCTGATGTCGAACGGGTTCAGCCAGCTCCACTGCGGCGAGACGCCGTGCGGCGCGTTCCCCGTCCAGACCTTCGCGAGCGCGACGACGGAGAACGCGAAGAGGATGACGATCTCCGCGCCGAGCAGGCCCCATTGCACGCGCGCCGAGACCTCGATCCCGACGTAGCAGATGACGCTCATGAGGATGATCCAGATCACGCCGGCGACGCCGACCCAGAGCCGGCTCGTCGCGAGGTCGTCCTTCCCGAAGAGGAGGAACGTGTAGCTGCCGGCGATCTGCGACAGGCTCGCCATCACGAGGATGTCGGCGTAGAGGATCCCCCAGCCGCCGAGCCAGCCTGTGATCGGCCCGAAGGTCCGGCCGGCCCACGTGAACGTCGTGCCGCAGTCGGGGTCGGCCTGGTTCAGGTACTTGTAGCCGAGCGCGATCAGCAGCATCGGGAGGAAGGCGAGGAGCATCACGACGGGCGCCTGGTACCCGACCCCGACGATCGCGGTCACGAAGCCGAGCGTCGCCGCGAGACTGTACGCCGGCGCCGTCGAGGCGACACCGATGACGACGCTCGAGACGAAGCCGAGCGCGCCGGTCTTCAGGCCCTTCTGGAGGGGAGGTGTGTCCTCCCCCTCGACCGCGTAGCTCGCCACCCGCCTAGCCTGACGGGTCGGTTCCCGGCGGTCAACCGGGAACCGATGTTCCTAGATCTCTCGCTGGACGAGGATCGTGAAGGCGTTGCCGAGCGTCGGCCACTGCGGCGGCTGGACGAAGAGCAGGTTCGGGTCGTAGTTGTAGCTACGCGCGTTGAACATGTTCGTCATCACGATCGAGCTGTTGCCCGCTCCGTTCCCGTAGACCGCCGTCGATCCGTAGATCGTCATCACGCATTTCGAGCCGCTACTGCAGACGGCGTGACATGTCTGCGTCGAGTCGCCGCTGCCGCCGCTGCACTTCGACGGGTTCGGGTTGTACGTGTTGTGCGTCGTGTCGGCCGAGTACATGCCGTTCTGGGAGAACTGCGCGGACCAGATCGTGATGTTCCCGTTCGCGTCGACGCCCCACTGCGCGATCCAGACCGTGCCCGTCGACATGACGCCGAGGACGTCCTGGCCGTTCGTGTTGTACGTCACGTTCCCGCCGTAGATGATGCTGCCCGACGTCCCGACGGTGACCTTGCCCTTGACCACGCCGTCGACGATCGCGTCGGTGTCGACGTAGATCACCCCGCTCGCCGGGATGGTGACGGTCTTGGCGTTGCCGCACACGGGCGGGCTCGGGCCGTCGTAGTCGGGGTAGATCTGGCCGTTGCTGTTCGCGAAGAGCTTGCACGACGAGTACGTGACCTTCCCGACGCCGCCGACGACCGAGAAGTCGAGCCGCCAGGTGTCGACCTTGTATGCCGGGCTCTGGCCGCTCAGGGCCGAGTTCCCGTTGTCGGTCGTGCCGAGAAGGAGCCCGATGCTCTGCGCCGAGGTCCGGAGCGAGCTGAAGTTCGCCGCGAACTGGCTCCACTGGATCGCCGAGCAGTTGTTCAGCTTGCAGAGCGCGGTCGGACTCGTGCCGGAGTCGTACTTCTTCGCGCCGTTCTGCAGCGTCGAACCGCCGACGGTCACCGTGCCCTCGGCGTAGAGATTCGCCTTGGCGGTACCGGCATGCGAGAGGTTGCCGGGCGTGCCGCTGTTGTCCTCGCCGACGAAGATCGGGCCCGTCGTTGTGGCGGACGCGGCGTACGAGAGGTCGCCGGCGGAGAACGCCTGGAAGTCGGAGAGGGCCGACGGGCGGATCATCGTCTCGATCGTCCGCCACGTCGACGTGTTGGTGCTGCCCGTCGGGCGCCCGGTGACGTCGATGCGCGTGATCACCTGCGCGAGGCCGGAGAGGCTCGCGTTCGGCGGGTAGACCTTGATCAGGTACTGGTAGCCGTTCCCCATGCTGAACCAGCCCGTGTCCGACGCGGGGGCCGTCTTGTAGGTCCAGGTCGTGCCCCACGAGCCGGAGTTCCATACCATGTCGCTGCACGTCGACGAGCAGTTGTTGGCATGCGCGTTGTTGCTCGAGTCGGTACGCGTGGCCTCGCCCTTCGCCATGTAACCGCTCCAGAAGACGTTGCTCTCCGTCAGGTCGGAGAGATACGCGTTCGTGCCCGCCTCGGCGGCCTGGTAGGCGCCGTCCTGCGACTGGTCGCGCCGGCTGTGCGAGTCCTCGCCCGTCGCCAGCACCATGATGCTGAGCGAGGCGACCGTCACGAGCGTCATCAGCGCGACGCCGAGAACGATCGCGAAGCCGCTCTCGTCGTTGCAGGCCTGCCGGAAGCGTGCGCGAAGCGTCATCAGTCGGACCCCCTGACTGCGATCTTGTCGGTGACGGTGAAGTGTTCCGGCTGGCTGCCGCCGCCGCCGACCGTCGAGAGCGTCAGCTTCACGACGACGAGGGCGATCTGGGAGAGGTTCGCGGCGCTGACGGGCATCGACATCGCGGCGGGCGTCGAGGCGCCCGTGCACGCGGTGCCCTCGGCGTTGCACTGATCCCAGTAGCTGAAGACGTCGCTGTTCGTGATCGTCCCGGCGGAGCCGATGACGGTCGTCCAGGAGCTCATCGTCCCCGGGAAGGTCCACGGCGGGGCCGTCGGGTACGTGTTGGTGCTCGTCTGGAACTGGGACTGGAGCTGGCCGGTCTGGACGCGGTACGAGACCTGCTTGAGGTGGAAGCTCGAGAGCGTGCTGCCCGAGACGGAGCCGGGGTACTCGTCGGGCGTGTAGAACGTCATGCTCGTGGCGTTGGCGGAGCTGAACGCGGGCGTCTGGCCGTCGCCGTAGAACGCGCCGCGGATCTGCGACTCGAGGAGGTTGAGCGCAGACCTCGCCTCGGTCTGGAGCGTCAGCTGCTCCTGGTTCTGGTTGTTGTAGTGCGTCAGCGTCGTCAGCATCAGCACCATGCCGCCGATGATGAGCAGACCGATAGGCATCGCCACGACGAGCTCGACGAGCGTGAACCCGCGGTTGTCGCGGAGCCTCCTGACGACCCACGCACGCATCAGCTGATGTTCACCGTGACGTTGATCGGGGAGGTCGTCGACGACGAGACGCTGGTCGTCGCCGTGCCCTTCTGCACGCCCATGTCGTTCGCGTTGATCGTGTACGTCGCCGCCGTCGAGGTCGTCGGCACCGTGAAGCTCACCTGGCCGCTGCCGTTCGTGACGCCGAAGAGGTAGATGCTCGCCGCGCCGCCGGTGACCTCGACGCGGGCGTTCCCGTCGGCGACGCCGCCGTTCTTCACGGTCACGGTGATCGTCTTGTTGTTCGCCGTGGCGTAGGTCGTCGCCGACATCTTCAGGTTCAGCGTCTGCGTGAGCGTCGTCGGGTAGCTCGACGGGACGACCACGCCGGAGGACGACGTCGCGCCCCAGTTCGCGCCGGAGTTCATCGTCACGTAGTACTTGTCGAAGGCGGGCGTCAAACCGGTCACGTTCGGCACGAGGTTGACGGTCTTGCCGTTTGCCCAGTCGCACTGCGTGATCGTGGTCGAGCTCGAGCCCGACGCGACGGTGATCGTCTGCTTGCCGCACCGCGACCCGTCGAGGGTGACCGTGGCGCCCGTCGTCCACGCCGCGCCGGCGGAGTTCTGGAGGTTGACGGTGAGCGAGACCGGCTTGTACATCCGCATCACGGCGCTCGAGTTGAGCCCCGCGACCGCCCCGACCTGGGACGCGGCGCCGGGTGCGAGGTCGTCCGGGAAGACGTAGTAGCCCCCGAGCGTCGTGACGAGCAGATAGACCGGCAGGGAGTTGCTGCTGCTGTCGAGGCCGGGGAAGAGGACGTTCCCCGCAGCGTCCGACGTGTCGTTGCGGTTCTCGGAGCTCGGACCGCCCGTGAGATTGATGTTGGCGCCGCTGAGCGCCGAGGCGTTGACGGCGTCCACCACGGTGCGCTGGATCTGCAGCCACTTCGATCCGGCATACGGCGGCGCGGACGCGGCGGCGACGTACGTCGTCTTCTGCGTCAGCTGACGATTGTCGCTGTTGCGCGTGATCGTGAGAACGACCTTCTTGTAGTCGGCGTTCGTGACCGCGTGACCCGGGATCGCGTCGCTGACGTAGGTGACCGTCCAGGTCATCGTCACGGCCTCGCCCGACGGGAGAGTCGTCGACACCGGCGAGCTGGGAATCTTGCCCGGAGGGTTGCGGTTCGTGAGCCCGACCCACGAGTACGGGAGCGTGCGCACCCAGTCGATCTGCGCCTGCGCGAGCTGGTCGGCGCCGGTGCGCTCACGCGCGAGCTTCGAGATCGCAGCGCCCTGGGAGAGGACGGCGGCGATCGGCGCCGAGATGATCATCAGCATCATCGTCGCCAGCACCATCTCGATGAGCGTGAAGCCTGCCTCCGAACGGAGCGTGCGGAGCCTGCCGACGACAATGGTCGCGGCTCGACGAACGCTGATGTCGTACCGTGCCTCCGCAGGCATCCTGTCTACTTCCCGCCGCGGGTGTCCCCACGGCCGTGGCGCCTCCTGCCTCACACGGCGATATCGGCGTCGTGGAGCCGCCCGTTGAGGCGGGGCATCCCTCGACTCAGGGACGGAACGTCACGCGCAGCGGGCGATTACGACGCCGTCGATGCGTGAATGGACCCGGATCGACGCGGTCCAGTTCGGGCCCGACACGCTCGAGTGCGACGTGACGCCGCGCTTCGGCACCCAGGCGCCGACCCGGAGGCCGCCGCTCTCGCAGAGCAGGCCGTCGCCCTGCACGAGGTCGCCGGCGGCGAACGCGATCTTCTGGCCCTCCTCGAGGACGGCGACGGGGTCGGCGGGGACGGGCGGCAGCGCGCCGGGCGAGGAGCCGCCGAAGCGGATCCAGAGCGGGAGCAACGCGAACGCGGCCGCGATCAGGCACACCAGCAGCCACGCAGGCGCTCCCTCGCGGCGATCGAGCCTCGCTGCGGTCACCCGACGCTCCCCTCGGAATACCTCGTACTCCGAGGTACCCTCGCGCCGCGAGGTTCACACGAGGTCAGGCGGGCGTAAGACGCCGGTAAAGCGGCCCGGGCGTAGAGTTTCCGGCGTGCGACTCCGAGGTAGGCGGATCCTGCGCGGGACGCTCGTCGCGCTCGGGGCGAACGCGGTGGCGCTCGTCGTCGCCTCCACGGCCCTCCCGGGCTTCGACCTGAGCGTCCTCGACTTCCCCATCGTCCTCGTCGTCTTCACGCTCCTGGCGCTCTTCGTGCGGCCGATCGTGCGGTCGGTGATCCGCGAGTACGTGCCGGCGCTCGCCATCGTGGGCTCGCTCGTCGCGGCCTTCGTCGTCCTCGTGATCGCCGACCTCGTCCTGCGCGGGCTCTCGATCCACGGCGTCGGCACCTGGGTCGTCGCGACGCTCCTGATCTGGGGCGTCGGGATCCTGACCTCGCTCGCGCTCGGCGCCTACGTCGCGAAGCGCGTGCTCCCCGACGGGCCGGGGCCGGACCGCCGGGGCTAGTGCTTGACGACGGTGACCTTGAAGGTCGTCGTCGTCACGTTCCCCGCGCCGTCGGTCGCCGTCACGGTGACGATCGTCGTCCCGACGGCGAACTTCGTCCCCGACGCCTTCGAGTAGGTGATCGTGACCGGGCCGACCGCGTCGGTGGCGACCGCGGCCGCGTAGCTCACATTCGCGCCGGACGAGCTCGTCGTCGTGACGATCAGATCGGGCGAGACCGAGGTGAAGACCGGCGGCGTCGTGTCGCGGACGGTGATCGTGAACGTCTTCGTCGTCGTGTTGCCCGCGGCGTCCTTCGCGGTGATCGTCACCGTCGTCGTCCCGATCGCGAAGACCGAGCCGGACACCTTCGAGTAGGTGACGGAGACGACGCCGACCGCGTCCGTGATCGTCGGCGAGAAGATGACCGTCGCGCCGGCCGCGCTCGTCGCCTCGATCGTGAGGTTCGGCGCGGTGATCGACGGCGGCGTCGTGTCCTTCACGGTCACGGTGAACGTCTTCGAGCTGTGGTTGCCGGCGCCGTCCGTCGCGGTCACCGTGACCGTCGTCGTCCCGATGGCGAAGCTCGAGCCGGACGCGATCGAGTACGTGAACGTGACGGGGCCGACTGCGTCGGTCGCGGTCGGCGCGAACGTGACGACCGCACCGGCGGCACTCGTCGCCTCGGCGGTGATGCTCGGCGCGGAGACGATGACCGGCGCCGTCGTGTCGCGGACGGTGATCGTGAACGTGCGCGTCGACGTGTTGCCGGCGCCGTCCTTCGCGGTGACGGTGACCGTGTTGACGCCGAGCGCGAACGTCGTGCCGGACGTCTGCGAGTAGGTGATCGTGACCGGGCCGACCGCGTCGGTCGCCGTCGCCGCGGCGAACGTCGCGACCGCGCCCGCGGCGCTCGTCGCCTCGAGCGTCTGGTTCGCGGGCACCGACGTGATCACGGGCGGCGTGGTGTCGCGGACGTTGACGGTGAAAGTCGCGGTCGACGTGTTGCCCGCGGCGTCCTTCGCCGTGATCGTGACGGTCGTGATCCCGAGCGCGAAGAGCGTGCCGGACGCCTTCGAGTACGTGATCGTCACGCCGCTGACGAGGTCGGTCGCGGTCGCGGCGGCGTAGCTCACCGTCGCGCCCGAGCTGTTCGGCGCCTCGACGACGATGTTCGCCGGGACGAACGTGAAGCTCGGCGGCGTCGTGTCCTTCACCGTCACGGTGAACGTCTTCGTCGACGAGTTGCCGTATGCGTCCGTCGAGGTCACGGTGACGGTCGTCGCGCCGAGCCCGAAGAGCGTGCCCGACGCCTTCGAGTACGTCGTCGTGACCGGGCCGACCGCGTCGGTCACGGTCACCGAGTAGGTCGCGATCGCGCCGGTCGGCCCGGTTGCCTCGGCGGTGACGTTCGGCGCGCTGATCGCGGGCGGTGTCGTGTCCTTCACCGTCACGGTGAAGGTCTTCGTCGTCGAGTTGCCGTACGCGTCGGTGGCGGTGACCGTGACCGACGTCGTTCCGATCGCGAACGTCGAGCCGGACGCCTTGGAGGCCGTGATCGTGACCGGGCCGACCGCGTCGGTCGCCGTCGGCGCGGCGTACGTGACGGCGGCGCCGGCGGGCGAGGTCGCCTCGGCCGTGAGGTTGCCGCTGACCGTGAGCACCGGCGGCGTCGTGTCGCGGACGAGCACGCCGAACGTGGCGGTCGAGAAGTTCCCGTAGGCGTCGGTCGCGGTGACGGTGACCGTCGTCGTCCCGATCGCGAACGTCGAGCCGGAGCTCTTCGAGTAGGCGATCGTGACCGGACCGACCGCGTCGGTCGCTGTCGCAGCGGCGTAGCTCACCGCGGCGCCGGCGTTGCTCGTCGCCTCGACGATCAGGTTCGGGCTCGTCGAGGTGATCGCCGGCGGCGTGGTGTCGCGGACGGTGATCGTGAAGGTGCGCGTCGACGTGTTCCCGTAGGCGTCCTTCGCGGTGACGGTGACGGTCGTCGTGCCGATCGCGAACGTCGAGCCGGAGCTCTTCGAGTACGTGATCGTGACCGGGCCGACCGCGTCCGTCGCCGTCGCGGCCGCGTAGCTCACCGCGGCGCCGGACGCCGAGGTCGCCTCGACGATCAGGTTCGGGCTGACGGACGTGATCACCGGCGGCGTCGTGTCGCGGACGGTGATCTTGAAGGTCGTGATCGTGACGTTGCCGACGATGTCGGTCGCCGTGACCTTGACGGTCGTGGTGCCGATCGCGAACGTCGAGCCCGGGCCCTTCGAGTAGCTGATGATCGGCGGCGCGAGCGCGTCGGTCGCCGTCGCCGCGGCGAAGTTCACGACGGCGCCCGCGGCGCTCGTCGCCTCGATCGTCAGGTTCGGGCTGACGAACGTGAAGGCCGGCGGCGTCGAGTCGCGGACGAAGACGGTGAAGGTGGCGGTCGACGTGTTCCCGTAGGCGTCGGTCGCGGTCACCGTGACGAGCGGCGAGAAGCCGAGTGCGTAGAGCGTCCCGTTCGCGATCGAGTACGTGTACGTGATCGGGCCGACGGCGTCGGTCGCGAAGGCCGGGTAGTTGACGACCGCGCCGGCAAGGCTCGTGCCCTCGACGACGAGGTAGAGCGGCGGCGTCAGCGCGGGCGCCGTCGTGTCCTGCACCGTCACGGTGAAGCTCGTCGAGGACGAGTTGCCGTGGCCGTCGGTCGCGGTCACCGTCACAGCCGTCGTCCCGATCGCGAACGTCGAGCCGGACGCCTTCGAAACCGTGATCGTGACCGGGCCGACCGCGTCGGTCGCCGTCGGCGTGAAGGTCGCGACCGCGCCCGCCGCGCTCGTCGCCTCGAGGACGAGGTTCGGCAGCGGCGCGAGCACCGGCGCCGTCGTGTCCTGCACGGTCACGGTGAAGGTCGCGGTCGACGTGTTCCCGGCGGCGTCCTTCGCGGTCGCGGTGATCGTCGCCGTGCCGAACCCGAGGACGGTGCCGGCGCTCTTCGAGAACGTGAGCGACGTGACGCCGACGGCGTCGGTCGCGGTGGCGGCGAAGGCGCCGACCTTCCAGCCGGTCGACTGGGTCGCCTCGACGACCATGTTCGGGGCCGTGATCGCCGGCGCCGTCGTGTCCTTGACGGTGACGGTGAACGTCTTCGTAGCCGTGTTGCCGGCGGCGTCCTTGACGGTGACTGTCACCGTCGTCGTGCCGATCGCGAACGTCGAGCCGGAGCTCTTCGAGTACGTGATGCTCGTGACACCGACGACATCGGTCGCCGTCGCCGCGGCGTAGGTGACGACCGCGCCCGCCGCCGAGGTCGCCTCGGCGGTGATGTTCGCGGGCACGAACGTGATCACCGGGGCGGTGGTGTCGCGGATGGTGACGGTGAAGGTCTTCGTGGTCGTGTTCCCGGCGCCGTCGGTCGCGGTCACCGTGACCGTCGTCGTGCCGATCGGGAACGGCGTGCCGGACGCCTGGCTGTAGCCGATCGTCACCGGGCCGACCGCGTCGGTCGCCGTCGCCGCCGTGTAGGTCGCCGTCGCGCCGGTCGGGCCCGTCGCCTCGACCGTCACGCTGCCGCTGACGGTCAGCGCCGGCGGCGTCGTGTCGCGCACCGTCACGTTGAAGGTCTTCGTCGCCACGTTCCCCTTCACGTCGGTCGCCGTCACCGTCACCACGGTCGTCCCGATCACGAACTGCGAGTTCGACGCGATCGACGTCGTCACCGACGCCACACCGACCGCGTCCGTCGCCGTCGGCGCAAACGTCACCTTCGCGCCCGCCGCACTCGTCGCCTCCGCCACGACGTCCGGCGCCGTGATCACGGGCGGCGTCGTATCGACGACCGTCACGTTGAAGGTCGCGGTCGACGTGTTCCCGGCTGCGTCCTTCGCGGTCGCGGTGATCGTCGCCGTGCCGAAGCCGATGACGCTGCCGGCGCCCTTCGAGAACGTCAGCGACGTCACGCCGACGAGATCGGTCGCGGTCGCCGCGAACGTCCCGACGAGCCAGCCGCCGGACTGCGTCGCCTGCACCGTCATGTTCGGAGCCGTGATCACCGGCGCCGTCGTGTCGCGCACCGTGATCGTGAACGTCTTCGTCGAGGTGTTGCCGGCCGCGTCCTTCGCCGTGATCGTGACCGTCGTCGTGCCGAGCGCGAAGGTCGAGCCCGAGGCCTTCGAGACGGTGAGGCTCGTCACGCCGACGGCGTCGGTCGCGGTCGCGTCGACCCAGGTCGCGACGGCGCCGGACGGACCGGTCGCCTCGAGCGTCTGGTTCGCGGGAACGCCTGCGATGACCGGGGCGGTCGTGTCGCGGACGGTGACGGTGAAGGTCTTCGTCGTCGTGTTCCCGGCGCCGTCGGTCGCGGTCACCGTGACCGTCGTGATGCCGATCGGGAACAGGCTGCCCGAGGCCTGGCTCGGGCTGATCGTGACCGGGCCGACCGCGTCGGTCGCCGTCGGGGCCGTGTAGGTCGCGACCGCCCCGGTCGGGCCCGTCGCCTCGACCGTCACGTTCCCGGAGACCGTCAGCGCCGGCGGCGTCGTGTCGCGCACCGTCACGTTGAACGTGGCCGTGGACGAGTTGCCGTGGCCGTCGGTCGCAGTGACCGTCACTGTCGTCGTCCCGATCGCGAACTGCGAGTTCGAGGCGATCGACGTCGTGATCGTGACCGGACCGACCGCGTCCGTCGCCGTCGGTGCGAAGGTCACCTTCGCGCCGGCCGCGCTCGTCGCCTCGGCGACGACGTCCGGCGCGGTGATCACGGGCGCGATCGTGTCGACGACCGTCACGTTGAACGTCGCGGTCGACGTGTTCCCGGCCGCGTCCTTCGCCGTCACCGTCACGACGGTCGTGGCGAACGGCAGCACCGTCCCGACCGACTTGTTGAACGTGAGCGACGTGACGCCGACGAGGTCGGTCGCCGTCGCGGCGAACGTCCCGACCTTCCAGCCGGTCGACTGGGTCGCATTCACCGTCATGTCGGGCGCGGTGATCACCGGTGGGGTCGTGTCCCTCACGGTGATCGTGAACGTCTTCGTCGACGTGTTCCCCGCCGCGTCCTTCGCCGTGACGGTCACCGTCGTGGTGCCGATCGCGAACGTCGAGCCGGAGCCCTTCGAGTACGTGACGCTCGTCACGCCGACGGCGTCCGTCGCGGTCGCGTCGACCCAGGTCGCCACGGCGCCGGCGGCGCTCGTCGCCTCGAGCGTCTGGTTCGCCGGGACGGTCGCGATCACCGGCGCGGTCGTGTCGCGCACCGTGATCGTGAACGTCTTCGTCGAGCTGTTGCCCGCGCCGTCGGTCGCGGTGACGGTCACCGTGTTCGTCCCGATCGCGAACGTCGTGCCGGACGCCAGCGAGTACGTGATCGTCACGCCGCCGACCGTGTCGGTGGCCGTGGCGGCGGCGTAGGTCGCGACCGCACCGGCCGGGCCGGTCGCCTCGAGCGTCTGGCTCGCCGGGACGGACGTGATCGTCGGCGGCGTCGTGTCGCGCACCGTCACGTTGAAGGTCTTCGTCGCCACGTTCCCCTTCACGTCGGTCGCCGTGACCGTCACCACGGTCGTCCCGATCACGAACTGCGAGTTCGACGCGATCGACGTCGTCACCGACGCGACACCCACGGCGTCGGTCGCCGTCGGCGCGAAGGTCGCCTTCGCGCCGGCTGCGCTCGTCGCCTCGACCACGACGTCCGGGGCCGTGATCACGGGCGGCGTCGTGTCGACGACCGTCACGTTGAAGGTCGCGGTCGAGGTGTTCCCCGCCGCGTCCTTCGCCGTCACGATCACGGCCGTCGTGCCGAACGGGAGCACCGTCCCGGCCGCCTTGTTGAACGTGAGCGACGTGACGCCGACGAGATCCGTCGCGGTCGCCGCGAACGTCCCGACCTTCCAGCCGGTCGACTGCGTCGCCTGCACGGTCATGTCGGGCGCCGTGATCACCGGCGGCGTCGTGTCGACGACCGTGATCTTGAAGGTCTTCGTCGAGGAGTTCCCGTACGCGTCGGTCGCCGTCACGGTGACCGTCGTCGTGCCGAGCGCGAAGGTCGCGCCGGACGCCTTCGAGTAGGTGATCGTGACCGGGCCGACCGCGTCGGTCGCCGTCGCCGCCGGGTACGTGACGGCCGCGCCGGCGGCGGAGGTCGCCTCGACGGTGAGGTTCGGGCTGACGTACGTGATCGCCGGCGGCGTCGTGTCGCGCACCTTGATCCTGAAGCTCGCGTACTGGTAGTTCCCGCCCTGGTCGATGGCGTAGAGGGTCACCGTCGTCGTCCCGATCGGGAAGACGGTCCCGGACGCCTGCGAGTAGCTGATCGTCGCCGGGCCGACCTCGCCGATCACGGTCGCGTTCGGGTACGTGACGGTCGCGCCGGCCGGCGAGGTCGCCTCGGCGGTGATGTCGCACGGCACGGACGTGAAGACCGGCGGCGGGCCTGCGCCCTGCTCGTTCGGGAGGATGACCGGCTGGCGCGCCGGGAGGTCGTCGCAGCCGAACGGCGAGCTCCAGCCCCAGCCGCCGTGCCAGCCCCAACCCCAGCCGCCCCAGCTGCCGTGGTGCCAGTCCGTGTCGCCGTCGTTGCAGAGCAGCGTGTGGAGCGACGGCTCGGTGTCGACCGTCCAGTTGTGCCCGTCGAACCAGCTGTCGCCGTCGAACCACCAGCCGCCGTACCCGTTGAACCAGCCGTAGCCGTCGAACCAGTTGTGGCCGTCGTACCAGCCCCAGCCGTCCATCCAGACCGGGCCGCCGTGCCAGCCGAACCAGTCGTCGTGGAAGCGGACGCCGCCGACGAGGTCGAAGTCGTTCGGGTTGCTCTGCGTCTGGTAGACGCGCTCGTCCGGCGAGGTCGGGAAGACCGTCAGCGGCTGGTTCGGGTCGGTCGCCGGCGCGCCCGGGTTGCTCGTCAGGCGGACGGTGAACGGCAGGTACCAGTTCGTGTTGTCGAACGTGACGGTCGGGCCGTGCCACGAGTTCCCCGGCGTGAAGCGCGGGTCGCAGCTGCACGCGTCGGACGCGATGAGCTGGCCGTCCGGCTGGAGCTCGACGGTGACGGTCTCGCCCGAGCTCGGCGACGCCGTGAGGCGGATCGTGTACGTGTCGCCGTTCGGGTCGTTCTGCGCGACGAGCGTGGAGCCGTCGGACTCGACGATGTAGACGATGTCCTCGTCGGGCCGGAGGATGTTCACGTCGACGCGCGGCACGAGGTGCGGGAACGGATGCCAGTTGTGGTCGCCGCCCCAGAAGCCCCAGCGCGTCGACCAGCCGTTGTCCCAGTTCCAGCCGACGTTCTCCCAGCCGTTGTCGTCGAGCCAGCCGTTGCCGTCGCTCCACTCCATGTGGCCGTGCGCGTCGTCGCCCGGGCCGAAGTTCTGGATGCCGGAGCCGAAGACGGAGACGTAGTTCGGGTCGGTGCTCGTGACGACGTGGAAGATGGAGCCGTCGAGCTTGTTGTCGTCGAGGTTCTGGCCCCACCAGGAGCTGTGCGGGTTCGCGGCGACCGTGATGACCGCGGGCACCAGCCAGTTCGTCCAGTCGAAGGTGATCGTGTTCGTGTTCGGGTCGAACCGCGGGTCGGTGCTCGTGACGATGAGCTCGTCGCAGTCGAAGAACAGCGTGACCTTCACGTTCGAGTAGAGGGCCGGCAACATCGTCGGCGCCACCGTGTAGGTGTCGACGATCCCGAACGGCGGCGCGCCCTGGAGCACGGTGGTGTCGCCGTTGCTCTCGACGATGATCAGCCCGGCGCGGTCGTTGTCCACGACCTCCGCGAGGACGTTGCGGACCTCCGCGTGGTTGTACGTCGGATCGTGGCTCTGCGCGCTGATGCTCAGCACGGCGTTGAGCGGGCCCTCGGAGGTCGCGTCGTCGATCGCGCGGACGAGCACCGTCTTCGGGCCCATGTCGCCGGGCGCGAACGTCAGCACCGCGGCGAACTGCCACGTGAGCCCGCCGTCGATCGAGACGAGGACCGTCCGCGCCCCCTGCGCCGCGAGCTCGGACGGCGAGGCCGCGGCGGAGACGTTGACGTAGACCGCTGAGCTCGGCGGCGAGACGAGCGCGACCGTGAACGAGTCCACGGTCTGGCCCTGCTCGTAGACGAGCGTCGAGCCGCCGGACTCGCGGACGATGATCTGGCCGACCGAGGTCGTGGCGACGGTCGCCTGGACGCCCGGGCCGTTGTCGTCGTCGACCTGGTGCGGGTTGCCGTAGCAGTCCGCGTCGAACGTCCGGACTTCCTGGTTCACGGCCGAGCTGATGCCGTCCAGGCTGCCGGCGACGACCGGGTCGAGCGTGTCGTCGTGGCCGATGCCGTCGCCGTGCTCGCCGTGGACGCCGAGGAAGAAGAGGCCCGAGACGCAGACGGGGCAGCCGGTGTGCTCGACGATCGAGGTCGGCGACATGTCCTGGTAGGTGATGTTCAGGCCGGCGCCGATCACCGACGTGTCGCTCACGAGCAGGTGGTCGATGATGTCGACCGGGTGGTGGTTGCCGTCCCACCAGCTCCACCAGAAGCCGTTCGGCAGCAGGTCGAAGTCGCTGCCGACGACGACGAGCCGGTTGAAGTCGGCGCCGCCGACGATGTCGATCGGAGCGTCGACCGTGTAGATCGGGACGATGTCGCAGTCGTTCTTCCACCAGTTGTCGCCCTCGTTCGAGGCGAACTGGTCGACGAGGACGTCGCCGGTCGCCGGATCGACGAGCGGCGCGGTGCGGACGGCGAAGAGGTCGTCGCCGGTGCCGCCGTCGAGCTCGAGCGCCGCGTCGTTCGAGTAGACGAGGAGCGAGTCGTCGCCCGAGCCGCCGTAGATCGTCGTCGGGAAGCTGATGCCGTGGCTGACCCAGCCGAGGATCGTGTAGGTCGTCGGGAACGCGTCCTCCGGGTTGACGTCCGGCGCGACGCGCGGGTTCGCGTACGCCTGGCCGATGAGGAACGTGTCGTCGCCGGCGCCGCCGTCGAGCGTCGTGATCGAGCTGTTGTCGTCGACCGCGAACGTGTCGTCGCCGCCGAAGCCGTTGACGGTGAGCCGCGAGTTGATGTTCTCGTCGTAGTTGATCCGCTCCACCGACTGGTTGAGGCGGTGGAAGACGTCGTCGAGCGAGCCGTGCAGCAGTGCCACGAACGCCGGCGTCTCGGCGTACTCGAGGCTGAAGTTCTGCGCCTCGCCGATCCACGAGACCTGCCGCATGAGGAAGACCTCGTCGGCGTCGGTGCCGTTCACCGTCAGCGTGTCGAGGCCGTCGTTCTTCGCGCCGGTGTCGAGGACGTTGATGACGTAGTTGTTGTCCGCGTCGCCGCCTGCGGTGTTGACGACGTACGTGTCGGTGTCGGCCTGGCCGTCGAGCGTGAGCGTGTGGCCGTCTGCGACGTCCATCGTCGGCAGCTGGTTCACCTCGAAGTAGTCCTGGCCGTCGCCGGCGGGCGCGTCGACGCCGCACGGGCCGGGCGGGCCGCCGAGGCAGTTCGTCGGCGTGTTGCTGCCGTACGCGCGCGTCTTGCCGCCGAGCACGGTCTGGTCGAAGGAGAACTGGTCGTTGTCGGCGTTGCCGAAGATCCGCGTGATGAAGCTGAGGCGCGACGTGAGGATCCCCGGCGTGATCTCGCCGGCGAGCGTCATGACCGTCCCGACGCCCGGGTCGCCCGTGTCGGTCGGCCCCGGCTCCGGCATCTGGAAGTCGCCGCAGATGTTCGTGGCGCCCGTGATCCGCCGGTAGTCGCCGCAGATGTCGATCCACTCGCCGGCGAGGATCTTCGACGCCGCGTCGGTGGTGACGTTGTCGCCGACGCGCAGGTTGATCCAGCCGTTGAGCGCGGCGATCCGGCCGTACGGGACGAGCCGCGAGAAGTTCGTCGTCGGATCCGGCAGCTGCGTCTCGTCGACGAGCGTCGAGCCGTTGTGGAGCAGGTTCAGGTCCTCGCCGGAGAGCGCGCTCTCGCGGACGGTGAAGCGGATGTCGCCACGGTAGGCCTCCAGCAGCACGACGTTGGCCGCGCCGAAGGTCTCCGTCAGGAAGATGCTCTCCGTCGCCTCGGCCGCGATCGTGCTCGTGTGCTGCCAGCCCGAGTTGATCTCGAGGTCGTTGAGCCCGTTCGGGTTGCCGATCGAGCCGCCGACGGCCTTCAGGTCGACGGTGTTCGCGAGGACGTTCGCGAGGTCGTCGCCGGCGCCGCCGTTCCGCGCGTCCACGATCGAGCCGTTGCGGGTGACGAGCGACGCGTCGCCGTTCGTCGTGATCGTGTCGACCGGCATGTCGCCCTGCGTCTCCGTGAGGAAGACGCCCGCGGTCGTCGGCGCGGCGAAGTCGGCGACGTTCAACACGCCGCCCGGCTTCGGCGTCGAGTTCGTGTCGATCTCGAGGAAGTTGCCGGGCTCGCCGACGCCGCCGACGCCCTCGGCCTGGCCGAGGCTGTTCATGCCGGCGGTCATCGTGATGTTGCGGCCGCTGACGTCCGCCGCGAAGTCGGAGAGCGCGTCCACGATCCGCCGCGGCGACCAGAGCGTCACGTCGTCGTCCGTCGAGGTGATGTTCCCGACGCGGAGGTCGCCGTGCTTCTCGAAGTCGAGGATCCAGCCGTTCGTGAGGATGTCGATGTGGCCGCTCGCGAGGATGTCGGTCACGGCGCGGACGTTGATGTGCGCGGCCGACGGGCTCGGGTTGACGGCGGTGATGATGATGTTCCCGCCCGCGACGATGCCGGTCTCGGTGCGGCCGCCGCTCGCGTCGCGCCCGGCGAAGTTGAACGTCGTCGGGTCCTTCGGCGTCGTGCCGGTGACGAAGAAGTCCTGCCCGATGATGGCCGGGCACGGATGGCCGCCGTCGCAGACGTCCGGCGTGAAGAAGTTGTAGTGGACGATCCCACCCGGCGCCGGATGCGGCGGCCACTGGACAAGCACGCCGCCGCCCGCGGTCCCGGTCGGGTTCTCGCTGACGGCGGTCTGGAGCAGGATGTCGACGTCGCCGCCCGCGACGACGTGGTCGATCGTGACCTCGAAGTTCGCCAGCGCCGGGTTCCGGTTCCGGCCCAGCAGGTCGAGGTAGATCGAGCCGCCGGCGACCGCGTTGAAGAGCTCGGCCGGCGTCAGCGAGTGCACCGTGAGCAGGCCGGAGACGGTCGGGTCGAGGTCGATCGCCGAGCCGCCGCCGACGGCCGCGAGCTGGACGCCGCCGGGCACGTTGATGATCGAGTAGTAGCCGCCGTTGACGAGCGGGCCGATCGGGATCCCGGCGGTCGCGTACTGCACCACTTCGCCCGTGAAGAAGAGGGACGGGCCGAGGAAGATCGCGTCGCCGACGCTGGAGACCTGCGCTGTCTTGAACGTCGTCGTGAACGGTGCGCGCGCGCTGTAGACGACGTCGATGTTGACCCGGTGGACCGAGTCGCCGATCCCGCCGGCATCCGCGCGCAGGTCGAGCACGTTGGTGCGGATGAGCGAGATTCGCCCGTCGGAGCCCGGACCGTCGCGCGACTTCGTCGACTTGATGCTGCCGCCGCTGTTGTGCACCGCGGTCGTGCCGATCGGGTTGTCGATGGTGCCGTTGATCAGGACGTCGCCGGCGCCGGAGTTCTCGACGTCGACGAGCGTCGGGCCGGTCGTCCGCGCGATCGTGAACGTGAGCGAGACGGAGCCCGCGATGAGGTCGACGAGCGGGACGCCGGTCGTGTTGAGGACGGAGATGTTGTTGAGCCAGAGATCCTTGTTCGACTCGTTCGTGATCAGGACGCGCTGGAGCGTGTCGCTGAACGTCCACGTGCCGCCGCTCCCGCAGATCCCGTTCGTGCCGTCGCAGTTGTTGCCCGAGGTCTCGAAGAGCACCTGCGCGCCGACCCCGTTGCCGACGTCGTTGACGATGATCGTGTTGCTGTCGACGTGGCCCGACGTCTGGTGCGCGCCGCCGCCGTAGGCGCTCCCGTCGACCGAGATGCCGGCGGCCTGGGTGATGAACCCGCCCGCGTCGACGAACAGCCGGAGCACCGCGCCGAGGATGTTCACGTCGGAGCTGAAGTCGATCTTCTGGCCGCCGCCGACCGGCGGCGTCTGGTTGCCGTTGTCGCCGCCCGTGGCGAGCGAGCGCTTGCTCGAGTCGCCGTGGCTGTGCGTGTTCACGGGGCCGTTCCGCGTGTCGATGAAGAACGCGAGCTCGTCGAACCCGGCCGGATGCTCGAGATCCGGGTCGCTCGGGTCGCGCGGGCCGGCCGTGATCGTCGCGTGCGGGGCGCCGTAGACGTAGGTGTTGAGCGTCGTGTTGTTGTTCGCGTCGCCGCTGACGTGGCCGAAGAGACCGGTCGCGCGCGCGTACGCGTGCGCGGTGTCGCCGACGCTGTCGTTGATGTGCGCGAACCGCGCGATGAAGTCGACGCCCTCCCAGCCGGTCACGGTCGCGCCCGAGCCGATCGAGACGTCCGCCGTCGCCCCGATGTTCGTCGTCGCCTCGGCGGTGCCGACGCCGACGAAGCCGGCGCCGCGGCCGTCGGCATTCGACGTGACGACCATGCCGGAACCGAGCGTGTCGAAGGCCGGGTTCGGGACGGTCGCCTCGACGATCACGCGGTCGGCGATGAGCGACGCGTTGTCGCCGATCGTCGCCGCGTTCGTCCCGTTCGCGCTCGTCTGGGCGTGCGCGTTCGCGTCGGCGCCGAAGCCGCCGCCGTTCGCCTCGCTGTCCGACGACGCGTTGACCGAGCTGTAGGCGCCGACGCGCGCGAGCTGGAGCGCGAGGACGCTCGAGTTCTGGTTGATCGTCGCGTTCGTCCCGAAGGTCACGTTCGCGTTGACGTGGTTCGAGGCGACGCCGACGAAGCCGCCCGCGGTGGACTTCGACGAGGCGCCCGTCACCGGCGCGTTGTCGGCCTCGAGCGTGAAGTTGCCGCCCGCGATGACCCAGCCGGAGTGGCTCGGCGAGCCGACCGACGCCGTGCTGTTGCTCGTCGTGTTCGTGTTCGCATTCGCGCTGCCGACGCCGACGAAGCCGCCGGTGCCGTTCTTCGAGACCGCGCTCGTGCTCGTCTGCGAGTTCGACTTGATCGTCACGTCGCCGCCCGCGATCACGAGGTCGGCGTTCACGTTCGCCGCCACGTTCGACGTCGAGTTCGTGTTCGCGTCGTTGCTGCCGACGCCGACGAAGCCGCCGCCGGAGCCGCTCGAGAACGTCGAGGACTGGCCGTCGCCGGGCGGCGAGTTCAGAAGCCCGAGCGGGACGCCGCCGGGGCCGTCGAGCCGTTGCTCGGTCGAGCCGCCGGTGCCGTCCGGCGCGTACGGCGACGAGCCGGCGAGGTCGATCCGGAGCTCGCTCGTCCCGGTCGCGGCGCCGAGGTCGACGCTGACCTTCGTGAAGTAGTGGTCGGCGCCCGAGTCGAGGCCGTGCGTGCTGAGCGTGATCGGCGTGCCGCCCGGCGTCGTCGCGAGCTGGATGTCGTCGCCGCTCGCGCTCACGACGTAGTACGTGACGCCGTCGTGCAGGCCGCCGATGTGGTCGTTGCCGGCGAGGATGATCGAGTGGATGTCGCCGCGCGGGTCGTGCGTCGGGTGGACTGCGAGGCCGCCCGCGATGCCGCCGGCGCCGGTGTCCGTGAAGCTCGTGCCGCTGCCGACGACGAAGTGCGTGTCCTCGTCCCCGGCCGTCGTGCCGCGGTAGACGATGTAGGACGTCGCGCCGGAGACCGGGCTCCAGGAGAGGTGAACCTCGCCGGTCGCCGACGGGAACGCGTCGCTGTGCACGAGCGCGGAGACCTCGGAGGAGCCGATCGACTCGCCCGACGCGCTGACGGCCGTGACGCGGTAGAAGTACGCAGCCTGCGCGAGCGAGCCGGCGCTCGTGTCGGCGGTCGCGGTGACGCCGGTCGGCGCGTCCGGCAGCGCCTCCGGAGCGTTCTTCTGCGGGACGAGGTTGATGATCGGCTCGTCGACGACCGCGTTGAAGTGCTGCTCGAAGCTCGCCGTGGTCGTCGTCTGGTCCGAGACGGCGCTCGTGAAGAACATCTGCGTGTCGCCGCTCTCGAAGTGGTCGATCGTGTACGTGCCGTCGTTCGTGCCGGTGCCGCTGACGATGATCTGCTCGCCCGCGTCGAACGTCGTGTTCGCCGTCCAGCTCCCGTCCGCGTCGATGGCCCAGTAGTCGGTGCGGATGATCGTCGTGTGTCCCGAGTCCCAGACGTCGGTGTGCCCGAACTGGACGCTCGTCGGCGAGACCTTCGACGCCGTGAGCGTGTTCGCCTGGACGAGCACCATCACGTTCCCGGTCACGCTCGCGGTGTGGTACGAGCCGCTGTTGACGCCCGAGGAGACGGTGATGTCCTGGTCGGCGCCGAAGCCGTCGTCGACCCAGTTGTGGCTGTCGAGGCGGACGATCTCGTCGCCGAGCGCGCCGCGGATGTAGAGCACCGGCCCGTTGTAGACCGTGTTGTTCTTCAGCTGGATCGACGGCGAGAAGAAACTCGTGACGACGTAGTAGGTGTGGCCGTCGACGAGGGGCGTGATCGGCGTGCCGTCCGAGACGCCGTCGCCCGCGGTCACGTGGTAGACGATCTTGTCGCCGTCGAAGAAGCCGCTCCAGACCGAGTTCCCGTCGGAGTCGAAGAACCAGATGTTGTTCGCGCCCGGGTTGTTCGAGGCCGCGACGTTGATCGTCCCGTCGCCGTTGTAGACCGGGATGAAGTCGACCTGGCCGCTCGGGAACGTCGTCGCCTGCGGCGCGTGGTAGGTCACCGCCTGGCCGACGCTGAAGCCGCTGCCGCCGACCGTGATCGTGTTCCCGGAGACGTCGCCCGGCGTGAAGTGGTACTGCGTCGCGCCGTTGATCGCCTCGTTGTACGTCGAGACGAGCTGGATCCGCGTGTCGTCGAGGACGACGACGTAGTACGTCTGGCCGGTGTTCAGGCCGGAGACGGACGCGCCGCCCTCCGGGTGATACGTCACGGCGTCGCCGGTCAGGAAGTTGTGCGCGAGCTTGAAGGTGATGATCTCGCGGTTCGGGTCGACGCTGTCCGCCGGGAACGTCGTGCCGAGCGCGAGGTGGTTCGTGTCGAGGTTGATGACGTTGTACTGGCGGCTCAGCGTCACGTTGTCGCCGAGCGTGTTGTCGATGTACGTCGTCATCAGGCCGCCGATGACCGCGTGCCCGTTGTTGTTGTACTGGACCTCGTCGCCCGTCGTCAGGCCGTGGTTGTTCACGTTCAGCGTGTCGTTGCCCGGATCGACCTGCTGGATCGAGTAGTCCGGCGCGTTCGCGTCGGTGAACGGCTCGGCGTCGGCGAGCACCTGGATGCTCCCGCCGGCGTTGACCTGCGAGCCGGTGATCGACGCGTTGACGGTCGGGTTGATCGTCGCGTTCGAGTCGGAGCCGCCGATGCCGATGAGGCCGCCGGAGACGCCGTGCACGTTCGCGTCGCCCTCGGGGAACGCGGTGCCGTGGACGGTGATGTTGCCGCTCGTCGCGACGAGCTGGCTGCCGCCCGGGTTCAGCGACGCGCTGACGTTCGGCGCGACGTTCGAGGTCGCCGTGTTCTCCGTCTGGCCGTAGAGGCCGCCGGCCACCGCCTGCGCCTGCGACGTCGAGATCGCGGTGCCGGTCGCGGTGATCGTCATGTTCGTCGCGCCCGCGCCGGTGCCGGAGTCGTGCACGGCGCCGTCGTAGTGCGACGAGGTCGAGCCGTTCGCCGTCGCCGTCGCGTTCGACGACCCGATGCCGGCGAGGATGCCGCCTGCGCCGCCGTGCGACGTCGCGTAGGCCCGCGTCGCGGAGGTCGCGCCGAGGGTGATCGAGCCGCTCATGTCCGCGACGCTGCCGGAGCCGACGGCGGTCTCGACGGTCGGGCTCGTCGACGCCGTGGCGGCGCCGCCGTTGATGCCGATCCCGAGCGCGATGTTGCCGATGCTCTCCTCCGCCTTCGCGCCGTTCGGCGAGCCGTTGAGCACCGCCGCGAAGCCGAGGTTGCGGCCGCCGAACGTGACGTTGTTCTCGGAGTAGCTCTTGACGACGGGGTTCATCGTCGCGTTCGCGTCCGCGCCGCCGCCCGAGAAGCCGAGGCTCGCGCCGAAGCCGGTGCCGACCGCGGTCGCCTGCGTCGTCGCCGTCGAGCTGAAGCTCACGTCGCCGCTTCCGCCGTCGACGTGCGCGTTGTGGCGGACGTCGCTGACCACGGTCGGGTTCGCGTCGACCTCGGCGTGGGTGATCCCGCCGGAGCCGAGGAGCGAGAAGCTCAGCGCGTTCACCGACGCGGTGACGTTCGAGTTCAGGACCGCGTCCGCGTCCACCGCGGAGCTCACGTGGGCCGAGACGCCGACGTAGATCTCGGTCGTCGTCGCCTGCGTCGACTTCGCGTTCGCGCCGTTCACGCCGATGCCGCTGATGCCGGCCTGCGACGCGTTCGCGTCGACGCGCTCGCTGCTCTCGGCGCGCATGACCGTCGAGGCGGCGTTCACGTTCGCGGTGTCGCCGACGAAGGCCGTGTTCGAGCCGGTGAGGTGCGACTCGGCGTCGACGCCGTTGAAGTTGATGAGCGCGCCGCCGACCTGCGTCGCGCCGGACTCGGCGAAGTCGCGCGAGTAGGACTTGATCGTGAGCGTGCCGTTCGGCGCGCCGGCGCTGGTGCCGTTCCCGACGCCCGCCTCGACGACGGCGCCCTCGTTCGCCGTCACGTTCGAGAGGCCGATCGTGAAGCCGAGCGAGACCGCGATCGAGTTCGTGAAGGCGTGCGCACCCTTGCCGGAGATCGGCGACGGCGAGCCGATCGGGCCGCTGTAGTTGTGCTCCGTGACGTTCGACGCGTTGCCGTTCTGCGAGAACGGCGCGGCCCACGCGGAGACGATCGGGCTGTCGGTCGCCGTGATCTCGACGATCGCCGCGTCGCCGGCGAGCGCGACGGAGATCGCCTGGCCCTCGGCGTACGCGTCGGAGGTGACGCCGGTGAAGACGTTCGCGTCGCCGCTGACGGTGAGGCTCCCCATCCGCGTCCGGACCGGCTCGGTCGTCGAGGCGTGGATCGCGGAGCCGACGGCGCTGCCGAGCAGGGCGGCCGCGACCGCGATCCCCTTGTTGCTGCTCGACTCGTCCACGGTCGTCGACGCGTTGAAGGACGTGCCCGACGTGAGGTTCCCGAACCGGCTCTCGATCGCGCCGGCGCCCGAGGTCGAGCAGCCGCTGCGGAACGGCAGGTCGCCGATCACCGGCAGCGAGTGGTGCGCCGAGCAGCCGCCCGCGATCGCGTCGACGACCGTGAGGCCCGCGCCGGCGCCGGCGCCGACGCCGACCGTCGTCGCGTCCACGACCGCCTTGATCACGACGTCGGTCGTGACCGTCACCGCGCCCGTCGCGGTCGAGGTCGAGCCCGCACCCGGCCCGGTCGTCACGGTCGGCGAGTCGACCGCCATCCCGTCCGCCGCCGCGACGCCGGCCCCGAGGCCCGCGCTGCCGACGGTGACCTTCGCGTACGCCGTCCCGTTGCCGGAGTAGCCGGAGTTGAGATGCGTGCTGAAGTTCATGCTGCTGCCGCTGATCGAGCCGCCGCCGACGCCGTACGCGCCGATCGTCGGCGTCGAGATCGCCGTCACCTCGGCCGCGGCGAGCGCGATCCCGAAGCTGCCGCCGATGCCCGTGCCGTCGGCGGTCGCGGTGACCGTCCCGGTCGCCTCGAGGTTGATCGCGCCGACGCCGAGCACCGACGCCTGGCTGCCGATGTACGCGCGCGCGGTCTGATCCGCGATCGCCGTCGTGAAGACGCCCTGGATGTCGGCCAGGAGCCCGATCCCGATCGAGAGCACCGTCGAGCTGACCGGGCCGCTGAAGTCGATCGACATGTGTGTGCCCGCGGAGCCCGTCGTCGTCACGACGGTCGGCGTCGGCGCCGTGTGCGACGAGCCCTCGGCCGGGCCGATGTAGACGTCCATCGTCGTCGTGTCGGCCGCGTACGCGACGAGGCCGCCGGCGCCGAGGCCCGCGATGCCGAACTGGTCGACGTCGACGGTGACGGAATGGTGGCCGACGCCCGGCATCGACAGCGACCGCGCCGTGAAGGTCGAGCCGTCGCCGATCGACGCGCTCGACCCGCCGCTCATCGTCGCCTTCGCGTAGAGGAGCGAGACGGCGGCGGCGCCGGCGGAGACGCCGATGATCTGGTTGTTCGCGTGGCCGTTGACGGTGACGCCGACCGTCGCATCGCCGGTCGTGACGATCACCGTGCGCGGCGCGATCGTCGCGTTCGTCGGCGAGTGGACGGTCGCGAGCACGACGGCCGCGCCGATCGCGACGCCGCCCGCGGCGACGGTGACGACGAACGCGTCCGCGGTCACGTCGGAGTACGCCTCGATGTCGACGGTGCCGGTGAGCGTGAACGTGTTCCGCGCGACCGAGGCGGTCACCGTCTGGTCGGGCTGCGCGAGCGCGACGACCGCGTTGATGCCGACCGCGCCGCCGCCGACGCCGATCGCCTTCGTGTTCACGTGCACCGTCGCGTGCGCGATCACGATCAGCCCGCCGCCGACATTCGGGCCGGAGAGCGTCCCGATCGACGCGGTCGTCGAGCCCGTGACGTCCGGCAGCGCGAGCACGAGGCCGATGCCGACGACGCCGACGCCGCCGCCGATCGCGAACACGCCGACCTCGCGGTCGGTGAACGCCTGGACGCTGATGCCGCCGCCCGTGAACGAGATCGTCGCGCCCGCGTCGATGTGCGCGTTCTGGTGGCTCGTCGAATGGAGGATCGTCACCTGGGCGCCGACGCCGACGACGCCGCCCGCGAACGCGAGCGCGAAGGTCGACGAGTCCTCGGTGAGCCCGGCGTAGACGGAGAGCTGGCCGCCGGAGGTGATGTTCGCGGTCGAGCCGACGCGCGCGTCCGTGTTGCTGTCGACGGTCGCGACGAGGACGCCGCCGCCGGCGCCGACGAAGCCGCCGGCGACCGAGACCGAGAGGCCGAAGAACTTGAGCTCGTCGGACGCCTTGACCGTGACGTCGCCGCCGGCGACGACGGTGCCGTCGATGAAGGCGCTCGTGCCGCGCGGAACCGTGCCGCTGAAGGCGGCCGCCGTGATCCCGGTGGTCGTGGCGGCCTTCGTGCTCACGCCCGAGTTCGCGTTCGAGGTCGCGCCCGAGATCCGCGAGCTGCCGTTCCCGCCGAAGCGACCCGGGTTGACGCCGGAGAGGATCTGCTGGTAGCCGCTCGAGCCCTGGCCGTTGACCTCGCCGTCCGCCTCGGTCGTCGGCTCGGGCGCGCCGCCGTCGGTGAGGGCGTCGTGGTTCTCCGAGCCGGCCCCGGACTGATTCCCCTCGTTCGCGTCGTACGAGCGCGTCGGGCCGGTGCCCGCGCTCCAGACCGAGACCGCGCCGGCGACGCCGACGAAGCCCGCGCCGACGGAGAGCGCGTACGTCGTGATGTCCTTCGACGCGAGCGCGTAGACGTTGACGTCGTTCGCCGCGTGGACGTTCGCGCCCGCCGCGATGTACGCGGTCGTCGAGGTGTCGGCGATGCCGATGTCGATCGCCGCGCCGATCCCGACGAAGCCGACACCGACGCCGCCGGCCACGGTGAAGGACTTGAACGAGTCGAGCGCCGCGACTTCCACGGACTGCTGCGAGCCGGGCGCCAGCACCATGTTGATCTGCGTCCCGGTGCTGATGTAGGCCTGCGTCGTCGCGTGGAGCAGCGTCACGTTCACCGGGACGCCGACCCCGACGAAGCCGCCGGCGAGCGCGACGACGAGCCCGAAGACGTTCTCGCTCGAGCGGGCCTGGACGGCGAGGCCGTGGAGCGTCGTCTGGCCGAAGCTCGTCCCGTGCGGCTGGCCGCCGTTCGAGATGCCGGAGAGCGCGGAGACCTGCGTCGCCGCGAAGTCGAGGCTGTTGTTCGCGCCGATCCACGCCGACGTGTCCTTCGTGATCGACGTGACCTGGACGCCGACGCCGACGCCGACGAAGCCGGCGGCCACACCGCCCGTGATCGCGACGAGCTTCGTGTCGTCCGCGGCGGAGACGAGACCGTTGTTCCCCGCGCGTACGGTGACCGAGCTGCCGGTGTCGGCGTGCGTCGTGACGTGCATGACGAAGACGCCGACCGCGCCGGCGACGCCGACCGAGCCGCCCGCGAGCGTGACGGTGACCGAGATCATCGCCTCGTTGCCGCCCGCGACGACCGCGACGTCCTTCGCCGCGTGGACGACCGCACCGTCGCCGATCTTCGCCTCGGTCTGGATGTCGATCACGCCGACGGTGACGCCGACGCCGACACCGACCGCGCCGACCGCGAGCGAGCCCGCGACGAGCAGCAGGTGGAACTGGTCGGCCGCGGCGACGAGCACCGACTGCTGCGTGCTCGGCGTGCCGGGGTTCGTGTTGATCTGGGCGTTCGAGCCGATGAACGCGTTCGTGTTCGCCGTGACGACGTTGACGGTGCCGCTGACGGCGACGCCGACCGTGCCGCCCGCCGCAGTGACGCCGACGCCCGCGATGTCGTCGCTGTTCGTCGCGGTGACGGCGACGCCGTGGAAGCCGGAGCTCGTCTGGTTCACGATCGTGCGCGGCCCGGCCGACGACGCGTCGCCGGCGGGCATCGAGCCCTGCTGGACGAGGCTGTGTGAGCGGCCGGTCGCCTGCGTCTTGTCGAGATGGATGAACGTGCCCGCCGTCGCGTCGTCCTTCGTCGCGGCGAGCTTGAACGGGCCGCGGGTCCCGGAGCCGATGACGTAGTAGGTGACGCCGTCCTGGAGCCCGCCGATCGCCGTGCCGCCGCCGGCGCTGTAGACGACCGCGTCGCCGGTCGAGACCGGGTTCGCGAGGTCGTACGGCAGCGTGATCGAGTCGCCGCTCACGTCCTGCTGCGGGTCGAACCGCGGCGCGTCGTCCTGGAGCGGCGCGGCCTTCGTCGTCGAGACGAGCCGGTGCGACTCGCCGGATCCGTTCGTCAGCGCGAGCGCCGGGCCGCCCTTCGTCGTCGACAGCTGCACCTCGGTCGGCGAGACGACGTGGACGTAGTAGACGCCCGGCGTCGGGTCGCTGACGGACTGGAGGCCGCCGATGTCGGTGCCGCCGCCGTTGTCGTACGTGACCTGCTCGCCCTCGCTGAAGCCGTGGTCGTAGCCGAGGTTCAGCGTGTGGCCGTCACCCTCGACGGAGTTGCCGTTGAAGCGCGTGTCCGTCGTGGAGACCGAGTACACGCCCTGCTTCACCGTGAGCCCGGAGCCGAAGCCGCGCCCGGTCACGACCGCGTTCGAGCCGATGTACGCCGTCGTCGTCTTCGTCACGACCGGCACCGCCGCCGACGCGCCGACACCCGCGCCGCCGCCGACCGCGATCGTGCCCGCGATCAGGTCGAGCGTCAGGGTCTCGTCCGCCGCGACCCGCACCGAGCCGTCCGCGTCGACGTACGCGGAGTTGCCGATGAACGCGATCGTCGTGACGTTGATGACGCTGATGCCGGCGTTGACGGAGACGCCCGCGCTGCCGCCGACCGACGCGCCGGCCGCGATCGAGAGCATCGTCTCGCTCGAGGTGGCGTCGACCGTGACGTCGCCGGCGGCCGTCGCATGGACGACGTTGCCGATCCAGGCCTCGGTGTCCTTGCTCGGCACCTCGATGTCGGCACCGACGCCGACGCCGGCCGAGCCGCCGATCGAGAGGGCGCCTGCGATGCCCTTGATCGTCGTCAGGTCGGTCGCGGAGACGGCGATCTTCCCGCCCGACGTGACCTGTGCGTGGTCGTCGATGTAGGCGTAGGTCGTGAGGCTCAGCGCGTCGATCGTCCCGGAGCCGGCGACTCCGACGCTGCCGCCGACCGAGCCGCCGACCGCGACGAGCGTGATGTCCTCGCTCTGCGACGCGGAGACGGTGATCCCGCCCGCGCCGCCGGCAATCGTGTCGTAGGCCGCGACGTGCGCGTCGACGACACCGGTGTTGACGAAGACGATGAGCGAGAGGCCGACGCCCGCGGAGCTCGCGACGGCGACCTGGCCGGCGTAGAGCGCGTACGTGTTCGGCGCCGAGGCGGAGACCGTCGTCGTCCCGTTGCCCGTGACCGTCGTCGGGTGCGCCGAGCCGCCGTCGATGATCGCGCGTGTGCCGTAGGCGTCGCCCTGGTCGATGATCGAGACGATGATCGAGCCGGAGACCGCGGCCGAGGTGCTGCCGCCCGCCGACGCCGCGACGCCGAAGTAGTCCATGCCGCCGGTCGCGACGACGGAGACGTCGCCGGCGACCTTGATCGTCACGCCCGTCCCGATCGTCGCGCGCGTGTCCTTGGTGATGACGTCGACGATGACCGCGGCGCCGATGCCGGCACTGCCCGTCGTCGCGGCGAGCGCGCCGGCGACCGACTTCACGGCGCTCGCGTCCGTCGCGGCGACGTCGAGGCTCGACCCGGCCGGCGCGCCGCTCTGGTTGATCGAGACGTTGTTCATGATCCGCGCCCGCGTCTGCAGGTCGAGGACGTTGATCACGACCGAGCCGGAGATCGCGAAGTCGCCCGAGCCGGCGGAGCCGGAGATCGCGACGCTCGTCAGGTCGACCGAGAGGTTCGCGTCCGGGATCGGAATCGGAATCGACAGCGTCGCGAGGCCGGCGGCTGCGGTGACCGAGATCGCGCCGCCCGCGGTGCCGTGCGTGCCCGCGTCGATCGTGCCGTTGACGTGGACCGTGAAGACGTTGAGCGCGAGCGACGCGCCGACGGCGTCGCCGCTACCCGCGAACGCGCCCGCCGCGGCGACGTTCTGGAGACCCATCGGCGAAGACGCGTCCGCGCCGATGCCGCCGGTGTTGTTCAGCGTCACGTTCGTGCCGATGCGCGCTGTGATCTCGAAGTCGACGATGTTGAGGCCGACCGAGCCCGCGACGCTCGTCTCGGAGCTCGTCCCGCCGGCGGCCGAGACGCCCCAGACGACGACGTCGTTCTCCTGGCCGTTCGGCGTCAGCGCGGTGACGAAGACGCCGTTGCCGGTGATGACGTCGTTGTTCCCGATCTCGCCGGTGCTCGTGATGCTGACGTAGTTGAAGCCGACCGCGGCGCCGACGTTCGTGCTCGCGCTCGAGTCGAGGCTCGTGCCCGTCGCCTTCGCGGTCGCGTCGCCCTGCTGGACCGCGAGGACGCTGACCGGGCCGGTCGCGCTCACGGTGAGGTTCGGCGCGATGCTCGCCGTGTTCGTCATCGTGATCCAGTTGATGCTCACTGCGGCCGCGACGCCGACGCCGCCGGACGACTGGCCGGACGAGTTGCTCTGCATCGTCGAGTTGCCGCTGTTGGCGTTGTCGTTCGCGCTCGGCAGCGACGTGCTGCTCCCGCCCGGCAGCGCGTTGCTCGTCTGGCTGTTGCCGTGCGTCTGGTGATCCGCCTGCTGGTCGGCGCTGTCGCCGCCGGAGTCCTCGCCCTTCGCGCTCGCCTCGACGATCGTGCTGCCGGCGATCTGCGACGACGAGCCGAGCGTCACGAAGCCGCCGGTCGTCGAGATGTTCCGCGTCGTCGTGCCCGCGGTCGTGATCGTGACGATGTTCAGGCCGACGATGGCGCCGACGGCGACGTCGCTGCCGGCCGCGGTCGCGTCGCCGCTCGTCGTGACCGTGCCGCTGTAGGTCGCCTGGATCGTGACGTTGCCGGAGGCGGTGAGGCCGGTGCCGGTGCCGGCACTCGCGTTCGTGTCCGTCGTGACGATCGCGATCGCGACGGCCGGGCTGACCGCGTCGCCGCCGGCGGAGCCCGCGTGCACCGTCGTCGTGACGTTGTTCTGGCTCGCGGTCGCCTGGATCGTGACGTTGTGGCCGCCGGTGAGCACGGCGCCGTCCATCACCTTCGCCCACGTGTGGTTCGGCGTGAGGATGTTGAGCGCGACGGAGGCGCCGACGCCGACGCTCGAGCTGCCGCCGGACGCGTCCGCGAGCGCCTCTGCGTCCGCCGTGCTCTTGTTCTCGGCCGTGACGGAGACGTCGCCCGTGCCCGCGGAGACGACCGCGCCGCCCGTGACGGTCGCCTCGGTCCTGTCGCTGATGATGTTGAGCGCGAGCGAGCCGGCGACGCCGACGTCGCTCGAGCCGGCGCCGGACTTCGCGGTCGCCGTGAACGTGTGCGTCGTGTCGCCGGAGACGTTCGTCATCACCGAGTCGACGTGGAGGCCGTTCCCGGTCAGCGTCGTGTTGCTCGTCGACGCCTGGTTCAGGAGCTCGACGTAGTTGACGGAGACGGCGGCGCCGATGCCCGCGGAGCCGGCGTGGACGGCGCGGCCGGACGAGGTCGCATACGCGTCCGTGTTCGCCGAGGTGCGGAGGCTGATCGCGCCGCCGGCCGTCAGCACGAGGCCGTTCGGGAGGATCGCCTGCGCGGTCGTCTTCGCGATGTTGATCGAGATCGCGGCGGCGACGGCGACCGAGTCCCCGCCGTCGTCGGAGGTGCCGGCCGTCGGCGTCGAGGTCGAGCCGGCGCCCGAGCCGCCGTTCCCCGACGACTTCGAGCCGGCGAAGTCGAGCTGGTGGTCGCCCTGCTGGTTGACGCTGCCGTCCGTGTTGTCGCTCTTGCTCGGCGCGCCGTCGGCGCCCGCCGCGCTGTCCGCACCGGTGCTCGAGGAGCCGAGCGCCTGGAACGAGATCGCGCCGGCCGCGGTGATGTTCCGCGCGGTCGTCGAGAAGACCTTGTGGTTCGCGAGCGTCAGCGCGAGCGCGACGCCGACCGCGACCGAGCCGCCGATCGCGTCGCCGGACGCGCTCGTCGTCGCGCCGGCCCGTTCCGTCGCCTTCGCGTCGAGCGTGCCGCCGACGCTCATCGCGGTGCCGGTGCCGATCGTCGCGGACGTCGTGACGTTGGAGAGCGCGATCGCGATCGACGGTGCGACCGAGACCTTCGGGCTCGAGGCGCCGGTCTTCACCGTGACGGCCGTGGTGTCGACGTTCTGCGCGAGGAGCGTGACGTTGCCGCCGCCGGTCAGCGTGCCGCCGTCCTCGATCCCGGCGAACGTCGTGTCGTCCATCACGGCGAGGCCGAACGAGGCGCCGACGCCGACGCTCGAGCCGCCGACGCCGCCGCCCGCCGGCAGCGCCTTGACGACCGTGTCGGACGTCGACGTGGCGCCGAGGAGGACGGTGCCCGCGCCCGCGTTGACGGTCGCGCCGGAGCGGATCGCGCCGGTCGTGTGGAGGTCGACGACGTCGACCGAGACGGAGGCGCCGATGCCGACCTTGCCGCCGCTCGCGCCGGAGGTCGTCTCGACGTCGAAGCGGTGCGTCGTGTCGCCGGCGACGTTCGTCATCTCGGCGTCGGCGGTGAAGCCCTGGCTCGTGACGACGGCACCGCTCTCGATCGTCGCCTCGTTGTGCATATGCGCGACGTTGACGGCGATGCCGGCGCCGACCGAGACGCCCGAGCCGCCGCTCGAGACGGCGGAGCCGTCGCCCTTCGCCTCGGAGTCGGTGTTCGCCGAGGTCTTCACCGCGACCGAGCCGCCGGCGGTGATCACGATGCCGCTCGGGATCGTCGCCTTCGACGAGCTCGTCGAGACGACGATGCCGATCGCAGCGCCGACGCTGACCGAGCCGTTCGACGTGTCGGACGAGCCGGTCGAGCCCGCGCCGCCCGAGTCGCCGCCGCTCGGAGCGCGCGAGTCGGCGTAGCTCCGCTGGTCGCCGACCTGGCCGTCGACGTTCTTGCTCGGCGCGTGCGGAGAGTCCTCGCCCGGCGCGCCCGCGGCGGACGCCTTCGCGTCGGCCGACGACGCCGACGAGCCGAACGCGGCGAACGAGACGAAGCCGGCCGCCGTGATGTTCCGCTTCGTGATCGACTCGACGGTGTGCGTCGAGAGCGTCAGCGCGAGCGCGACGCCGATCGACGCAGTGCCGCCGTTCGTGTCGCCCTCGGCGGTCGTGAGCGCGGACGCGGTCATCGTCGCCTGCGCGTCGAGGTTGCCGGAGATGCCGAGCGCGGTGCCGGTGCCGATGTCGGCCTTCGACGTCACGTTCGAGATGACGACGGAGATGCCCGGCGCGACGGCGACCTTCGGCGACGACGCGCCCATCTTCGCGGCGGTCGTCATGAGGTGCGTGTCGCTCGCCCGCATCGTCAGGTTGCGGCCGCCCGTCAGCGTCGCGCCGTCCTCGATCACGGCCGCCGCCGTGTCGTTGACGATCGCGAGCGCGAACGACGCGCCGACGCCGACGCTCGCGCCGCCTGCGCCGCCGCCCGCCATGAGCGCGTTCGTCGTGGTCGTCGAGCTCGACGCGGCGCCGATCGAGACGTCGCCGGTGCCGGCGTTCACGACGCCGCCGCTGCGGATCCCGCCGGTCGTGTTGACGGTGACGAGGTCGATCGCGACGGAGCCTGCGACGCCGACCTTGCCGCCGCTCGCGCCCGCCGTCGTCTCGGCCGCGAACGTGCTCGTCGTGTCGCCGGAGACGTTCGTCTCGGACGCGTCGGCCGTGAAGCCGTTCGCGTTCACCGTCGCACCGCTCTGGACGACGGCCTCGTTCGTGACGTTCGCAAGCGTGATCGCGACGCCGGCGCCGACGCTGACGCCGGAGCTCGACGTGACGGCCGAGCCGTCGCCCTTCGACTTCGCGTCGCTGTTCGCCGAGGTCTTGACCGCGACGGAGCCGCCCGCGGTGATCGTGACGCCGGTCGGGATGATCGCCCGGGACGAGGTCGTCGAGATGACGATCCCGACCGCGGCCGCGACGCTGACGCCGCCGCTCTGGGTCGACGCGTCGGGCGTCGAGCCGGCGCCGCCGGAATCGTGGCCGGGCCCGGCCGTCGAGTCGGCGTAGGAGCGCTGGCCCCCGACCTGGCTGTTGACGGTGTCGCCGCTCGAGTGGTCCGGCGAGTCCTCGCCCGGCGCGCCCGCGGCGGACGCGGACGCGTTCGCCTCCGAGTGCGACGAGCCGAACGCGGCGAACGAGACGAAACCGGTCGCCGTGATGTTGCGGAGCGTCGTCGACTCGACGACGTGCGTCGCGAGGGTCAGCGCGAGCGCGAGCCCGACGGACGCCGTGCCGCCGTGCGTGTCGCCCTCGGCGCTCGTCACGGCCGACGCGGTCATCGAGGCCTGCGCGTCGAGGTTGCCGGAGATGCCGAGCGCGGTGCCGGTGCCGATGTCGGCCTTCGACGTGACGTTCGAGATCACGATCGCGATGCCCGGCGCGACGCCGACCTTCGGCGACGAGGCGCCCATCTTCGCCTGCGTCGTCATCGCGTGCCCGTCGCTCGTCCGCATCGTCAGGTTGTGGCCGCCCGTGAGCGTCGCGCCGTTCTCGAGCCCGGAGAACGCGGTGTCGTTGACGATGGCGAGTGCGAACGAGACGCCGACGCCGACGCTCGCGCCGCCCGCGCCGCCGCCCGCCATCAGCGCATTCGTCGTCGTCGAGCTGTTCGACGCGGCGCCGAGCGTCACGTCGCCGGTGCCCGCGTTCACGGTCGCGCCCGTCCGGATGCCGCCGAACGTGTCGACCGTGACGAAGCTCAGCGCGACGGAGCCCGCGACGCCGACCTTGCCGCCGCTCGCGCCCGCCGTCGTCTCGGCGCCGAACGTGCTCGTCGTGTCGCCCGCGTTGTTCGTCTCGGACGCGTCCGCCGTGAACCCGACCGAGGTGATCGTCGAGCCGCCCTCGGCCGCCGCCTCGTTCGTCACGTTCGCAAGCGTGATCGCGACGCCCGCGCCGATCGCGACGCCGGAGCTGCCGGTCGTCGCCGAGCCGTCGCCCTTCGACGTCGCGTCGGAGTT
>DATJOZ010000134.1:0-4485 GCA_035506655.1 Gaiellaceae bacterium
AGCTCGCTGCGGCAAGAGGCCGGAGGCTAAGGGCTGGGCGAAGCCCGCTCTTAGCCGGAGGCCGAACCTGAGCGTGCTCGGGATGCGCCAGCACCACGAGCCGCGCGGGGTAGCCATCACGCCGAGATCGCTCTGGGTGCACGACCAATCGACCGCGGAGCCGGGACCGCGCTCCCGGCGAGAGCCCAGACCAGAACCGCCACCAGCGCCGAAGGAGGGGGCCCGCGGGGGAACCCTGCGGTTCCCCCGCGCTAAACGGCTGCGGCGACCGGCTCGGCGCGCAGGCCGAGCGTGCCGGCGAACGCGGCGACGACGGCCGGGTCGAACTGGCTCCCGGCGCAGCGCTCGAGCTCCTCGAGTGCCTCGCGCTCGTTGAAGACGCGCTCGCGGTACACGCGCTTCGAGGTCATCGCGTCGTACGCGTCCGCGACGAAGATGATGCGCGCGCCGAGCGGGATGTCCTCGCCGCTCGCGCCGTCGGGATAGCCCGCGCCGTCCCAGCGCTCGTGGTGGTGGAGCACCCAGTCGGCGATCGGCTCGACCCCGAGGCTCTCGAGCATCCGGTAGCCGATCTGCGGGTGGCGCTCGATCACGAGCCGCTCCGACTCGCTGAGCTCGCCCGGCTTGCGGAGGATCTCCTCCGGGATCGCGAGCTTGCCGAGGTCGTGGAGGCTCGCGGCGAGCTGGATCAGCTCGACCTGCCCGTCGTCGAGGCCCATGCTCCGCGCGATCTGCTTCGCGAGCTTGCCGACGCGCTCGGAGTGGCTGCCGGTGTAGGCGTCGCGCGCGTCGACCGCCTTCGCGAGGCTCGCCGCGGCGCGGTAGCGGGCCGCGCGGTCGGGGCCCTCCGCGAGCTCGTGCAGCTCGTGGAGCTCGAAGGCCGACGCCTCGTACGTCCCCGCGCGGTTCTTGCCCTCCTCCTTCGCCCAGTAGAGCGCGCTGTCGGCGAGCCGGATCAGCTCGTCGCGTGCGACGCCCTGCGTCGGGTAGGTGGCGACGCCGGCGCTCGCCGTGACCTCGCCGATCTGGTCGATCTCCAGCGCGCCGATCCGCTCGACGATCGAGCGCGCGATCGCAACCGCGGCGTCGCCGTCGAGGCCGGGGAGGAGGATCGCGAACTCGTCGCCGCCGAGCCGGAAGCTCTCGCCGCCCTGGCGCAGCCGCGACGCGACCTGGCCGAGGACGAGGTCGCCCGCCGGATGGCCGAAGCGGTCGTTGATGCGCTTGAAGTCGTCGATGTCGACGAGGCAGAGGCTGAGCGACCCGCCCTCGCGCTCGGCGGCCGCGAGCTCGCGCTGCAGCCGCTCGTGGAAGTGGCGGTGGTTGCCGAGCCCGGTCAGCGGGTCGGTGAGCGCGAGCCGCATCGCGCGGAGCGCGGCGAAGGTCGAGCGCTGGTACAGCGCGATCGCGAGGAGCGGCCCGACGAGCGCGATCGACAGCGCCGGCGAGCGCTGCCAGAGGACGACGAGCATGAGCGCGGCGGACGCCATCAGCGCGAACGGCGCGGTCGTCTGGCGCGCGTTCGACCACGCGAGCCTCCAGAACGGGTTGCCCGAGCTCAGCGCGAGCACCCCGCTGATCAGCAGCAGGTTCACGACCCAGTTGAAGAGGAACGCGCAGAGCGCGACCGACGCGATCAGCGCGCCGACCGAGTCGCCCGGGATCAGCTCGATCGCGAGCCCGCTGACGAGCGCGCAGAGCGCGAACATCGACGCGTTGTAGGCGATGCGGAGCGGCGGACGGTGCAGCAGCAGGTGCGTCACGGCCGGCGCGCCCGCGGCGACGATCACGCCGGCGGGCCAGCCGAAGAGGATGATCGTCGCGACCGCGAAGACGAAGCCGAGGGTCACGCCGTCCGCGTCCATCCCCTCGACGGGGACGGGGAAGCGCTCCGAGACCGCCTCGCCGATGAAGAGCCCGCAGATCGCGAGCATCTCTCCGACGGTGTGCGGCGTGCGGGCGAACACGTAGATCGCCGCACCCACGGTCGCGGCCCCCGCCACACAGACGGGGACCACGAGAGCGAGGACTCTAGGAGGAACCGCCGCCTTGGCGCTCAACGCCGCGTCCTGAGCGCGAGATACGCGGGGACGCGGCGAATCGCCGAGTTGTGAACCACGACCCGTCTCCCTCCCCGGTGACCGGCAGCGTGCTTACCAGTTGTAAACCGTGGGGTCGACGCTGACGGCCTGGGTCACGTGCAGCAGACCAAGACCCATCACAGCGGCGATCACCACGAGAAGCACGATCAGCGCTACGAGCTTCGGCTTCCACTCCAGCATTTCGTTCCTCCAAGGCCAACCTAAGGACGCCAGACGGGGAGATTCTTCCGCACGGGGCCCCCGGTGAGAATCACCCGAAGGGGTGATCGTGGCTCCGGCCGGGCCGCTCCCTCGAAGGAATCAGCCGGAAAGTCCCGCTTCCTGCAGCGGCCGGCGGGCCCAGGCGAACTTCTGCCTGTAGTAGCCGGTCAGCTGGGCGAGCGCGACGCCGTAGCCCGAAGACTGGATGAACCACGTGTTCCCGAGGTAGATCGCAGTGTGGTAGATCTCGGCGGAGCTCGAGCGGGGCCCGTGGTCGCCGAAGAAGAGGACGTCCCCGGGCTGGAGGTCGGGGAAGCCGATCCGCTCCGACTTCGGCACCTCGACGCTCATCACGTACGTCGTCCGGCCGCGGATCACCGAGGCGAGGTCGCCCTCGCCGGGATAGCTCTGGAGCTTGTAGACGCGCCAGACGAAGCCCGAGCAGTCGTAGCCGCCGCGGGAGTGGACGCCGAACGGCGCCTCGGGCCCGTCGCTCGTCCCGCCCCAGACGTACGGCATCCCGATCTTCGAGACGGCGGTGTCGAGGATCCGGGTCTGCCACGTCGAGAGCGCGGGGAGGGAGAACCCGTCGGCGAGGCTCTGGACGCCCGCGACCGCGGCGCCGCCGTCGCCGGCGAAGCCGAGGATCGCCGCCGCGGAGAACGCCGCCTCGGCGCGGGTCGCCGGGTCGTTCGGGAGCAGCTCGAGCCCGTCCTCGGGGGCCGGGTGGTTCGTCCGGAGGCCGAGGAGCCGCGCGACGACCTCGGTGCCGAAGCGGGCGGGGACCTTGAGCCCGGCGGCCTTCGCGCCGGCCGCGAACTCGGCGGCGGCGTCGGAGAGGCCGAGCGAGTCGACGAGCTGCGCGTCGAGCTGCGCCATCGTGACGGCGGCGGCGGGGTTCGCGACCTTCTGCGGCTTCGCGACGACCGCCGGCGGCGTCGTCGGCGTGCTCGGTGTCGTCGTCGGCGAGGCCGGCGCCGGGACGGTCGTCGTGCCGTCGGTCGTCGTCGGCTCGGTGGTCGTCGGGCCGGTGGCCGCCGGGTCGGTCGGGACCGGGTCGCCGAGACCCGCGGGCGGCCCGGGATCCGGCGCGGCCGGGACGGGCGGCGCGAGGATCTGCTGGAGCCCGAACGTGAGGTTCGAGAGCGCCTGCGCCGTCAGCGTCTGGTTCGGCCGGAACGTCGTCGGGTTCTTCGTCCCCATCAGCCCCTTTGCCGTCACGGCGGCGATCTGGGTCGCGGCCCAGCTCTGCGGCGCGGTGTGCGAGTCGCGCATCGCGGAGGCGGTGCCGGCCGGGACCAGCACGAGGAGAGCGGCGGCTGTGGCGAGGCGGCGTCCCACTTGCAAACCGTATCGACCCTGGTTCCCGGGCGCTTTAGCCTGTGCGGTCGTGGAGGTCGTCATCAGTCCGGAGCCGAGCGACGAGGAGCGCGCGGCGATCCTCGCGGCGCTCGCCGAGGAGGCCGCCGAGGCCGGTCCCCCTTCGCGCTGGCCGGACACGCTCCTCCCGGAGCCCGACTCCGCGGACTAGACGGTCGCGCGCGGCCGGAAGAGGCTCGGCGCGCTCCGCGCGTAGTCGAGCCCGGAGACCCAGGTCAGGATCACCGCGACGAGCAGCGCCCACCACGCGACGTCCGTGCTCCACGCGCCGGCCGCCGCGAACCCGCCGAGCGCCGCCGCGATCGCCTGCGCCCACGTCTTGAGCTTCCCGAGGTCGCGTGCGGCGATCACGATCCCGCGCTCGATCGCCGCCTGGCGGAGGCCCGTGACGAGCACCTCGCGGACGACGATCAGCGCCACCATCCACGCCGGCGCGGCGTTCTGGCCGACGAGCATCACGAGCGTCGCGAGCACGAGCACCTTGTCCGCGATCGGGTCGAGCAGAGAGCCGAGCGGGGAGGTGCGGCCGTGGCGCCGCGCGAGCTTCCCGTCGAAGAAGTCCGTGCTCATCGCGACGCAGAACACCGCGGTCGCCCAGTAATAGTGGTTCGGGAAGTCCCAGGCGAACAGGACGACGACGATCGGCACCGAGAGGGCGCGCGCGACGGTCAGCTGATCGGCCGGGCTCAACGCGAGCAAGAATACGGGGTGATGTTCGACAAGGTGCTCGTCGCCAACCGTGGCGAGATCGCGATCCGCGTCTTCCGCACGCTGCGCGAGCTCGGGATCGCCTCGGTCGCCG
>DATJOZ010000135.1:0-4613 GCA_035506655.1 Gaiellaceae bacterium
GTCGAGCGCTTCGTGCAGATCTCGACCGACAAGGCCGTGAACCGTCAGACGGTCATGGGGCAGTGCAAGCTCCTCTGCGAGTGGATCGTCGAGGCGTTCGGCCACCGCGAGGACGTGACGACCGAGTTCGTCGCCGTGCGCTTCGGCAACGTGCTGAACTCGTCCGGCTCGGTGATCCCGATCTTCCGCCGCCAGATCGCGCGCGGCGGGCCGGTGACGGTGACGCACCCGGAGATGACGCGCTACTTCATGACGATCCCGGAGGCCGTGTCGCTCGTCGTGCAGGCGGGGTCGATCGGCAGCGCGGGCGACATCTTCGTGCTCGACATGGGCGAGCCGGTGCGGATCCTCGACCTCGCGGAGAACATGATCCGCCTCTCCGGCCGGAACCCGAAGACGGACATCGAGATCCAGTTCATCGGCTCGCGGCCGGGCGAGACGCTGCACGAGGAGCTCTGGGCGGACGACGAGTCCGTGAGCCCGACCGGGCACACGAAGATCCTCCGGCTCCAGCGGGCCTCGATCGACCCCGCATGGCTCGACGCTCAGCTCGGCGAGCTCGAGCAGCTCACCGGCGCGTCCGACACGCTCGAGGTCGTCGCGAAGCTCAGCGCGATGGTCCGCGAGCCGCAGTTCGCGGCCGCTCCGGCGCGCGACGAGGAATCCGCCACGCTTCCGTGACATTGCCCGCCGACGCCGCCGTTACGGTGGCGCGGTGGATGCCGAGCGGATCCTCGGAGGGCTGAACCCGGAGCAGCGCGCCGCCGCGGAGGCGACGCGCGGGCCCGTCTGCATCCTCGCCGGCGCCGGCACGGGGAAGACGACGACGATCACGCGGCGGATCGGCTGGCAGGTCGCGAGCGGCGCGTTCCCGTCCTCGGCGATCGTCGCGGTGACGTTCACGGACAAGGCCGCCGGCGAGCTGCGCGGCCGCCTGGCGGCGCTCGGCGTCGAGGGCGTCCGCGCGTCGACGTTCCACTCCGCCGCGCTCGCGCTCCTGCGCCGGTTCGGCGGCGACCCGGGCCGGATCATGGCGACGAAGGCGCTGCTCCTGCGCCGTATCGGCAACTCGCTGCCGAAGCCGTACCGGTTCCGGCCCGCCGGCGACCTCGCGACCGAGGTCGAGTGGGCGAAGAACCGGCGGCTCACGCCGAAGACGTACCTCGCCGGGCTCGGCGACCACGAGCCGCCGCTGCCGGCGGATCTCGCGCACCGCGTCTTCCGCGAGTACGAGCGGCGCAAGGCGGAGGAGGGCGCGCTCGACTTCGAGGATCTGTTGGAGCGCGCGATCAGGCTGCTGGAGGACGACGACGACGTGCTCCAGATCGTCCGCGACAGGTGGCGCGCGTTCACCGTCGACGAGTACCAGGACGTGAACCTCCTCCAGCAGACGCTGCTCGAGTTCTGGCTCGGCCCGCGCGACGACCTCTGCGTCGTCGGCGACGACTACCAGTCGATCTACGGCTTCACGGGCGCGAGCGCCGAGTGGCTGCTCGACGTCCCGCTGCGCTTCCCGGGCGCACGCGTCGTCCGGCTCGAGCGGAACTACCGCTCGACGCCGCAGGTGCTCGAGCTCGCGAACCGGCTCGTCCCGCGGCTCGGCGGCTCGGAGAAGACGCTGCACGCGACGCTCGACGACGGGCCGGAGCCGGTCGTGAGTCCCGGCGCCGACGTCGCGGCGCGCATCGCGGGGCTCGCGGCGGCAGGTGTCCCGCTCGAGGAGCAGGCGGTGCTCGTGCGCACGAACGCGCGCACGACGGAGTTCGAGGAGGCGTTCCACGACGCCGGGATCCCGTTCCAGGGAGCGTCGCTCCTCGACCGCGACGCGGCGCGGCAGCTGCTCAAGGTGCTGCGCGGCGCCGATTCCGCGGACGTCGCCGGGCTCGTCCGCCGCACCGCGGTCGCGCAGGGGCTCCTCGACGACCCGCCGGAGAAGCTCGGCGACCGCGAGCAGACGCGGCAGGCGGACCTCGCGCGGCTCGTCCGCCTCGCGGAGCAGTTCGACGACGGGACGCGCACCGTCACAGACTTCGCGTCGTCGCTCGCGGAGCGGTTCGGCGCGAGCGCGGGCCGCGGCGTCCACCTCATGACGCTGCACCGCGCGAAGGGACTCGAGTTCGAGGCGGTGCACCTCCCGCGTCTCGAGGAGGGCGAGCTGCCGATCCGGCGAGCCCGCGGCGCGGAGATCGAGGAGGAGCGGCGCTTGCTCTACGTCGGGCTGACGCGCGCGAAGCGGCATCTGACGCTGACGTGGTCGGGCCGTCCGAGCCGGTTCCTCGACGAGCTCGGCGTGCGCGCACCGGCCGCGGTCGTTCCCGCCGCGAAGCCGAAGCTCGATTCGACGCCCGCGGTGCTCGCGCTGAAGGAGTGGCGCCTCGCGCGCGCCCGTGCGGAGGAGGTGCCGGCGTACGTCGTCTTCAACGACCGCACGCTCGCGGAGCTGATCCGCCTCCACCCGACCACGATCGCGGAGCTCGCGGAGGTGCCGGGGATCGGCCCCGCGAAGCTCGAGCGCTTCGGCCCCGAGCTCCTCGACGCGCTCCGCGACGTCGCCTAGACCGCTCACTCGTCCCGGCTACGAAGGACGCGCAGAGAGCAGCAGCTCGAGCATCAGGTGCGGGTCGCGCCGCACGCGGTCGCCCGCCGCGCCCTCGCGCTTGCGGAGGTCGAGCGCGCGCGGGTCGGTGAGCGGCTTCAGGCGGCCGTCGCGGATCAGCTCCTCGTCGACGCCGCCGAGCCGGCCGCCGTACGTCGTATAGACCGGCACGCCGAGCGCCGCCGCCTCGCGGTTCATCGTCCCGCCGGCCGAGACGACGACGTCGGCGAGCGCGATCAGGCTCTGCGCGTCGACGGCGGTCTCGGGGAGGATCACGGACGGCAGCGCGAGCGAGCGCACGTACTCGCGCTGCTCCTCGGTGCGCGGCAGGACGAACGCGTGGACGTTCTCGAGCCGGCCGAGATGGTCGAGCGTCTGCGGGAAGAGCGGGTTCGAGTGCCGGTGGTACAGCGACACGTCCGGCGGCGGCCGCAGCACGACGAGCACGCGCGCCGCGTCGACGCCGAACCGGTCGAGCAGCGAGCGGTCGGGCTCGAAGTCCGAGAGGTAGTACTCCTCCTTGAGCCCCGGGTACTGGAGGAGCTTCGGCGGCACGGCGCCGTACTTCTCGAGCCGCTCGGGCGGGATCGCGTCCGGCACGACGACCTTCGTCGCGGCGCGGCAGCCGAGCTGGTGCTGGAGCGTCGCGAACTCGTAGTCGAACGTCGTCGACGACGGGACGCCGAGCCGCCGCGCCGTGATCGTCAGCTCGTGGGAGCCGTGCGCGAGGGCGACGTCGAAGTCCCGCGGCTTCGCCCACTTCCGGAGCGCACCGAGCCGGCTCGTCATCTGCCGCGCCTTCCGAACGCGCGACCGGCCGCCGTGGCGCCCGATCACCTCCGCGTCGAGGCCGTGGAGCTCGAGCAGCTCCAGCGTCTGCGCGTAGTCGCGCGCCGTGATCTCGACCTCGTCGCCGCGGCCGCGCATGATCTCGATCAGCGGCCGGAACACGAGGACGTGCGCGCTCGCGGTCATGTCGATCCACACGCGCATCAGAGACGCTCCACCACGCGGAACCGGATCGCGACGACCTGCGTGCCGGGCGCGATCGGCCGCCCGAAGAACTCCTCGTGCGCGACGCGCCAGTCGTCCACCGTCTCGAACCCCTCGCCCTCGTCGCGCGCGAACGCGACGTCGATCTCGGAGGCGGGAACGACGCGCGCCTCCGTCACCTCGACGACGGCGATCGGCTCCTCGTCGAAGCCCTCGAGCAGGAAGCGGTCGCCGGGCGACGGGACCGGCTCGCCCTCGGCCTCGTACTCCTCGAAGAGGCCCGACGTCGACGTCTTCTCGCCGGAGAGCACCGCGGCGACGAGCTGCCGGCGCAGCTCGGTGCGCGGATACCCGAGGCCGAACGGCGGATACTCGCTCACGCGACGAGGCTCTCCATGCGCGCGGAGCGGAGCCGAGGCGGCTCGCTCTCGACGTGGCGCTCGTACCAGAGCGTGAACGCGAGCAGCCCCCAGAGCTGGCGGCTCCGGTCCTCGACGCCGGCGACGTGGTCGTCGATCAGCCGCGAGACCGTGTCGGGCCGGAAGAAGCCCTGGCGCCGCAGCGTGTCGGCCGAGAGCGTCTCGCGAGCGAACGGCTCGAGCTCGCCGCGGAGCCACGCCGCCGCGGGGATCGAGAAGCCGCGCTTGCGCCCGTGCACGACCTCGCGCGGCAGCAGGGGCGCGACCGCCTTCCGCAGCAGCACCTTCTTCGAGAGGCCGCGCACCTTGTGACGCGCCGGCAGCGCGAACGCGAGGTTCGTCACGGCCTGGTCGAGGAACGGGACGCGCGCCTCGAGGGAGTGCGCCATCGACGCGCGGTCGGTCTTCACGAGCAGGTCGTCGACGAGATAGATGCCGAAGTCGACGTCCTGCAGCCGCGCGAGCCCGTCCGCGCCGGCAGTCTCGTCGTAGCGCGCGCGGTAGACGTCGACCGGGTCGAACGCACTCCGGCTCCCGGTGAGGTCTGCGCGCGCGTCGGCGGAGAAGATCTCCTTCCAGCCGTGGTGCCGCTCGAGCGGCGGCAG
>DATJOZ010000136.1:0-55391 GCA_035506655.1 Gaiellaceae bacterium
ACGTCGGACGAGGCCGTGGAGGCCTGGTACCACGCCAGCGGGCGGCGGAAGGCGCTCGTCCACTCGCGGGCGAGGGTCGTCTTGCCGTAGCCGGCCGGGGCCACGAGCAGGATCAGCCGGGCTCCTGAGTCGTCCAGGAGCTTCGTCAGCCTCGGGCGCTTGATGATGAAGTTCTGCGCCGTCGCCGGTCTCGGTTTTGTGCCCTCGCGCATCCTGCCCGCCTGCCGGGCCGACGCCTGACCCTGTCGTTTGCCGTGCTCCGCTCTGCCGCTTGCCCATTGTGAACGGCGCCGCAGCCGTCGCAAAGGGGGGCCCCGCGCCCGAGGCCGGTCGCGTCGGGCGCGGGTTGCCGTCAGCCCCCGACGCCGGCGGAGGCCGGCGCGAGCTCGCGGGATAGGGGGTCCTCTCCCGTGAGCGTCCTGAAGGCGGCAGGTATCTGGCGGCGCCTGTCGACGCCGAGCTTCTGGCGCAGCACGTCGCAGTGGGCCTTCGCGGTGCGCGGGGAGATGCCGAGCCGGACCCCGACCTCCTCGTTCGAGCAACCGCGCGCGATGAGCTCGACGACCTGGCGCTGCCTCTCGGTGAGCTTCGGCGGCTTGCCGTTCGCAGTGCCTCTCATGCCGCGGGAGGCTAGGCGCGCACGCGCCTCCGAACCATCGGCCGATGGGTGTATTCCTCCGGCTAGACGCGTGCGGCGCGGAAGCCGCCGCGCACGAAGCTCGCGTCGTGGCCGCGCGCGTTCGCCTCTGCGAGCTCGCCGTCCGTCAGCGCGCCGATGCGCAAGAGCAGCTCGAGCTCGTCGCGGAGATGCGTTCGCATCATCTCCGGACCGTCGGTCGCGATCGTGAAGCGCACGCCGTTCGCGACGAACGTGCGGAACACGTCGCGCACCGCGTCCTCGTCCGGCAGCGCCTTCGTCAAGAGGTTCGACGTCGGACAGATCTCGAGGACGACCTCGGACTCGCGCAGCGCGCGCATCAGCTCGTCGTCGCCGGCCGCGAGGATGCCGTGGCCGATGCGGTCCGGCCGCAGAACCTCGAGCACCTCGCCGATCTCCGCGCGGCCGAACTCGCCGCCCTCCTCGCCGACGTGGATCGTCACGCCGAGCCCGGCGGCGCGCGCCTCCTCGACCATCGGCTGCACGGTGCGGTAGTCGAACCGCGCGTGGCCCGGCCGCGGTCCCGCGATGTCGACGCCGACGATGCCGCGCGAGGCCCAGCGGATCGCCTTCTCGACGATCACCGAGTTCTGATGCTCGGTGAACGTTCTGTCCATCATCAGGATCAGGCCCGCCTGCACCTGCGGATACTCGAGGCTCGCGCGGTCGAGCCCGCGGATCGCGGCGAGGATGATGTGGTCGAGGTCGCGCTCGCCGCCGCGGTTGCGCTTCATCGGGTTGAAACGAAGCTCGAGCGTCGTGATGTGCTGCGAGCGGTACGCGCCGCCGATCGCGCCGTGCACCGACGTCTCGACCGCGATCGGGCTCGACTGGATCAGCTCCGTCCAGTGGTAGATGTGGTCGAGCGCGTCGAGATCCGGCACCCCGCGCGGGTCGCTCACCGTGACGAGCCGGTCGAAGTCCCAGTAGTCCTTCACCGGGAGCGCGATGCCCTGCTCGTGCGCCAGCGTCCAGAGGATGTCGGACGAGACCGAGCCGCCGAGATGGGTGTGCAGCTCGGCGAGCCCGTCCATCGTCCCCGATCCTATCCCCAGCCGACGACCGCCCAGCGGCGGGTCGTGAAGCGCCGGCCGAGGAGCGCGAGGCGGGCGGCGATGAGCACGTCGAGGCCGATCCAGACGCCGACGACCCCCCAGTCGCGGGCGAGCGAGAGCGCGGCGATCGCGATGAAGAGCGCGCTCGCCGCGAGCATCGACCACATGAGATACGACGTGTCGCTCGCGCCGATGAGGATCCCGTCGAGCGCGAACACCGCGCCGGCGAGCGGCTGCATCGCGACGAGCATCGGCCACATCTCCCTCGCCTGGTGGAGGACGCTCTCGTCGCCGGTGAACGCGCGCGGCAGCGCGTGGCCGAGCGGAAGCAGCACGAGTGCGAACACGCCGCCGACGACGACCGACCACCCGATCATCCGAACCGCCGCGTCGTACGCGGCGTCCGGCTCGCCCGCGCCGAGCGTGCGACCCACGATCACCTGGCCCGCGATCGCGATCGAGTCGAGGATCAGCGCGAGGAAGATGAAGAGCTCGTAGCCGATCTGATGCGCGCCGAGCTCGGCGTCGCCCATCCGCGCGAGCACCGACGCCGCGACGAGGAACGACGCGTACAGCGCGACGGTCCGCACGAAGATCTGGCGCCCGACGCGGATCATCGGACGCATCTCCTCGAGGCTCGGACGGCGCGACGTCGCGTGCGGCCGCAACAGCTCGACGACGAACGCGACGCCCATCCCGAGCTGCGCGATCGCCGTCCCCGCCGCCGACCCGGCGATCCCCCAGTGGAAGACGTAGACGAAGACGATCTCGAGGACGAGGTTCGCCGCGTTCGCGACGACGACGATCACGAGCGGTGTGCGGAGGTTCGCGACGCCGCGAAGATAGCCCTGGCCCGCGAGCGCGACGATCGCCGCCGGCAGCCCGATCGCGGCGATACGGAAGTAGACGAGCGCGTCGTGGCCCGACTGCCCGTGCCCGCCGAGCGCGCGCAGCAGCGGCTCCGCCACCGCCTCGCAGACGACGAGGAGAACGGCGCCGATCGCGAGCGACGCCCACAGCGCCTGCGCCGCGAGCCGCGCCGCGCGCTCGTGCTCGCCGGCGCCCGACGCCCGCGCCACGACCGCGGTCGTCCCGTACGTCAGGAAGTTGAAGATCGTGAACGTGCCGGCGAGGACGACCCCGGCGAGCCCGAGCGCCGCGATCTGCGGCCGGCCGAGATGGCCGACGATCGCGGTGTCCGCGAGGACGTAGAGCGGCTCGGCCGCGAGTGCGCCGAGCGCCGGCAGCGCGAGCCTCAGGATCTCCCGGTCGTGTGGTGAGCGGACCCGCACCGCCGGCCGACGATAATGGGCGTCGATGAAGGTGGGCATCGTCGTCCCGTACTCGTGGTCCTTCTGGGGTGCGGTCGTGGAGCACGCGGAGCTGCAGTCGGAGGCACTCCGGCGGCACGGCTGCGACGTGAGGACGATCATGGGCAACGATCCGCCGGGACAGTTCACGCGCGTGCTGCACCCTCGGCACGGCCGCCACGGGAGCCCGCCGCCGGACGTGATCCCGATCGGCCGCTCGGTGATCGTGCCTGCGAACGGCTCGCTCCCGAACATCATCCTCAGCCCGCGCTCGATCTTCCGGATCCGTGACACGCTCGCGCGCGAGAACTTCGACGTGATCCACCTCCACGAGCCGATGACGCCGACGCCGTGCGTCGCGACGCTCGCGATGTACGAGGGGCCGATGGTCGCGACGTTCCACGCGAGCGGGGAGCTCGGCTGGATGCGCGTCGCGAAGGAGGTGTGGGGTTTCCTCGCCGAGCGCCTCGACCACCGCATCGCGGTGTCGGAGATGGCGAAGGTGTCGGCGCAGCGCTGGCTCCCGGCGGACTACGAGATCGTCCCGAACGGCGTGCTGATCCCGCCGCACGCCGACCCCGGCGGGCGGGAGCACCGGCTCGTGTTCGCCGGGCGGCACGAGGCGCGGAAGGGGCTCCAGGTGCTGCTGCACGCGTGGCCGGAGATCCGGCGGCGGACCGGCGCGACGCTGCGTGTGATCGGCGCCGACCCGCTCCGCGTCCGGCTCGCGATCACGCGGCTCCGCATCGACGACGACGGGATCGACGTCCTCGGGTTCCTCGACCAGGATCAGTTCACGGAGGAGCTGCTCGCCGCGAAGGCGCTCGTGGCGCCGTCGCTCGGCGGCGAGAGCTTCGGGATGGTGCTGACGCGCGCGTTCGCGTGCGCGACGCCGGTCGTGGCGTCCGACATCTCCGGGTACCGTGACGTCATGACGCCGGAGACGGCTGCGGCGTTCCCTGCGGGCGACGAGGCGGCGCTGACCGACGCCGTCGAGTCGCTGCTCGCGGACGAGCCGCGGCGGCAGGAGATGGGCGCGGCCGCGCGCCGGCTCGCGCAGGAGCGCTATTCGTGGGACGCGATCGGCGGCCGGCTCGTCGAGATCTACCGCGGGCTCGCCGCATGAAGATGAGCCTGCAGCCGCCACGGCTGCCGAAGTCGAAGCTGTGGCGCGTGCTGCTCGCGGTCGCCGCGCTCGCGATCCTCGGGGTCGTCATCTGGATCCACCCGCCGAACCTCGGCGTGATCGTGTCCGCCTTCCGGAAGGTGGAGTGGCAGTGGGTCGTCGTCGCGATCGCGCTGAACCTCGCGTCGGTCGTCGTGCGCGCGCTCGCATGGACGACGGTGATCCACCAGGCGATGCCGCCGCCGCACCCGAGGGTGACGCTCGTCTTCTCCGCGTTCTCGGTCGGGCTGTTCGCGAACGCCGTTCTCCCGGGGAGGATCGGCGAGCTCGCGCGCGTCGCCGTGCTGACGCGGAAGATGCCGGAGCGGAAGGGCGCGTGGGCGACGCTCGTCGGAACCGTGTTCGCGCACCGCGTCTTCGACATCGTGCCGGTCGTCATGCTCGTGCTCTATGTCGTGCTGACGGCGAACATCCCGTCGTCGGCGCGCGCGACGCTCCTGTTCGTGATCGGGATCGGCGTCGGGCTGTTCGCGTTCGCGTTCTTCTCCGCGCGGCGGCACCACCACGAGATGACGATCGAGGGGCTCGGGCCCGTTCGGCGGCTGCTGACGATGGGGCGGCACGGGCTCGGCGTCATGCGCTCGCCGTTCGGCGCGGCGCTCGCGATCTTCCTCCAGATCCTCGGCTGGACGTTCCAGCTCTTCGCGGTGTGGACGGCGATGCGCGCCTTCGACATCACGGCACCGCTGCCCGCGGCCGGCGTCGTGCTCCTGTTGATGAACGTCGTCACGATCGTGCCGTTCTGGCCCGGGAACGTCGGGCTCGTGCAGGTCGCGATCGCGTCCGCGCTCGTCGGGTACGGCGTCGCGTACGGCGTCGGCGTCGCGTACGGGTTCGGGCTCCAGGCGATCGAGGCGTCCGTCGGGATCGGCGTCGGGCTCCTGTTCCTCGCGCGCGAGGGGCTGTCGATGGCGATGTTGCGCGTGATGCCGACGGCGTCGCAGGCGGAGATGCCGGTCGAGGTGCTCGAGGCCCAGGCGCCGGACGCCGGGCGCGAGCGCGCCGGCGTCTCTTGAGGGCGCTCGCCGCGCCCGCGCCGCTGAAGGGCGTGCTCGGGGCGCGCGACGCGGCGGCGGCTCTCGCGGACGGGTTTCGCAGCGTGGGCGTCGACGCGGACGAGTGCCCCGTCGCGGACGGCGGCGAGGGGACGGCGGAGGCGCTGCGCGCCGCGCGCGGCGGGGACTGGCGCGAGGCGGTCGTCGCCGATCCGCTCGGCCGTCCGGTCGCCGCGCGCTGGCTCGAGCTGCCGGACGGGTCGGCGGTCGTCGAGGCGGCGGAGGCGATCGGGCTGCCGCGGCTCGCCGAGGCGGAGCGCGACCCGCTGCGGGCGTCGAGCCGCGGGCTCGGCGAGCTGATCGTCGCGACCGCGGGGCGCCCGTTGCTCGTGTGCCTCGGCGGGACGGCGACCGTCGACGGCGGGCGCGGGCTGCGGGAGGTCGTGTCGGAGCTGCCCGCCGGGACGCGCGTCGCGTGCGACGTCGCCTCGCCGCTCCTCGACGCGGCACGGCTCTTCGCGCGGCAGAAGGGGGCCGACGACGCGGCCGTCGCGGAGCTCGAGCGCCGGCTCGCGGCGGACGAGGCGCTGGCGCCGTTCGCGAAGCTCCCGGGCGCGGGAGCGGCGGGCGGTCTCGGCGCGGCACTCGCCGCGCTCGGCGCGGAGCTCGTCCCCGGTGCCGCGCTCGTCCTCGACGCCGTCGGGCTCGCCGGCCGGGTCGCCGGAACGTCGCTCGTCGTCACCGGCGAGGGCACCGTCGACGGGACGACGCGCGAGGGGAAGGCGCCCGCGGTCGTCGCGCTCCACGCCGCTGCGTTCGGGGTGCCGTGCGTCGTCTTCGGCGGGATCGTCGTCGAGCCGCTCCCTGCCGCGGAGACCGTCGCGCTCTCCGGCGACCCGGCGCGTGCGCGCGACGACCTGCGCGGGTTAGGCGCCCGGCTCGGGACGCGCCTCCTCGACGCGTCGCGCTAGCTCCTCCACCTTGCCCTGCGCCGCGTCGAGCTTCTCGCGGCAGAACGCGTAGAGCTGCTCGCCGCGCTCCCACAGCGCGAGCGCCTCGTCGAGCGATGCCTGGCCCTGCTCGAGGCGCTCGACGATCTGCTCGAGCTCCGCCTGTGCCTGCTCGAACGTCCGCTCGGCCTCGCTCATCCCCGCTCCCGGCGCCGGCGAAGCGGGCGCCTCCGCTCCTTGACGAGCTCCGTCCGGCCTACGCTCATGCGACGTCCTCCACGCGCGCGCCGAACGTGCCCTCGGCGAGCTCGACGTCGACGCGCGTCCCGGGCGCGACATCGGTCGTCGCGGTGACGACGTGCGAGTCCGTCCGGACGATCGCGTACCCTCTCCTCAGTGTTGCCTTCGGTGACAACGCAACGAGACGTCCGGCGGTTGCCTCGAGCGCCGCCCGCTTCCGCTCGACCGCAAGCGCGGGCGCGCGCCGCAGGCGCTCGCGCGTGCTCTCGACGCGCCTGCGCTCCCGCTCGAGCGCGAGGCGCGGCGCGGCGCGGAGGCGCTCGGCCGTCCGGTCGAGCCGTTGCGCGTCACGCTCGAGCGTGCGCCGGACGCCGCGGGACAGCGACTCGCGGGCGCGGTCGAGCCGACCGAACAATTCAGAGAGCTCCGGGACGACGAGCTTGCCGGCCATCGTCGGCGTGGACGCGCGCACGTCCGCGGCGAGGTCGCAGAGCGGCGTGTCCTGCTCGTGCCCCACGGCCGAGACGACCGGCACGGGGGAGGTCGCGACGGCGCGGACGAGGCGCTCGTCGCTGAACGGGAGCAGGTCCTCGAAGCTGCCGCCGCCGCGTGCGAGGACGATCACGTCGACGTCCGGCTCTCCGGCGAGCGCGCGGAGCGCGTCGACGATCCCGAGCGCGGCCCGCGGGCCCTGGACGTACGTCTCGGCGACGAGGACGTTCGCCGCGGGGAACCGGCTCTGGATCGTCGTGATCACGTCGCGCTTCGCGGCCGCGTCGTTGCCCGTGACGAGCCCGATCCGCCGCGGGAGGAGCGGGAGCGGCCGCTTGCGCTCGGTCGCGAACAGTCCCTCGGCGGCGAGGGTCGCCTTGAGGCGCTCGAGCGCCGCGAGGTGCGCGCCGACGCCGATCCGCTCGATCGAGAGCGCACGGAGCCGGAGGTCGCCGCGCTGCTCGAACAGCTCCGGGCGTCCGAAGACGTGAACCCGTTCGCCGTCCGCGAGCTCGAGGCGGAGCGCGTCGAAGCGGCCGCGCGGCATCGTCACGCCGACGGACGAGCCGTCGCGCGGGTCCTTCAGCGTGAGGAAGACGCTCGCCCAGCGCTCGTGGCGCCGGAGCTCGGTGACCTCGCCCTCGACCCACACGGTCGGGAGCCGGCCGAGCCATTGCGCGACGCCGCGGTTGAAGGCCGCGACGGAGTACACGGTGCGGTCCTCGTACGGGAGCGGCTCGACCTTCACGGTCGCAGCCTAGCGCTGCGTTACAGGAGGATCTCGGCCGCGGTCGCGTGCGCGCAGCCGTCGCCGACGAGCTTCACCGCGAGGTGGAGGTCGGCCTCGCTGATCGCGAGGCGCTCGGCGAGCGTGAGCGGGTACCCCGCCTCGATCAGCACGTGGAGCCTCCAGCTCTCGACCTTCGAGCGTTCGCTGGTCTCAGGCTCTGCGATCTCGGTCATCTCGCTCATGGCTCCGGAAGTTCGTGTTTCCTTCGACGAACCCTTCCGCCGTTTGTTTGCGGCCCGGTGCTAGCGCTGGACGGCGCTGCCGGTGTCGAGGCGCCGCATCAGCTCCTGAAGCCGGGCCTCGAGCACGCCTCGCTCCGCCTCGGCGTCCGCGTTCAGCTCGTCGAGCCGGCGGCGGATGTCCGCCTCGAGCTCGGTCACGCGCTGGTCGAGCGCCGCCGTCCACTCGTCGCGCTGGCGCTCGAGGCCCTTCGTGACCTCGGTCATCCGGCGCTCGAGCCGCTGCGCGCCCGCATCGCCGACCTGGGCGAGCCGTTCCGCGAGGACCGCCTCCGCCTCGTGCGCGAAGACCTCGACCGCGCGCTCGAGCTCGCGCGCGAGCCGCCGCGCCGCGTCCTCGCGCGCCGACTTCGCGACCGTCGCGAACTGCTGTGCAGCCTCGTCGCCGTACGCCTGCGTCGCGCGCGCGACGACGCGCTCCATGTGCTCGATCTGGCGGCGCGACGCGTCCTCGAATCCGGCGCGGATCCGCTGCACCGCCTCGACCTCCTCGCGCTCGATCCGCTCGACGAGCTCGCGCTCGCGCCGGCGCATCCGCTCGTCGAGCTCGTTGAGCGCGCGCCGCCGCTCGACGCCGTGCGACTCGACCTCGGCGTGTGCGCCCGCCAGCGCATCCTCGAGCGCCTTGTCGACCTCGGCGCGCAGCCGCATCAGCGCGGCGCGCTGGTCCTCGCTCTCCGCGGAGAGTCGGTCGGCGTCGGCCACGAGCCGGAGCTCGACTTCCGAGAGCAGCTGCTTCTGCCGCGTCGACAGCTCTGCGAGGCGGAGCTTCGTCGACTCCGCCGCGCGGTCGAGATCCTGCGCCCACGCCGCGAGCCGCTGCTCGACCTGCGCCTGCGTGCGTGCGAGCGCCTCGGTGAGCGACGCCGTCGACTCGCGCTCACGCTCGGCGAACTCGCGCCGGCGCTCCTCGGCGATGCGGCGCTCCTCCTCGATGAGGAGCGACACCGAGTCGGCGCGGGCGCGCGCGAGGACGCGCTCGAGCTCCGCTGCGCGCTCCGTCGACTCCGCGTCGACGAGCTCCTGGAGCTTCCGCCGGGACTCGTCGAGCCGCGCGTCCGTGTCGTCCGCGCGGCGCTGCGCGCGGCGGAGCAGGACCGATCCCGCCGTCGCGAGCGCGCACGCGACGAGTCCCGCCGCCGCGATCGCGACCTCGCGCTCGCGCGGCTGGTGCACCGCGTACACGACCCACGCGCCGACGGCGCCGGCGAAGACGACCGCGGTCGCCGCCGTCAGCACGCGCACCGACGCCGCACGCATCGCGGCGGCGGCGAGGGACGCGCCCGCGACGACCACGCCGGCGGCGAAGACGACGTCCACGATCGTCACGACGCTCACCGAGCCATCGTAGATCGTCAGGCGGCGCGGGCAAGGAGCAGCGCCGCCGCGAGCAGCGCCATCGCCGCGACGAGCGCCTGGAGCGCCGCCTCGGGCGCCCGGACGAGCAGGTCCGCGTCGACCGGAAGGGCCGACCCGTCCCGGAGGCGTACCTCGCCGGAGACGGCGCCGACGCGCCGCCGGACGAGCCGGACCTGTGTCGAGAGCCGTCGCTGCGCGAGGCTCGAGAAGAACCCGAACGCCGCCGCCGCGACCGCCGCGAGCTTCACCGTCTCCGCCGATGCGAAGTACGCCGTCAGCACCGGGAACGCGCCCCACGCGGCGGCGAACCAGACGTCGGAGTGGAATGCGCCGCCGAAGAGCTCGAGGTTGTACGCAGCGACGACGAACGCGCCGAACGCCACGAACACGAGCAGCCACAGCGTCGTTCGCACGGCGACGACGACCCCGATCGCGCACGCCGCGGCGATCGACGTCGCCGCGAGCGCGACGAGCACCGAGCCGGGGATCCGCGTCTCGAGCGGCCTCCCGTTCAGCTCGTCGAGTGCGTGCGCGCCGACGCCCATCGCGAGGAGGAACGCGAGTGTCGTCCACCCGAGCAGGCCCCACTTCATCGACGGCGCGAGCGCGGCGCCGATCGCGACGTACGAGAGGTGCCACAGCGTGTACGGCGGATGGAGCAGCGTCACGTAGTCGCGCCAGCCCCCCGGGCGCAGCGCGTAGAACGCCGGCCGCGTCACGCGCGCGTTCCCCAGACGACGACGCCGCCGCCGACGCTGAGCCGCCGCCCGCGCGGCTCGGCGATCCCCGCGTCGTGCCACAGCTCGAGTTGCCGCTCGAGCGGGAGGCGCGCGTAGAAGCCGCGGATGCTCGGCCCGAGGAAGTCGCCGACCTCGTGCCATCCCGGCGAGATCGCGGCGCCCGCGACGGGCAGCCCGACGCGGACGTAGAGCTCCCAGAGCGGCCGCCACACGCCGCGCGGCAGGCCGAACTCGAGCATCGCGATCGTCCCGCCGGGCCGGACGACGCGCGCGAGCTCGCGCAACGCCGCTGCGGGATCGTCGACGTACCGCAGGAGATACGTGAACGTCAGCGCGTCGAACTCGCCGTCGTCGAACGGCAGCTCCTCCGCGCGCCCCTCGCGCAGCTCGATCCGGCCGCCGAGCCCCGCGCGCTCGACGCGCAGCCGTCCGGCGCGGAGCATCTCCGGGCTCTGGTCGACGCCGACGACGGAGCGCTCCGGCGCGGCGCGCGCGAGCTCGATCGACACCGCCGCGGTCCCGCACGCGACGTCCAGCACGCGCGACGCGTCCGCCGGTATGTGCGACACGAGGAACGCGCGCCAGCGCGGGTCCTGCCCGAACGACAGCAGGCTCGCGTACCGGTCGTAGGTCGGCCCGAGCGGCGCGAAGAGCTCGCGCGCCTCGCGCGTTCTCGCGGAGAGCTCTGCCAAGACGCCGAGTCTATTCTTGCCCCGTGCCTCTCGCCGACGACCTCGAGCGCATCGCGGCGGCCGCGGCCGGGTTCGCCGCCGACGGCGAGCACGTGACGGGCGTCCTCGCGGCGGAGCCGCTCGGGGCGGGCCGCGTCTATCTCGTGTCGTACGACTCGGACGGCGGGCGCGCGTGGCTCGCGCTCGACGACGGCGGCGTCCCGATCGCGAGCAAGCGCCTCGTCCACGACGCCGTCATGCTCGCGGGGCTCGTCGAGGTGACCGAGGAGCTCGCCGGAACGGAGCCGGCGCCGCGCGTCGCGACTCCCGCGTATCTCGACTCGCTCGGCGCGGACGCGAGCACCGCAGAGGGGTTCGCCGGCGTCGTCCAGCAGACGCTGCCGGCCGTCCAGGAGCTGGCGGCCGAGGTCGAGCGCACGTACAAGGGGCCGCTGGAGTGACCGCCCGGCTACAGTGCGGCGCATGGACGAAGGAATGGGCTTCCCGTTCGGGGGCGATCCCGAGGATCTCATGCGTGGGCTCCGCGAGTTCGCCGAGCAGCAGGCCGAGAGCGTTGCCGAGGCGCAGCGCGAGCAGTTCGCGACGCTGACGCTCAGCACCGCCGTCGAGCTGACGGCCGCTGCGCTGCAGCAGGTGCAGCCGACCGGCGGCGTCGACGAGCAGGCGATCGCGCTCCGCGACGCCATGCGCGTGTTGTTCCCCGAAGCTGTCGCGCTCGTGAGCGCCGCACGCCGCGGCTTCATGCGCGAGAGCGGCTAGACGTCGCCGAGCGGCTTTCTAGTTCACCGGGCACGGCGGCGGCCCGGGGTATCCGCCGACGCTCGCGACGGGGCTGCAGCCGGCGAGATCCTCGCGTGAGCCGACGGAGCCGGTCGTGGTGCGGAGAGCGGTCGCGGTCTGCCAGACCGTCGCGCCCGACCGGTCGATGAGGTCGACGTAGACGCCGTCGTAGCCGTGCCAGCCGTATCCGATTGCGGCGAGGAACGTGCGCATCTGATGTCGCAGGACGAGCGCGGGATGGCTCGTCTCGAAGGTGGCGGCGACCGCGACACCGTCCGGCCGGGAGAGATCGAGCCGATGGAGCCGTAGTCCGGCCTTCGCCGCCGCACGCTCGAACCGCTGTCGTGCCGCACGCACGTCGCCGGGTCGTGCCGGCGGCACGGCCGGGGTCGTCCCTCGGGCGATGGTGCCCAACTGGTCGCCGTTGTCGAGCGCGACCGTCCAGTGCTTCCCGGCGGCGGCGGCGCGGTCGCGGAAGGCGCCGGCGACGAGCCACTCCTGCCACTGGGTCTGCAGCGAGTTGTCGGCCGCCTTCATCCGGAGCGTGACCCGAGTGCCTGCCGAGATGACCGCGATCGTCGTGATCGTGTTCGGCCGCGTGGCGCGGACGATCGAGTGCAGCAACTGCCGCTGGCCGTCCGTTCCACCCCGGATCACGGTCGTGGTCGGCGACGACGCGGGCGTGTGCTGAGCCGGCAGCCGGGTGAGAGCGGTGAAGGCGACGCCGACCCAGCCGTCGCCGTGGGCCGTCTCGAGGACGTAGGCCGGGTGGGATCCGCCGGATCCGCCACCCAGCGTGAAGGCGAGGGTCGCGGCGACGGCGGCACACACACCGGCCATCGCGAGCGCCGCCGTGCGCAGGCGCGGTCGCAGCAAGGCGGGGAGCACGAGACGGTTGCCCGGCCGCGGGCGAAGCTCGGCCTGCAGATGCCGCGCACGGTCTGCGAGGCGGCCGGCGGGCAGGTCGCGAATCGGCGGGATGGCGTGCCCGTCTGTGGCGGCGGTCATGGCTCCAGCGCCTCCTGGACATTCGCTCGTGTGCCCTGTTCATGTCCGAACGCGGGCTCGAGTTCCCGCAGGTGCCGGCGGGCTCGGGACAGCCGCGAACGGATCGTGCCCACCGGAACCCCGAGCGAGGTCGCCGCATCCTCGTAGCTCAGCTCCGACCAGGCGCACAACGCGAACACGTCCTGCTCGTGCCTGGGCAGCCGGCCGATCAGCGCCAGCGCCCGTTGCATCTGCCGCTCGTCGTCGACCCGCTCGATCGCAGCGTCCGCGAACCCGGGCACCGGACGAGGCTCCGGCACCCGGCGCAACGCCGCGGCGTGGCGTCGCTCCGACCGACGCCGGTTTCGCACGACGTTCGTCGCGATCCCGTACAGCCAGGGCAGCACCTTGTCCGGCGGCAGCTCCTTGTCCCGACGGCGCCACGCCTCGAGGAACACGATCGAGAGCATGTCCTCGGCGGCCGCCCAGTCGCCGAGCCTGCGAAAGCAATAGTTGTAGATCGCCGTTGCGTGCCGCTCGAACAGGAGCCCGAACGCGTCAGAGTCGCCGGCACGCGAACGCGCCCACAGGACCGAGTCGTCGGGCTCCATCATCACCCCATGTCCGCAGCCCGCAACCGGGTTCCCGGCGTGCACACGTCCTTGAGACGCTCCGCGACGCCAAAACGCGGTTCCCGGCAGACGGTGCCTGGCACAACCTGCCGATTCGCGTGGAAGTCGTGACGCTTCTGCGAGCCGTGTCTGACACCGGGCCGCGGCCCGAAGGGACACGGCCCGACCGCGGCTAGGCGCGCCGCGCGTACAGGAGGAACGTCGCCGGCACGCGGCGGTCGTGGCGCCGGCGCGAGGTTCCGCCGGGGTACTCCTCGAGCGCCTCGATCCGGAAGCCGGCCCGCGCGAGCGCCGTCACGACCTGCCCGAGCCGCCACGCCGACTCGCCCTCCGCCGGGTCGACGAAGTAGTCGGCGCGCCAGCGCAGGAGCCCGTCGACGCAGTCCGCGACGGGGTGGTCCTCGAACAGGAGCAGCTCGCCGCCCGCGCGCACCGCGTCCGCGAGCCCGTGCGCGAACGAGTCGAGATCCGCCACGCGCCCGAGCACGCCCTCGCCCGCGTAGACGAGGTCGAAGCGCGCGCGCCGAAGCTCCGCCGGGAGCGACTGCGCCTCGCCCTGCACCCAGAGGATCGACGGCCACCGTTCGCGCGCGGCGTCGAGCGCCTCCTCCCAGGGGTCGACGCCGGTCGCGACCGCACCGAGCTCCGCGAGCTCGGCCGTCGCCTCGCCGGTGCCGCACTGCACGTGCAGCACGCGCTTCTCCTTCAGGTCGCCGAGCGTCGCGCGCACGATCGGCGGCAGCCCGTCCCCGCCCGGCGCATGCCGGTGCGCGTCGTCGAACATGCGCCGGTTGTAGTCCGTCGGCTCCATCACGCGTGCAGCGAGAAGCCGCCGTCGACGACGAGCGTCTGGCCGCGCACCATCTCCGCGGCGTCGGAGCAGAGGAACGAGACCGCGGCGGCGATGTCGTCCGGCTCGACGAGCCGCCCGGCCGGCGTGCGCCTCGCCGTCGCGAGCATCTCGTCCTTGTTCGGGAAGTAGTCGAGCGCGCCCGTGTCGACGACGCCGCCCGACACCGCGTTGACGCGGATCCCGCGCGGGCCGAGCTCGACGGCGAGATAGCGGACGACCGACTCGAGCGCCGCCTTCGACGTCCCGACGAGGACGTAGTTGTCGAGGACGAACTGCGCGCCCAGGCTCGAGATCGCGACGATCGACGACCCGGGCTCCATCGCCGGCGCCGTCGCACGCGCGAGGGACAGCAACGCCCGCGCGTTCGCGTTCATCGTCCAGTCCCAGTGCTTGTCCTCCGTCTCGAGCGCGGGACGGATCACGCCCGTCGCCGCGTTGTGGACGACGGCGCGGTACGGGCCCGCCGCCGCCAGCTCCTCGACGACGCGCGGCTTCGACACCTCGCCGCGCACGAGCACGACCTCCGCGCCCGCCTCGCGGACCTGCCCGGCCGCCGCCTCCGCCGCCGCGTCGTTCCGCATGTACCCGAGCACCGCGCGCGTCGCGCCGTCGCGCACGAGCCGCAGCGCGATCGCGAGCCCGATCCCCCGCGTCCCCCCGGTCACGAGGACCGAGGACGAGCCCTGGCTCATTGCCGCGAGGGGAGCGGCGCGTCGGCCGGCGCGGAGCTCGGCAGGTGGTTCCAGCCGGGGCGCGAGCGCGGCTCGCGGTCGCCGTCCTCGGCCTTCGACGACGCGTGGCCGAGCCGGTCGAGGAGCGCCTCCTTCTCCTCGGCGTACGCGCGCACCGGATGGTCCTCCGGCAGGTCGCGGACGAGCTCGCGGACGCGGGCGCGGAGCTGGTACGCGAAGTGCGGGGTCGCGGGGCCGACGAGGGTGTCGACGTCGGAGAACGTGGGCTCGGGCATCGCGGGAACCCTAGCCGAGTTAGGGTCGGGAAGTGCGCCGCCTCTCGCCCGTCGACGCCATGTTGCTCGGGACGGTGCTGCTCTGGGCGCTCAACGTCACCGTCACGAAGTACATGTTCCTCCACGGCTGGCAGCCGCTCGCCTACGCCGTGATCCGCTACTTCTGCGCGACCGCGCTCTTCTGGGCCTACACGTACTGGCGCGAGCGCTCGTTCCGGATCGACCGCGCCGACGTCCCGCTCGTCCTTCTCGCCGGGCTGCTGATCTTCGGCAACCAGATCTGCTTCGTCTACGGGCTCGACCTCGGCGCCGCGACGACGATGGCGCTGCTCCTCGCGACGACACCGATCTTCATCGGGCTCGTCACGGTCGCACTGCGCCTGGAGCATCTGCACCGCCAGTTCTGGGTCGGCGCGGCCGTGACGTTCCTCGGCGTCCTGCTGATCACGGTCAGCACCGGCGGCGGCTTCTCGTCGAGCATCGGCGCCGACCTGCTCGCGCTGATGACGGCGCTGACGTGGGGCTGCTACACGATCGTGATCGCGCGGCTGATGACGAAGTACTCGCCCTTCCGGATCAGCGCGCTCGTGCTCGCGATCGGGTGGGTGCCGCTCTTCTTCGTGAGTCTTCCCCAGCTCACGTCACAGCAGTTCGACTTCGGCTGGACGGTCTGGCTCGGGTTCGTCTACGCGGTGCTCGGGCCGCTGTTCCTGACGAACATCCTCTGGTTCACCGCGGTCGACCGCGTCGGCCCGTCGCGCGCGTCGCTCTTCTCGAACCTGCAGCCGTTCTTCGCCGTCGTGTTCGCGCTGATCCTGCTGTCGGAGTCGCTGCAGCCGCTCGAGATCGTCGGCGGGATCCTGATCTTCGGCGGGATCGCGATCGAGCGCGCGTGGCGGGGCGAGCCCGCGGCCGCCCCGCCGGGAGACTGAGAGAAGCGCGCTAGCCGATCCGGTGGCCGGACGCGACGATCGTGCCGAGGCCGACGCCGGCGAACTGCGTCGGCGAGAGCGAGGTTGCCGCGACGAGCCGCACCTGGTTGCCCTTCGGGTCGAGGACGCAGCGCCACGCCTGCTGCTCCTCGGAGGTGTGGGCCCAGTAGACCTTCACACCGGAGAGCTGGAACGTCTTCTCCCTGCCGGCCGCGCACGGCGCCTTCGACCGCGCCGCGACGAACACGATCTCCCGGCCCGCCGGGTTCCGGAACCAGATCCGGAGCGCCGAGCCGGTGTGCGTCCACTTCCAGTATCTGAAGCTCGGCGCGGCGAGCCGCGACGGGACGTACGGGAGGAGCGGGACGCGCTGGGCGATCTGGTGCTGCGCGAACGCCGGAACGAGCATGGCGAGGGCGAGGGTCTTCACGCGGCCAGGGTAGGGACGATCCGTAAGGAGCGGTTGTCCCGGAAGTAAGGGATTCGCGGTGGCATGATCCCGCCGTGGCCGACGACTTCATGCCCCTCCTCGGCTGGGACCACGTCGAGCTCTGGGTCGGGAACGCGAAGCAGGCGGCGTTCTTCTACGAGCACGCGATGGGCTTCTCGCGCACCGCGTACGAGGGCCCGGAGACCGGCGTCCGCGACCGCGCGTCGTACGTCCTCGAGCAGGGCGACATCCGCTTCGTCGTCACGTCCGCGCTGCGGGAGGACCACGAGATCACGAAGCACGTCGCGCGCCACGGCGACGGCGTGAAGGACATCGCGCTCACCGTTCCCGACGCGACGGAGGCGTACCGCCAGGCGGTGCAGCGCGGCGCGCGCGGCGTCGTCGAGCCGCACCGCGTCGAGGACGAGTTCGGCTCGCTCGAGCTCTCCGCGATCGCGACGTACGGCGAGACGATCCACACCTTCGTGAACCGCGCCGACTACGCCGGCCCGTTCAAGCCCGGCTACCGCAGCGCGTCGCCGAGCACCGCCGTCTCGCCCGTCGGCCTGACGAACATCGACCACATCGTCGGCAACGTCGAGCTCGGCCGGATGAACCACTGGGTCGAGTTCTACGAGACGGTGTTCGGGATGACCGAGATGATCCACTTCTCCGACGAGGACATCTCGACCGAGTACTCCGCCCTGATGTCGAAGGTGATGGCGGACGGCGAGGGGAAGATCAAGTTCCCGATCAACGAGCCCGCCGAGGGCAAGCGCAAGAGCCAGATCGAGGAGTACATCGAGTTCTACGGCGGCGCCGGCGCGCAGCACATCGCGATGGCGACGGACGACATCGTCGGCACGGTCGCCGCGCTGAAGGAGCGCGGGATGATCTTCCTCTCGACGCCCGACGCGTACTACGACGAGGTGCCGGATCGCGTCGGCGAGATCGACGAGGACTACGACGTGCTGAAGGAGCACCGCATCCTCGCCGACCGCGACGACGACGGGTATCTCCTGCAGATCTTCACGAAGACGGCGCAGGACCGGCCGACCGTGTTCTTCGAGGTGATCGAGCGCCACGGCGCGCGCGGGTTCGGCGACGGGAACTTCAAGGCGCTGTTCGAGGCGATCGAGCGCGAGCAGGCGCTCCGCGGCAACCTCTAGGGGCCACCTCGCCGCATACAGTTCGACGGTGACCCCGCAGCGCAGGACGGCGCTCTTCTCGGTGCTCGCCGCCGCGGCGCTCATCGGGCTGAAGCTCGGCACCGGGCTCGCGACCGGGAGCCTCGGTTTGCTCTCCGAGGCGCTCCATTCCGGCATCGACCTGATCGCGGCGATCCTGACGTTCTTCGCCGTCGGCGTCGCCGGCCGGCCTGCGGACACGCGCCACCAGTACGGGCACGGAAAGGCGGAGCATCTCGCGGCGCTCGCGGAGGGCGCGATCCTCGTCGCGGGCAGCGTCGTCATCGTCTGGCGCGCGATCGTCCGGATCACGGGCGACGGCGGCGAGGTGCACCCGCAGTGGTACGCGATCGCCGTGATCTGCATCGTGATCGCGATCGACGTCGCGCGGACGTTCGCCTCGGCACGCGCGGCGCGCCGCTACACGAGCGCTGCGCTCGCGTCGAACGCGCTCCACTTCGGCAGCGACCTCGCCGGCTCCGTCGCGGTGCTCGTCGGGCTCCTGCTCGTGCGCGCCGGCTACCAGAACGCCGACTCGATCGCCGCGATGTTCGTCGCGGCGCTCGTGCTGCTCGCGGCGCTGCGGCTGATGCGCCGCAACGTCGACGTGCTCATGGACCGCGTGCCGGCCGACGAGGAGGCGACCGCGCGGCGCGCGATCGCGGCGATCGAGCCGCCGGTCGAGCTGCGCCGGCTCCGGATGCGGCAGGCGGCGGGCCGCTACTTCGCGGACGTCGTGATCGGCGTCTCGCCGGAGCAGGCCGTCGGCCAGGGCCACGCGGCGGCCGACCAGGTCGAGCGCGCGGTGCAGGCCGCGCTGCCCGAGGCGGACGTCGTCGTCCACGTCGAGCCGCGCGGCGACGAGCAGGCGGTGCGCGAGCGCGCGCATGCGGCGGCGCTCGCCGTGCCGCGCGTGCGCGAGGTGCACAACGTCACGGTCGTCGCGGTCGACGCGGGGCTCGAGGTCTCGCTGCACCTCAAGCTCCCCGGCGACATGCCGCTCGAGGACGCGCACGCGATTGCCGAGGACGTCGAGCGCGCGATCCGTAAAGCTGCACCGGAAGTGTCGTCCGTCCAGACCCATCTCGAGCCGCTCGCCGAGGAGAGCGCCGGCACGCGGCCGGCCGCCTCCGACGTTGCGGGCGACGCCGACACCGTCGCGCGGATCGTCCGCCGCGAGACGGGCGCCGACCCGCTCGAGCTCCGGTTCCTCGACACCGAGGAGGGACTGGTCGCGTACCTGACGCTCCGCGTCGACGGCGCGACGCAGCTCTCCGAGGCGCACGCGGAGGCGAGCCGCGTCGAGGAGCTGATCCGCCGCGAGCGGCCCGAGATCTCCGACGTGATCGTGCACACCGAGCCGTGAAGCTCTGCATGTTCAGCCCGAAGGACGACAACCTCGAGCGCGGTTGGCCGGGGCGGATCGAGGGCGACCGCGTGATCCAGCTCGCCGCGCAGACGCTGCAGGCGTACTTCACCGGCGGCGGCAACGCGCGCGAGCACGCGGAGTTCGCGCTCGAGGACGTCGTGCTGCGCGCGCCCGTGCTGCGGCCACCCTCGGTGCGGATCTACGACGGCGACGACTTCCGCTTCGCGAACCCCGCGTCGATCGTCGGCCCGGACGCCGTCGTCCATCTTCCGGGCGGGCACGAGATCGTCCCGGTCTTCCGGCTCGCGGTCGTGATCGGCGACGGCGGCGCGATCGGCGGCTGCACGCTCATGAACGACTGGTTCGCCCCGGGGCTCGCCGGGACGAAGGCGCACGACTTCGCGATCTCGCTCGGCCCGGTCGTGATCACCGCGGACGAGCTCGACACGCTCGAGCTCGAGGAGCACGTCGCGCACGCCGCGAGCAACACGCGGCTCCTGCCCGGCGACGTGATCGGCGGCGAGGGCTCGCCGCGCGAGGCGGCCGGCGCGGGCGACGTCGTCGAGTTCGAGCTCGAGCCGTTCGGCGTGCTGCGCAACACCGTCGCGGCGTGACGCGCGTCGCCGTCGTCGGCGCGGGCGTGATGGGCTGCGCGGCCGCGTGGGCGCTGGCGGAGGGCGGGGCGGAGGTGACCGTGCTCGAGCAGTTCGACCTCGACCACACGCACGGCTCGAGCCACGGCCGCACGCGGATCGTCCGGGTCGCGTATCCGGACGAGGCGTGGGTGCGGCTCGCGCGCGAGGCGATGGACGGGTGGCGCGAGCTCGAGGCGGAGTCGGGGCAGGCGCTGCTCGGCCTCCACGGCCTCGTCGAGGTGGTCTCGTCGCCGGAGCTGACGTCGGCCGGCGCGCTCGACGCGTGCGGCGAGCCGTACCGCTTCCTCGACGCGGTCGAGGCGCGCGCGCTCGGCGTCGAGCTGCCGGACGGCTGGACCGCGCTCGAGCAGCCGGAGGCCGGCGTCGTGCGCGCCGACCTCGCGCGCCGCGCGTTCCTCGACGCCGCGGTCGCGCGCGGCGCGCGTCTGGAGACCGGCGTCCGCGTCGAGTCGGCGGACGACGTCGACGCGGACGTCGTCGTGCTCGCGGCCGGACCGTGGATCCGGCGGCTCGTGCCGGACGTCCCGGTCCGCGTCACGCGCGAGACGATCGCGTACTTCCGCCGGGACGGCGCGCCGGCGCCGTCCGTCGTCGAGCTCGACGAGACGACGCGCGGCCACGCGATGTACGCGCTCCACGATCCGGTGCACGGGCTCAAGGCGGGCGCGCACCACGCCGGCGCCGAGACCGACCCGGACGAGGAGGGCGAGCCGGACGGGGCGCTCGTCGAGCGGGTCGCCGCCTGGGTCGCCGCGCGGCTCCCCGACGCCGATCCCGACCCGGTCGGCGCCGAGACGTGCATCTACACGAGCACGGCGGACGAGTCGTTCGTCCTCGAGCGGCGCGGCCGCGTCGTCGTCGGCTCGGCCTGCTCGGGCCACGGCTTCAAGTTCGCGCCGGCGGTCGGCCGCCGCCTCGCCGCGCTCGCGTTGCGCGACTAGGCGAATTGCTCTATACGCTTGACGGCGATACGCTAGCAGGCGTATAACAGGAAGCGTGGCGAATCCGTTCCGCTTCGGCGACCTCGCGCTCGACGAGGCGTTCACCGACCGCGAGGCGGAGCTCCGCGAGCTCGAGGCCGACATCCGCAACGGCCAGAACGTCGTCGTCACCGCGCCGCGGCGCTACGGGAAGTCGTCGCTCGTCTGGCGGGCCGTCCAGCACCTGACGGCGAAGGGCGTGCTCGTCGCGCAGGTCGACCTGATGCGCGCGGCGACGAAGGAGCAGTTCGCCGCGCTCCTGTCGCGCGCGATCTACGACGACATCGCGACGCCGATCTACCGGGCGCGCGACCGGGCCGCGCAGGTGTTCCGCGGCCTTCGCGTCGCGCCGACGATGACGGTCGACCCGGCCGACGGCGCGATGCGCTTCAGCTTCACGGCGGGGTACGCGGGCGACGACATCGACGCGACGCTCGAGCGGCTGCTCGAGCTCCCGGCCGAGCTCGGCGCCGAGCGGAGGAAACGCGTCGCGATCGTGTTCGACGAGTTCCAGGAGGTGATCGAGCTCGATCCGCGGCTGCCTGCGCTCATGCGCGCCGTCTTCCAGGCGCAGCCCGACGTCTCGCACGTCTATCTCGGGAGCAAGCGGAGCATGATGAGCCGGCTCTTCAACGACGTGAACGAGCCGTTCTGGCGGAGCGCGCGCCAGGTCGAGCTCGGGCCGATCGCACCGGCGGACTTCGCGCCGTTCATCGTGAGCCGGTTCCGCGACACCGGCCGCTCGATCGACGACGACGCCGTCGCGCGCGTCCTGCAGATCACCGGCGGCCACCCGTACGGAACGCAGGAGCTCTGCTACGCGCTGTGGGAGGAGACCGCGCCGAAGCGGCGGGCGACGGCCGCGACGGTCGCCGGCGCGCTCGCGCGCGTGCTGCGCTCCGAGAACGCGCACTTCACGCGCATCTGGGACACCGTCTCCCGCGTCCAGCGGCTCGTGCTCCAGGCGCTCGCCGCCGAGCCGTCGACCGCGCTGACGAGCGGCGGGTACCGGCGGCGCCACGGGCTGCCCGCGCCGTCGAGCGTCCAGAAGGCGGTCGACGCGCTCGTCGACGCGGAGCTCGTCGTGCGCGACGCCCCGGGGAGCTACCGGATCGCCGAGCCGTTCCTCGCCGAGTGGATCGGGGCGAACGCGGTCTAAACTCCCGCCATGCCGTTCTACCAGCGCCTCGGCGAGGTCCCCCGCAAGCGCCACGTGCAGTTCCGGGAGAACGGGACGCTCCTCACCGAGGAGGTGATGGGCCTCGAGGGGTTCACCGGCAACGAGTCGATCCTCTACCACCTGTACTCGCCGTGCCGCGTCATGGAGCTCGGCGACTTCGAGCCGATCGTGCGCGAGGAGTGGGTGCCCGAGACGCACGCGCACCGGCATCTGAAGACGTACGAGGCGACCGAGCCGTCCGGCGACGAGATCTCCGGCCGCCGCACGCTGATGTGGAACGACGACGTCGAGATCTCCCTCTGCCGGCCCGCGTCGACGATGGAGTACTTCTTCCGCAACGGCGAGGGCGACGAGGTCGTGTTCGTGCACGAGGGGTGCGGCACGCTCGAGACGATCTTCGGCGACGTGCCGTACTGCGACGGCGACTACGTCGTGATCCCGCGCGGGACGACGTACCGCTTCCGGCCGGAGGGCCCGCAGCGCCACCTCGTCTTCGAGACGCCCGGCCTGATCGAGATCCCGCGCCGCTACCGCAACCAGTACGGACAGATCGTCGAGGGCGCGCCGTACTACCACCGCGACATCCATCCGCCGACCGAGCTGCGGACGATCAGGGAGCAGGGCGAGTTCGCGGTGAAGGTGCGCGTGCGCGGCGGCTACCAGACGTACGTCGTCGACTACCACCCGTTCGACGTCGTCGGCTGGGACGGCTACCTCTATCCGTGGACGTTCTCGATCCACGACTTCGAGCCGATCACGGGGCGGATCCACCAGCCGCCGCCGTCGCACCAGACGTTCGCCGGCCCGAACTTCGTCATCTGCTCGTTCTGCCCGCGCAAGCTCGACTTCGACCCGCTCGCGGTGCCGATCCCGTACCACCACTCGAACCTGCAGTCGGAGGAGATGATCTATTACGTCTCCGGGACGTTCGGCTCGCGGAAGGGCGTCGAGGTCGGGTCGATCACGCTCCATCCGTCCGGCCTCCCGCACGGGCCGCAGCCCGGGCTCGCCGAGGCGTCGATCGGGATGCACGAGACGACGGAGCTCGCGGTGATGTGCGACACGTTCCGCCCGCTGCGGCTGTCGACGTTCGCGCGCGACCTCGACGACGGGCGCTACATGCTGTCCTGGTACCAGAACGCGCAGGACGGCGACGCGGCCGCGGGCGACGACGCGACCGGCGCCGGGCTCACGTCGCACCTCTAGGCGGCGCGGTCGACCCGCCGACGCGGAGCTGCGGGCGGAAGTACGAGCTCGGGAGACGGCGCGACGGGTCCTCGATCAGCGACTCGAGCGTCGTCACCGCGATGTCGGCGATCTGCGCGATCGGCTGCTCGACCGTCGTCAGCGTCGGGACGCTCCAGCTCGCCGCGTCGATCCCGTCGAACCCGACGACGGAGAGGTCGTCCGGGACGCTGACGCCGCGGCTCGCCGCCTCGAGCAGCGCGCCGAGCGCCATCAGGTCGCTCGAACAGATCACGCCCGTCGGCGGGGACGGCATCGACAGGAGCTCGGCGAGGGCGCGGCGTCCGCCCTCGACGCTGAAGTCGGCGTGCGCGACGAGCTCCTCGGAGTCGAGGCCGGCCGACCGCAGCGCCTGCGCGCGACCGGTCGCCTTCATCTGCGTCGGGAGGTAGTGCTCGAGGCCCGCGACGAAGCCGATGCGCCGGTGGCCGAGCTCGATGAGGTGCCTCGTCGCGACCTCGCCCGCGACGCGCTCGTCGACACCGACCGACGGCACGTCGAGCTGGTGCAGCGCGCCGTTGACGAACACGAGCTTCGCGCCCTCGCCGACGAGCTTCGCGTAGTGGCCGTGGTCGCCGCTCAGGTTCGTCATCTCGCACGAGATGAAGATCATCCCCTCGACCCGCCGGTCGAGCAGCATGTGGACGTAGTCCACCTCGCGGAACGCCGCCTCCTGCGTGTTGCAGAGGATCGAGGCGAGGCCGCTCGCCGTGGCGCGCGTCTCGATCGCCTGCGCGAGCGCCGGGAAGATCGGGTTCCCGAGCTCGGGGACGAGCACGCCGATCAGCCCGGTCGCGGGCTTTCGGGTCAGCGGGACGTAGAGGAGCTCGCGCATCGCGCGCTCCACGCGCTCGCGCGTCTCCGGCCGGACGGGCGGCGTGCCGCTCGCGACCCGCGACGCCGTGGCGACGCTGACCCCGGCCCGGCGCGCGACATCTCTCAACGAAGGCATGTTCCGTCGTTATGTAACAGCTTTCACCGGCCGTTGCAATCCGGCGCCTACGGGAAATTCCCCTATTTCCAGCCGTATTCGTCCGCAGAACGATTCGTAGCCGCTTCCTTGACATTCACCCGATCGAGCCGTACCTTCACCAACTGTTACATGCCGGACGAACGTGTTTCAGCCGGCGTCCAAGTTGGAGCAACAGCAGGAGGGTTAGGGATGACAAGGAAGCGCACGGCCGCTGTGGTCGTGGTCGCGATCGCTGCGATCCTCGCAGCGGTGGCGGGCAGCACGAAGGCGGCCGTGGCCGCGACGCCCGTCGTCACGATCTGGACCGACCAGAACCGGAAGGCGGCTGTCACCCAGGTCGCGACTGCGTGGGCGAACGCCCGCGGCGCGACGGTCAACATCGTCGTCAAGGACTTCGGCAGCATCCGCGACAACCTCGGCACGGTCGCCGCATCGGACGCGCCCGACGTGATCGTCGGCGCGCACGACTGGACCGGCCAGCTCGCGGCGAACGGCCTCGTCGAGCCCATCTACCTCACGCCGGCCGTGAAGAAGCAGTTCCCGGCCTACACCCTCAACGCGTTCTCGTACGGCCTCGCCGTGAAGAAGCTCTACGGCGTTCCGACCCAGATCGAGAACATCGGTCTCGTCGTCGACACCGGTCTCGTCAAGATCCCGACGAGCTTCGCGATGCTCGAGCAGGAGGCGCTCGCCTACAAGAAGAAGGCGTCCGGCAACCTGGGCATCGCCGTGCAGCAGGGCTCCGGCGGCGACGCGTATCACATGTATCCCTTCTTCTCGGGCCTCGGCGGCTACATCTTCGGCACGAACAGCGCGGGCAACCTCGACCCGTCGAACATCGGCGTCGCGAACCCGAAGTTCCTGAAGAACGCGCCGTTGATCGACAAGTGGAACAAGGAGGGCCTGATCAACGCGGCCGTCGACTCGTCGACCGCGCAGAACGCCTTCCTCAAGAAGCAGGCGGCCTTCTGGATCACCGGCCCGTGGAACTCGCAGCTGCTCTCGTCGAGCGGCCTGAAGTTCAAGGTCATCCAGATGCCGAAGATCGCCTATCCCTCCGTGCCGTTCCTCGGCGTGCAGGGCTTCATGGTCACGAAGTACGCGTCCGCGCACGGCGTCGACCAGCTGGCTCAGGACCTCGTCTCCAACTACATCTCCACCCCGAGCGCGCAGCTGGCGCTCGCGACCGCCAACGGCCGCTACCCGGCGAACATCGCCGCGGGCAAGCAGGTCAACGACCCGGTGCTCGCGCAGTTCGGCAAGGCGGGCACGGGCGGCGTCCCGATGCCGAACATCCCCCAGATGAGCAGCGTCTGGTCGGATCTCGGGGCGGCATGGGTCAAGTCGACGAAGGGCGCAGGCGCGACGAAGGCGCGGGTCGCCTTCACCGCCGCGGCGCGCTCGATCGCCGACAAGATCGGCTGAACCGACGGTGACAACGCGTGGGCGCCCTCCGGGGCGCCCACGCTTCCTTCCACCCCCGAGGTCGAGTGAGCGCAACGAGTGCAACTCCCGCCGTCGCGCAGGTCGAGATTCCGCGGCCGGCCCTCATCCCGCGCGTCCTCTCCGCGTTCTCCGGCACGCCCGGCGTCGTCGCGAAGATCGTCCTCCTCGGGATCCTCAACGCGTTCGCGTTCTGGGCGATGTACGTGCTCCTGACGCGGAGCCACTGGGTCTCGGTCGTCGTCCTCGCGCTCGCGACGGCGGGGATCGACCTCGTCTACCTCGCACCGACGCGGAAGACGCTGCCGCTGAAGTTCCTGATCCCGGGGACGATCTTCCTCGTCGGCTTCCAGGTGATCCCGATCTTCTACACGGTCAAGGTCGCGCTCTCGAACTACTCGACCGGCCATGTGATCACGAAGCACGACGCGATCCAGCAGATCAAGATCAATTCGCTGCAGCCGCCGCCGAACGGCAGGTCGTACACGATGACCGTCGCGCGCACGTCGTCCGGCGAGCTCGTGCTGCTGCTCCAGGACCAGACGTCGAAGAAGTTCTACGTCGGCACGACGAAGGCGCTGACGCCGCTCGCGCCGTCGACGGTGACGAGCGGGCCGCTCGGCATCACCGCGGCGAAGGGCTACACCGTGGTCAAGGGCGCCGAGCTCTTCGCGCTCGACAAGACGCTCCAGAACTTCATCGTCCCCGTCGGCAAGGCCGGGATCCGGCCGCAGACGATCTCGACGGCGGTCGAGCTCGAGCCGACGCTCCGCTACGACGCGAAGCGCGGCGTCTTCATCCGACTGTCGGACGGCGCGGTGTTCGCGGACAACGGCAAGGGAGCGTTCGCCCACGGGGCCGACGAGCTCGAGCCGGGCTGGACGACCGGTGTCGGCGCCGCCAACTTCAAGCGCATCGCGAAGGACCCGCTCGTGCGGCAGCCGTTCCTTCGCGTCCTGATCTGGACGATCACGTTCGCCGCGCTGTCGGTGGCCATCTCGTTCGCCGCCGGGCTGTTCCTCGCGATCACGCTCGACAAGCGCGGTATGCGCTTCCAGCGCGTCTACCGGACGATCCTCGTGATCCCGTGGGCGATCCCCGGCTTCCTCGCGCTGCTCGTCTGGGCGGGGCTCTTCAACGACAAGTTCGGCGTCATCAACCGGATGTTCCACATCGGCATCCCGTGGCTCTTCGACGCGAACTGGGCGAAGGTGACCTGCATCCTCGTCAACGCCTGGATGAGCACGCCGTACTTCTTCCTCGTCTCGATGGGCGCCCTGCAGGCGATCCCGGACGAGCTGACGGAGGCCGGCCGTGTCGACGGCGGGACGCCGTTCCAGCTCTTCCGCCGCGTCACGTTCCCGCTCCTGCTCGTCGCGGTCGCACCGCTGCTGATCGCGTCGTTCGCGTTCAACTTCAACAACTTCAACGCGATCTACTTCCTCACGGCGGGCGGACCGCCGCAGGCGAACTCGTCGATCGCCGGGTCGACGGACATCCTCATCAGCTACACCTACAAGCTCGCGTTCGCGGCGGGGAAGGGGCAGGATCTCGCGCTCGCGAGCGCGTTCTCGATCATCATCTTCGCAATCGTCGCACTCATCTCCGCGATCGCGTTCTCGCGGACGAGAGCATTGGAGGAGCTCGCATGAGCAGCGTCGTCGAGGCCGCCGCAGGCGCGCGGCCGGCCGTCCGCGAGGCGCCCGCACCGAGGCGCCCGAAGCTCGCCGACACGTGGTGGAGGCACCTCGTCGGCATCGTCGCGTGCGTGATCGCACTCTTCCCCGTGTGGTTCATCGCGTCGGCCGCGTTCAACGCCGACCAGTCCGTCTCCGGCACGTCGTTCCTGCCGACGCACTTCACGCTGAAGAACTTCTCGCAGATCCTCCACAACACCGTCGTCGACCAGAGCACCGGGAGCAAGGTCGACGCGCCCTTCCTCCGCTGGTACCTGAACTCGATGATCGTCGCCGGCGCCGCGGCGTTCCTCACCGTGATCCTCTCGGCGCTCGCCGCATACGCCTTCAGCCGCTTCCGCTTCAAGGGCCGGCGCATGGGGATGCTCACGCTGCTCTTGATCCAGATGTTCCCGCAGCTGCTGCTCTTCGTCGCGATCTACCTCATCATCCTCAACACCGGCGCGATCTTCGGCTTCCTCGGGCTCAACACGTTCACGGCGCTCGTGATCGTGTACCTCGGTGGCGCGCTCGGCGTGAACACGTGGCTGATGAAGGGCTTCTTCGACACGATCCCGCGCGAGCTCGACGAGTCGGCGCGCGTCGACGGTGCGACCGCGGGCCAGATCTTCTGGGGCGTCGTGATGCCGCTCGCCGCGCCGGTGCTCGCCGTCGTCGGGCTCATCTCGTTCATCTTCACGCTGAACGAGTTCGTGATCGCGAGCGCGATCATGCAGACGACGAGCCATTTCACGCTCCCGCTCGGCATGCGCGGCTTCATCGACCAGCAGTACGGGCAGCGCTGGGGCCCCTTCGCCGCCGGCGCGCTGCTCGCGGCGATCCCCGCCGCCGCGCTCTTCATGGCGCTGCAGAAGTTCATCGTCGGAGGCCTCACGCAGGGAGCGGTGAAGGGGTGACGTCCGGCATCGAAGAGGCGGCCCGTGCGTCGGCGCTCGCGGCGCCGCACCACGACGGCTCGGAGCTGTACGTCCTCGAGCGTCCGGACGACCTCGGCGGCAAGGCCGTCGTTCGCATGCGCGCACCGCGCGGCGCGGCGGACGCGGTCCGCCTGCGCTACGTCGTCGACGGCGAGCCGCACTCGGTCGACGCCGTTCTCGACGAGGAGCACGACGGAGAGCTCTGGTGGCGGGCGACGCTCCCGGTCGGGAACCCTGTCGTCCGCTACCGCTGGCTCCTCCTCGGCGGCGACACGGGCTACGGCTGGCTCACCGGCGGCGGAATCGTGCCGCACGAGATCCCCGGCGCGGACGACTTCGCGCTCGCGCTCGACGGCGGCGCGCCCCCTTGGCACGCGGGCTCCATCGTCTACGAGATCTTCCCCGACCGCTTCGCGACGACCGGCGCGGGCGCGTCCGCAGAGATGCCGGGGTGGGCGGTGCCGCGCGCCTGGGACGCGCCTCCCGAGGGCCGCAGCCCGAACACCGCCTTCGAGCTCTTCGGCGGCGACCTGCCCGGGGTCGAGCAGCACCTCGACCACATCGAGTCGATCCACGCCAACGTGCTCTACCTGACGCCGTTCTTCCCCGCGGGGAGCACGCATCGCTACGACGCATCGAGCTTCGCCGAGGTCGACCCGCTGCTCGGCGGCGACGCCGCGCTCGCGTCGCTCGTCGCCGCCGCGCACGCGCGCGGGATGCACGTGATCGGCGACCTGACGCTGAACCACTGCGGTGCCGGGCACGACTGGTTCCTCCGCGCCGAGGCGGACGAGCGGGCTCCCGAGCGCGACCTCTTCTTCTTCGACGGCTCGCCGCCGTGGGGCTACGCGTCGTGGCTCGGCGTGCGCTCGCTGCCGAAGCTGAACTGGAGCTCGCCGGAGCTCCGCGACAGGATGGGGAGCGTCGTCGAGTCCTGGCTCGACGCCGGGCTCGACGGCTGGCGGATCGACGTCGCGAACATGGTCGGCCGGCACCGGCTCGACGACCTCGCCGGTGACGTCGCGCGCTGGGCGCGCGCGCTGACGCGCGGCCGCCTGCTGCTCGCGGAGCACGGACACGACTTCCGGCTGGATCTCGACGGACGCGGCTGGCACGGCGTCATGAACTACGCGGGATTTCTCCGGCCGGCGTGGTGGTGGCTCCGCCGCGAAGGCGAGTTCGAGGACGTGTTCTCGTCCTCGCCCGCGCCGCACTACGACGGCTTCGACGCTGTCGGGGCGATGCGCGCCTTCCGCGCGGGCATCTCGTGGGACGCGGTGCTCAACTCCTGGACGCTTCTCGACAGCCACGACACGGCGCGGTTCCGCTCGGTCGCCGCATCGCACGACGCCCACCGCGTCGCGATCGGGATGCAGATGACGACGCCCGGCGTGCCCATGGTGTTCGCCGGCGACGAGGTCGGGCTCGAGGGCGACTGGGGCGAGGACGCGCGCCGGACGATGCCCTGGGACCGCCCGGAGACCTGGGACTCCGCGCTCCTCGGGCACTACCGCGTGCTCGGCGCTCTTCGCCGCTCGCACGAGGCGCTCGCGCGCGGCGGTCTCCGCTACGTCCACGTCTCCGCCGACGCGATCGCGTACCTGCGCGAGACCCGCGGCGAGCGGCTGCTGTGCCTCGCGTCGCGCGCGCCCCACGATCCGGTCGCCGTCCCGTTCGGGCGGCTCGAGACGCTCTACGGCGAGGACGCCCGCGGGGGCGTGCTTCCCGCCGACGGGCCCGCATTCCACATCTGGAGGATCAGCGATGGCTGACGTCGTCTTCGACGAGGTCGACAAGGTCTACGAGAACGGCTTCCATGCCGTTCACTCCCTCTCGCTCGAGATCAGGGACGGCGAGTTTCTCGTGCTGGTCGGGCCGTCGGGCTGCGGCAAGACGACCGCGCTGCGGATGGTCGCCGGGCTCGAGGACATCACGGGCGGCGAGCTCCGCATCGGCGAGCGCGTCGTGAACGAGGTCTCGCCGCGCGAGCGCGACGTCGCGATGGTGTTCCAGAACTACGCGCTCTACCCGCACCTCTCCGTGTTCGAGAACATCGCGTTCGGGCTCCGTCTCCGCAAGGAGGCGAAGGACGAGGTCAACCGCCGCGTCGTGTGGGCGGCGGAGATGCTCGATCTCACCGAGCAGCTCGACCGCAAGCCGAAGCAGCTCTCGGGCGGCCAGCGGCAGCGCGTCGCGATGGGCCGCGCGATCGTGCGCCAGCCGCAGGTCTTCCTCATGGACGAGCCGCTCTCGAACCTCGACGCGAAGCTGCGCGTGCAGATGCGCGCGGACATCGCGAAGCTGCAGCAGGAGCTCGGGACGACGACGATCTACGTCACGCACGACCAGATCGAGGCGATGACGATGGGCGACCGCGTCGCCGTGATGAGCGCGGGCGTCCTGCAGCAGGTCGCCGAGCCGCAGGCGCTCTACGACCGGCCGGAGAACCTCTTCGTCGCCGGCTTCATCGGCACGCCGCCGATGAATCTGCTCGAGGTGCAGGTCACGGTCAACGGCGGCGTCAGCATCGATCTCGGCGGCAGGTCGCTCGACGTGCCGGAGCAGGCGCTGAAGGCGTATCCGCGCCTCCGGTCCTACGACGGGCGCTCGGTCATCGCCGGGCTGCGCAGCCAGTTCGTCCATCCGGCGTCGGAGCGGCCGGACCTGCCGACGATCGACGCACGCGTCGACCTCGTCGAGGCGCTCGGCGCGGAGTCGATCGCGTACTTCCGCATCGAGGCGCGCGCGATCCGGGACGTCGAGCTGGGCCAGGAGGTCGAGGACGCCGCGACGGCGAAGGGGCCGGTCGGGTCGCGGCCGAACCTCGTGGCGCAGTTCCCGGCGCACGTCGTGCTGAAGCTCCAGTCGACCGTGCCGGTCGGTGTGGACGTCGGGCGGCTTCACTTCTTCGACGCGGAGACGGGTGAGCCGCTTCGGTAGCTGGGCGGCCGCCGCGCTCGTCGCGGCGGGATGTCTCACGGCCGCCGCGGCGGCGACGCAGACGGCCGGGCCTCCGAAGGGCGCGACGCTCGCCGCGCTCGCGCAGCCGGGCGCCGACTCGTCGCTCGCGACCGACCGGATCTACTTCGTGATGACCGACCGGTACGCGAACGGCGACCCGTCGAACGACACCGGCGGCGTCACCGGCGGCCGCGGCACGACCGGGTTCGACCCGACCTCGACCGCGTGGTGGCACGGCGGCGACTTCAAGGGCCTGACCGGCGGCTGCACCGACCCGGTGCACGGCGTGCAGCGGATCAAGAACCTCGGCTTCAACGCGATCTGGGTCACGCCGGCCGTCGTCAATCAGGTGTCGCAGGGCGACTCGGGCGGCTACCACGGCTACTGGGGCGTCGACTTCACGCGCGTCGACCCGCACCTCGGCTCGGATCAGGACTTCGCCGACTTCGTCTCGTGTGCGCACAGCCTCGGGATGAAGGTGATCCTCGACGTCGTCGTCAACCACACCGGCGACGTGATCCAGCTCCAGGGCGGCTCGACGTACTCGACCGCGCCGTACCGCGACTGCCACGGCAAGGTCTTCGACCCGGCGCGCTACGTCGGGACGAAGACGTTCCCGTGCCTCAGCGCGAAGACGATGCCGCACGTCCCGTACTTCTTCCCCGGCGGTGCGAGCGCGAAGAAGCCGGACTGGCTGAACGACCCGCTGAACTACCACGACCGCGGCGACATCGACTTCTCGTCGTGCAACGAGGCCTGCTACGAGCAAGGCGACTTCTACGGGCTCGACGACCTGTTCACGGAGAAGCCGAACGTCGAGCAGGGGCTCGCGCAGATCTACGCCGGCTGGGTGACGACGTACAAGCTCGACGGCTTCCGCGTCGACACCGCGCGCCACGTCAACGCGGGCTTCTTCAAGCTCTGGGTGCCGCAGATCCTCGCCGCCGCGCGCTCCGCCGGCGTGAACGACTTCCAGATCTTCGGCGAGGTGCCGCTGACGGACAGCGTCGAGCTCTCGACGTACGTGCGCGACCGCGGCCTGCCGAGCGTCCTCGACTTCCCGTTCCAGGACGCCGTCGCCGGGTACGCGTCGGGCGGCTCGAGCGCCGTCGCCGTGCTCCACCGGATGCAGGACGACGACTACTACCGGCTGCCGGACGGATCCGACCCGACGCCGCCGACGTTCCTCGGCAACCACGACATGGGGCGCGCCGCGCTGCAGATCGCGCAGCAGGGCGGCGGGCTCTCCGGCGACGCGCTGCTCCGCCACGTCCTCCTCGGCTACGACCTGCTGTATCTGCTGCGCGGCGCGCCCGTCGTCTACTACGGCGACGAGGTCGGGATGATCGGCACCGGCGGCGACCAGGCGGCACGGCAGGACATGTTCCCGACGCAGGTGCCCGACTGGCAGACCCAGCCGCGCGTCGGCGGGCCTCCGATCGGGACGGGCTCGTCGTTCGACGTCACGACGAACCCGATCGAGCTCGAGCTCAGGCAGCTCGGCGCGCTGCGGCAGGACAACCCGGCGCTCTCGACCGGCGCGACGATCGTGCGCCTCGCAAAGGGCGGGCTCCTCGCGATCAGCCGGATCGACGCCGCGGGGCGGCGGGAGTACCTCGAGCTCTTCAACAACGGCGACGCGGCCGCGACCGCGACCGTCCCGACCTCGACGCCGTCGTCGACGTGGACGCCGCTGCTCGGCGCGGGCGGCACCCTCTCGAGCACTGCGTCCGGCTCGGTCACGGTGCAGGTGCCCGCGACGGGAGCGGTCCTGCTGCGCGCCGACGCGGCGATCCCGGCCGCGTCCGCGCCGAAGCCGAAGCTCACGGTCGCGGGCGATCCGCTGAGCAGCCTCTGGGCGGCGACGGCGAGCGTCTCCGGCACCGCTCCCGTGACGGTCGCGTTCGCCGTACGGCGTGCGGGATCGGCGGTGTGGAAGCGGCTCGACGTGGACGACTCCCCGCCGTACCGCGCGTTCCTCGACCCGGCGAGGTTCAGGCGGAACGAGCGGGTGTCGCTCGTGGCGATCGCGCGCGGGCTCGACGGCTCGACGGCCGTCTCGCCGGTCGTGAGCGTCCGCATCCACGCGCGCTGACCCGTCCGGGGGATCTTCGCGCGCTTTACCTCGGCGTTACGTGCGGCTGCGCACCGGTTTACGCGCCGGTCACAGGGTGCGCTCGTCCACCCCGACCAGAGGAGCACCACCGATGGTGAAGAGGCTGTTCCCCCTCGCCCTCGTCGTCCTCGCACTCGCGGCCGTGCCGGTCGCGTTCGGCGACGACGGGAGCAACCCGGCGCCCGGCCCGACGGGCTCGACGCCGACGCAGACGCAGGGCAACCAGGGCAATCGCGCCGGCGACGCGCAGCAGCGGATCCAGAAGATCCGCGACCGCATCCAGGGCGCAGAAGCTCGCTTCGCGAAGCACTGCGGCACGACCGCGAACGGCGCGCCGGACCGCTGCGTCACCTTCGCGAAGAACGTCCTGACGAAGCTCCAGGCGCTCGACGCGCGGCTCCAGACGCGGATCCAGAAGCTCCAGGCGTGCACGACGTCGAGCACCGACCGCATCTGCAAGAACGCGGACACGAAGCTCGCGGTCCTGCAGAAGCTCGACCAGCGCGTCCAGGCGCTGGAGCAGAAGGTGCAGGCGTACCTGAACGGGACGTCCACCACGAGCAGCACCGGCTCGTCCTCGACGAGCGACTCGGGCCTCGACCAGGCTGCGGCCGGCCTCGGCCAGCTGACGCAGCAGGTCGGCGGCGCGACTCCGTAGGGCAGTTCCGCTGCGGCGGCGGGTCGTTGCAGGGCGACCCGCCGCTAGCGTCCCTGCGTGGCCTTTCTCCCTCTCCCGCAGCCGTTCGACTTCGCGCTGACGACGGAGCGGTTCCGCGCGTTCGGGCCCGACCTCGCGAACCTCTGGGCGGACGGCACGCTGCACCACGCCGTCGGTGCGCGCGAGGTGCGGATCGCTGCGGCGCCGGGCGGCGTCGACGTCGAGCCGCTCGACGCGGAGACGGAGCCGGTCGTCGCGAAGCTGCTCGGTCTGCCGTTCGACCTCGGCGCGTTCGCGGAGTGGGCCGCGGGCGACGAGGTCCTCGCGGAGGTCGTGCCACGGCTCGCCGGCTTCCGGCCGTCGCTCGGGCCGGACCCGTTCGAGTCGCTCGTCGGGACGATCGTGTCGCAGCAGGTCTCGCTGCAGTCGGCGCGCGCGATCCGCAACCGGCTCGTCGAGCGATTCGGCACGAAGGTCGGGCTCGCGTGGGCGTTCCCGTCGCGCGAGACGATCGCCGCGGCGACGGACGCGCAGCTCCTCGAGTGCGGCTTCTCGCGTGCGAAGGCGACGTTCGTGCTCGGGATCGCGCGCTCCGACCTCGACTTCGCAGCGCTCGTGCCGCTCCCCGACGACGAGGTGAAGGCGCGGCTCACGGCGCTCCACGGGGTCGGCGAGTGGACGGCCGACTGGTACCTCGCGCGGCACCTCGCCCGCCCGCACGCGTGGCCGTGGGGCGACCTCGTCCTGCGGAAGGCGCTCGCCGCGCTCTATGGTGGTCTCGACGCGCGCGAGGCGCGCGAGCGATTCCACCCCCACGAGAACCTCAGCGCCCACTACCTCCTGCTCGCCCAGCGCACACCGTGATCCGCCAGGCCACTCCCGACGACCTGCCGCTCGTCCGCGAGCTGTGGCTCGCCTTCGAGGCGGAGATCCCGGACGCGCCGTGGCGCGACTCCGACAGCGACGAGGACGTGGCGGCGCTCGACCGGGCGGTGCGCGACGACGTCGTGCTGCTCGCGGACGACGTCGGCCTCGCGGTCGCGTCGCGCAAGGGCGAGCGGCTCGGCTTCCTCGACATCGTCTACGTGAAGCCGGAGGCGCGCGGCAACGGGATCGCGTCGGAGCTCGTGCGCGCGGTCGCGTCGCGGCTGCGCGAGATCGGGCTCGACACGCTCGAGCTCGAGGTGCTCGCATCGAACGCGGCCGCGCAGCGCGTCTACGAGCGCTGGGGCTTCGCGCCGGTCGAGCTGACGCTCGCGGCGCCGCTCGACGCGCTCGAGCAGCGGCTCGCCGCACCGAGCGGCCCGACGTTCGGCTCCGTGCACGTGCAGACCGACGACACCGGCGCCGTCGAGGCCGCGGTGCACAAGGTGCTGCCGCGGCTCGGCCAGTCGCAGGGGACGAGCGTCACGGGCCCGCGCAACGGGTGGGTCGCGGTGCACGACGAGCTCTGCGACCGGAATCCCGAGCTCGTGCGCGCACTCGCGAAGGAGCTGTCGTACACGATGCCCGGCGTCACGCTCGCGATCGGCGTCGAGATGGGCGCGCTCGTCTGGTACTCGCTGTACGAGCGCGGCTCCGACGTCGACATGTACGCGTCCGTCCCGGAGTTCCACGGCGAGCTTCCGCCCGGCGACGTGATCGCGCTCGGCTCGAACCCGACCGTCGTCGCGCGTCTCACCGGCGCCGACCCGCACCAGGTGCGCGACGTCGCGCGCACCGCCGCGTCGCCCGCCGACCTGCCGCCGGCGCTCGAGCTCGTCGAGGCGATCGCGGCCGTGATGGGGATCGAGGAAGCCGGCCACGGGTGGACTGCGTGACGCTCACGCTGTACGACGCACCGCGCTGTCCGTACTGCGCGCGCGTCCGCATCGTCCTCGCCGAGAAGGGAATCGAGTACGAGGTCGTCGAGATCGACCTCGCCGACCGGCCGGCGTGGATCTACGAGAAGAACTCGACGGGTCGCGTGCCGGTGATCGAGGAGGACGGCTGGCTGCTGCCGGAGTCCGAGGTGATCATGCAGTACCTCGACGAGCGGTACCCCGAGCCGGCGCTGCTCGCCGCCGACCCGGCCGACCGCGCGCTCGCGCGGCTGCGGATGTTCCGCCACGACGAGCTGGCGTCGCCGTACTACGCGCTGCGGCGCGGCGACGACGACGCGGTGCCGCGGTTCGAGCGCGCGCTGCTCCAGCTCGACTCGCTGCTCGAGGGCGCGCCGTGGCTCGGCGGGCGCGACTACGGGCTCGCGGACATCGCGTACGTCCCGTGGATCCTCCGCGCGCGCGACATGCTCGGCGTCTCGTTCGATCCGTATCCCGCGCTCGCGAGCTGGGTCGCACGGCTCGAGGCGCGGCCCGCGGTCGCCACCGAGTCCGCGATCGTCGCCGCGCTGTGAACGGTCTTCCGCGCGTCGTCGATTCGGCGTGGCTCGCCGAGCATCTCGGCGACGAGGATCTCGTCGTCGGCGACGTGCGCGGCCCGAACGCGCACATGCGCGGCCACATCCCGGGCTCCCGGCCGCTCGTCCTCGGCTCGCCGCCGCCGAGCGCGGACGAGGCGACCGCGACGGAGCTTGCGAAGGAGGTCGCGCTCCGGCTGCGCCGCCACGGCATCACGGGCGAGGAGCGGCTCGTGCTCGTCGACCGCGGCGACGGCATCGGCGCGATGCCGGCGCTGCAGATGGCGGAGCTCGCGGGGCATCCGCGCGTCGCGATCCTGCTCGGCGGGATCGCGGGCTGGCCCGGCGACCTCGCGACGGGCGCGGTCGAGCTCGAGCCCGTGCGCGAGGCGTCGCTCGAGCCGAACCTCGATGCGCTGCCGACGCGCGGCGAGCTTGCGTCGCGGCTCGGCGACCCGGCGTTCCGGCTCCTCGACGTGCGTCACGCGGAGGAGTTCGCCGGGAAGGGCGGCTACCACTGCGACCCGCGGCAGGGCCACATCCCCGGCGCGACGCATCTCGAGCTCGAGGCGCTCTTCGCCGGGCCGGGCCTGCCGGAGGCGCCGGAGCGGATCCGCGAGCTCGTGAACCTTCCCGAGGGCGAGCCGATCGTCGCGTACTGCCATTCGGGCTCGCGCTCGGCGCTCGCGACGCTCGCGCTGCGCTACGCGGGCTACGACGCGCGGAACTACGCAGGCTCGTGGCACGAGTGGTCGCGGCACGACGACCTGCCGGTGGAGCGATAGGCGTGGGCGACGGCTGGTTCGTCGTGAACGTGCGCGACGCGCAGTGGCTCACCTCGGAGACGGACGACCCGGCGCTGCGTCCTTCGGGTGCGGAGTGCGCGTTCGAGAGCGACGACGCGCCGTTCGAGCAGCTCGGCGTCAGGCTGCACGTCCTTCCGCCGGGCGAGCCGAACGGGCTCTACCACGCGGAGTCGGAGCAGGAGGCGTTCCTCGTCCTCTCCGGCGAGTGCACGCTGCTCGTCGAGGGCGAGGAGCGCACGCTGCGGCAGTGGGACTTCTTCCACTCGCCGCCGGGGACGGAGCACATCTTCGTCGGTGCGGGCGACGCGCCGTGCGTGATCCTCATGGCGGGCGCGCGGGCCGAGCCGTGGACGGTGCGGTATCCGGTCTCGGAGCTCGCGGAGCGCCACGGCGCCGGCGCGCGCTTCGAGACGACGAGCCCGGACGAGGCGTACGGCGGCTTCTTCGCCCCGAGCCGCCGCGGCCGGCCGTCGTACTGGTCCGCGCTTCCCTGGGCCTGAGCTAGGAGAGCGCGAGGAGGGCGACGCCGCCGGCGACGACCGCGGCGCCGGCGAGCCGCCAGCCGGTCACCCGCTCGTGGAGGAACAACGCGGCGAACGCCGCGGCGAAGACGACGCTCGTCTCGCGCACGGCGGCGACGCCCGGCGCGGCGGTGAGGCGCAGCGCGAAGAGGAAGAGGCAGTACGCGACGAACGAGCCCACGCCTGCCGCGACCGACGTCCACGTCACCTGCGCACGCAGCGGGGCCGCGCCGCGGCGTGCGAGCACCGCGCCGCACAGCGCGACCGCGACCGCCGCCGTCGTCAGCTCGAGATACGGGATCGGCGTCGCGTGCTGGAGCCCCTGCTTGTCGATGAGCGTGTACGCCGCGATGGTGCACCCGATCGTGAGCGCGATCGGCAGCCCGCCCGCGCCGCGCCGCACGCCCCGCACGAGCAGCACGCCGCCGGCGACCGCGAGCACGCCGAGCGCCTCGCCCGTCGACACGTGCGTCCCGAGCACGACCGCGCTCCCGATCAGCACGAGCACCGGCGCCGACCCGCGAGCGACGGGGTACACGACCGAGAGCTCCCGCCGCTTGTACGCCGCGACGAGGAGCGAGAAGTACGCGATCTCGAACACCGCGGACGCGGCGATGAACGGCACGGCGCTCCGATGCACCGACCACGTCGCCGCCGCGACCGGCGCGAAGATCAGCACCGCGAGCGCGAGCGCCGCCGCCGTGCGCGCCTCGACGTCCTCGGAGTCGTGGAGGAGGACGTTCCAGCCGGCGTGGAGGACGGCGGCCGCGAGCGCGAGGCCGAGCGCGTCGAGCGGCACTACGCCGCGCGGGCCAGCACGACTTCCGCGGCGGAGAGGAACGCGCCGCAGAGCGCCCGCCCGAGCTCGTTCCAGCGGCCGATCCGCGACGGCGTGTCCGCGCGGAGCCGCTCGGGATCGGGCGCGGGATCGGACGGGTCGGAGACCCAGCCCTCGATCTGCACGGCCGTCACCTCGGGATGGAACTGCACGCCCCAGCACGCGTCGCCGAGCCGGAACGCCTGGGTGCACGACGCGCTCCGCGCGAGCTCGACGGCGCCGTCCGGCACCGCGTAGGTGTAGTAGTGCCACTGGAGCGCGTCGAACGTGCGCGGCATCGACCCGAGCACGGGATCCGCGGCGCCCGCGTCGTTCAGCTCGACCTCGTACCACCCGATCTCCGGCTCCGGCATCTCCCCGACCCAGGCGCCGGCTGCGCGCGCGAGCAGCTGCACGCCGAGGCAGATCCCGAGCGTCGGCACGCCGCGGTCGAGGAGCCCGGCGAGCCACGCCGTCTCGTCCGCGAGCCACGGGTGCCACTCGTCGTGGTCCGCGTGCATCGCGCCGCCGAACACGAGCACCGCGTCGTAGGAGTCGAGCGGCCGCGGCGGCGGCGTCCCGAGCATGAAGCTCCACTCGTCGAGCGCGTGACCCTTCTCGACGACGACCGGCTCGAACAGCTCGGCGCGCGCCTCGGGCCCGTGGATGACGGAGAGGACGTGCACAGCCGCGGACTCTAGTCGGCTCCGCCGGACGCCGCGATCCGGTTCACGTCGAGGAGCCGCCGGAGCTGGCGCGCGTTCGTCGCCGCCTGCGAGACGCGGCCGAGCGGGTTCTCGGGATCCTCCGCCGACGCGTTGTTGTTGAAGAACGCGAACGCGCGCTCCGACTGCGCCGCGAGCTCCCGCAGAGGCTCGACCCACTCGCCCAGCTCCTCGTCGGAGTAGAGATAGTCGAACCGCTCGGCCGCGCTGCCGCCCCGCTTGTTCCACGTCGCGAGATTGCGCCCGTGGAAGCGGACGTACGCGGTTTCCGACGTCACCGCGGGGATGGTCGGGACGAGGTTGCGCGCGGTGTCCGAGCGAGGCGCGTCGACCGTGACGTACGACGCGCGAATCCGCTCGAGGAACGCGAGCGACTCCGCGCGATGCGCCTCCTCGAGCCACGAGACGTGCCGGAACTCGACGAGCATCTCGTCGTCGCCGAGCTCTCCGCGCGCCCACTCGAGGTAGTCGAGCGACGCCTCCTTGAAGACGACGTACGGCGGGAGCTGGAAGAGGATCCCGCCGAGCTTGCCTGCGCTGCGCAGCGGCTCGAGCGCGTCGAGGAAGAGCCGGAACACCGCGCCGCGCAGCTCGCGCGGCGGCCGGTCGACCCGCCCGCGCTCGTCGACCGGCATCTCGGCGCGCAGCTCCTCCGGGATCGTCTCGATCTTGACGGGATGGCGCGTCATCAGCCCGAACGCCTTCACGTGCATCGTGAATCCCGGCGGCGTCCGCTCGGCCCAGCCCTCGACCATCGACTCGGTGGGCAGCCGGTAGTACGTCGAGTCGACCTCGACCGTGTCGAAGTGCTCCGCGTACCAGGCGAGCCGCTCCTTCGCGGGCAGCTTCGGCGGATAGAAGTACTTCGAGAGGGCCTCGTCGGCCCACGAGCACGTCCCGATGCGGATCGGCGGGGTCAGGCGCCTGACGTTAGCGCCCGACCCCACCGTCGCGCGTCGTTACGGCTTGAACTTCGCGACCGGGCTCGTCGCCGTCCACGCGCCGAGCGTGGCGCTGACGCAGCCGCCCGGGGCGACCGACGCCGGCAGCGGCTGCGCGCAGCCGGTCGACGTCGCGTCGCGCTCCTTCACCGTCGCGGTCGCCTTGAAGTAGGCGACCTTGCCGGCGCTCTTGCCCGTCTTCGCCCACGAGCCGGCGGCGCTCGTCGTCGCCGAGGCGAACCTCGCGAGCTTCGTCGCGGAGGTTCCGCGCAGCAGCGTCACCGCGGCGCCGCCCACGGCGACCCCGCCCTCGGTGAGCTTGCCGCCCGCGGCGTAGCTCGTGCCCTTCTTGCCGACCTTGATCGAGAGCGCCGGCGCGCCGACGAGCGAGCGCGCGTCGAACGTCGCGGCGACGTTCGGGAGGCCCTTCGTCGGGAAGTACGGCGTGAAGAGGTTGTTCCAGACCGAGAGCCCCGCCGTCGGCGCCGTGAACACGTTCGTCACGGTGAACGTCGCGTCGAGGAGCTGCGCGCCCTCGAACGCACGGCCGGGCGTCCCGACCGGGACGTCCCACGGCGGCAGGCAGATCCGCATCTGGTACGGGCCGAGCGCCGCGGTCGCCGCGTTCGTCTGGTCGATGTAGAGCGGGAGCACGAGCGTCTGGCCCGCGACGCTGAGGTTGAGGTCCCAGATCGCGGCGTGCGTGCCGGGCGAGCAGACGTCGCCGGCCGCGGCGGTCGGGCTCGCGACGGAGACGTTGCCGGAGAGCGGGAGCGTCAGGCCGACGTCGTGGCCGTTCGCCTGCGCGCTCACGGTGCCGATCGACGAGCCGACGGCCGCGCCGAGGCTCGCCGTCCAGCCCGCCGGGATGAAGAACGTGATCGCTGCGATCGGATCGGTCGCCTGCGGGACGTTGACGTGGATCGTCGTCGCGGTGCCGACGGACGAGACGGCGACCGTTGCGGTGTTGGCTGCGGATGCTGCGGCTGCGGCTGCGAGCACCGCGGCCGCGACGGCGGCGACGATCGCCGCGCGGATTCCTCTGTTCATCTGCGGCTGTCCTTCCTTTCTGGGTTCAGCTCGTCGGGATCGGCTTCCCGAGCACGTGCCAGTAGCCCTGCTGGAAGCGGACGAGGTAGGTCTTGCGGATCGGGAAGTAGTTCGTCGGCGAGGTGGAGAGCGGGATCCCGGGCAGGAGGAACGGGTTGACCTCTTTCATGTGCGTCGCCGCAGCGAGCAGACTCGCCCGCGTCGGGTTCTTGCCGGCGTGCTTCAGCGCGTCGACCATCGCGTACGCCGCCATCATCCCGTACAGGTGGGCGACCGCGCCCGGATCCTCGCCCGGCAGGTACTGCTTCATGATCGCCTTGTAGAGCTTCACGCCGGCCGCGCTCTGCTGGGTCGGGTTCGTCGGGTCGTGGAGGAACGCGGTGGACGTGGCGCCGACGCCGACGTCCTTCCCCGCGGTGAGCTGGACGATCTGCATCACGGCCGGGTCGATGGAGACCGACGTGACGTACTCCGTCGGGTTCCAGCCGAGCCGCGACGCGGAGACGAACGCCTGGATCGCCTGCGCCGGCAGCGCGAAGATCACGAAGGTGTCGGCGCCGGCGGCCTTCAGCTGCGCCACCTGCGACGCGACCGTCACGTCGGTCACGACGTAGCTCGCGGTCGACACGATCTGGCCCGCGTGCGAGCCGAGGCCGCGCTTCAGGCCGGTCAGGAGCTCCTTGCCGTACTCGTCGTTCTCGTAGAGGACGCCGACCTTCGCGCCCGGCTTCGTCGACGCGATGAGCCGGCCGTAGACCGCGCCCTCGCCCTCGAAGCTCGGCAGGAGCCCGATCGTGTACGGCGTCTTCGCATGGTTCGAGCCGATCGCGGTCGCGCCGCTGCCGACGAAGAGCTGCGGCACCTTCTGCTGGTTCAGGTAGCTCGAGACGGCGATCGCCTGCTCCGTGCCGACGGCGTCGAAGATCGCGAAGACGTGGTCCGACTCGACGAGCTTCTGCGTCTGCGAGACGGTCTGCGTCGGGTCGTACTGGTCGTCCTCGAGCTGGAAGACGATCTTGCGTCCGTTGACGCCGCCGTGCGCGTTGACGTACGCGAAGTACGCCTGCGCGCCGGTCAGCACCGGCTTGTAGGCGGACTCGGCGCCGGTGAGCGGGCCCGTGCCGCCGAGGAGGATCTGCGTCGCCGTGACGCCGGGCGTCGCCGCCGGCCGCGCGCCGGACGACGCCGGGACCGCGGCGAGCGCGGCGAGCGCGCCGGCGAGCGCGAGCGCACGGATCACCGCGACACCGCCTTCGTCAGCATCGAGAGCTTCAGCGTCGTCCGTCCGATCGTGATCGACGCGCCCGCGGGGACGTCGTTGAGATACAGGGCGTTCGCGCTCGACTGCACCGTCGAGGTCGCGCCGATCGTGACGACGAGCCGCTTCCCCGCCGGGACGAGGACGCTCTCGTTCATCAGCCTGATCGTCGCGACGCCGCTCGAGCCGGTGATCTTCGTGCCGCCCGCCGTGATCGGCGTGCCGGTGCCGTCAACCGTCAGCACGGCGACGAGGTGGTCCCAGTTCTTCGCGCCGGAGTAGCGGACGGTCACCGTCGAGTCGCCGAACGTCTCGTGCGGGCCGCCGGTGAGGCGCGCGCCGCGGACGACCTTGCCGCCCGGGCTCGTCATCGTCGTCGTCCCCGGGAGCGCGACGCTCGCGGACGTCGTCGTCGGCAGCGTCTTGTACGCCGTCGTCTTCCCGTCCCACGGATCGTGCGCGAGGACGACCGGCGGCTGCTTCTCGACGCCGTTCTGCGTCCCCTTCACATAGCGGTCGAACCACTGCACCGCCGCGCCGAGGTACGTCGGCTGCTCCGCGGGCGGGTTCGGCGCCGGTGCGTGGCCGAGGTCGCCGATGTAGAACCGCTTCGGTCCCTTGAGCAGCTTGTACGCCGCCGCGGCCTGGTCGATGTCGAAGAGGAAGTCGTGCCGTCCCTGGATCAGGAGCGTCGGCGTCGCGAGCGACGAGAGATGCGTCAGCGGCGAGCGCGGCGCGGCGAGCGCGACGACCTGCGCCATGTTCGTGCTCGTCGTGAGCGACGGCACGGCGGCGAGCAGCGCCGGGTCCCAGCGCGCGCTCGGCACCTCCTGCGCGAGCAGCACGACGAGCCCGGACTTCGAGAGCCCCTGCGGCGCGAGCGCGGTCGTGAGGCTCGTCCACGTGATCACCGGGACGATCGCCTTGAACGGGACGCCCGCGACCGCCGCGTTCCACACCGCGCCGCCGCCGAGCGAGATCCCGAACGCGCCGATCTCCGTGTCGGAGATCTCGGGCCGCGCGGTCAGCCAGTTGAAGAGGAACTGCGTGTCGGCGACGTCGGTCGGCCCGTCGAGCCCGAAGAGGCCGCCGGACGTGCCGTGGCCGCGCGCGTCGCACATGAGCGACGCGTAGCCCGCGGGGGCGAGCGCACCCGTCGCGATCGGCTCCATGTCCTGGTGGCGGCCGCCGAGCCCGTGGAAGAGCATCACCGCGGGCCAGCCGCCGGCGGGCGGCGTGCCGTCCGGCTCGACGAGGGCGCAGGCGAGCTGCGTCCCGTCCGCCGCCGCGATCGTCAGCTCCTGCGGGGCGACCGCGGACCGCGCGGATGCCGACGCGCCGCCGGCGGCGAGCGCCGCGACAAGCGTTGCGAGGAGGAGGATCGCCCGACCCAAAGCCGCGCACAGGGTAGCCCCTTTTACACTTCCCGCCATGGACACCCGCCCCGTGGGCCTGTTCGACTCCGGAGTCGGCGGGCTGACCGTCCTCCACGAGTGCCTCGTCACGCTCCCGTACGAGGACTTCGTCTATCTCGGCGACCACGCCCGGCTGCCGTACGGGCCGCGCCCGCTCCCCGAGGTGCGGCGCTTCGCGCACGAGATCGGCGCCTTCCTCGAGCAGCAGGACGTGAAGCTGATCGTGGTGGCCTGCAACACGGCGACCTCCGCGGCGCTGCCGCAACTGCAGGGCGAGCTCGCCGTCCCGGTCGTCGGCGTGATCACGCCCGAGGCGCACGCTGCGGTGCAGGCGACGCGCAACCGGCGGATCGGACTGCTCGCGACGCAGGGGACGGTCGACGCGGGTCGCTACGCGGAGCTCGTCCGTGCGCTCGACGCGGGCGTCGCGTTCGACGCGGTCGCGTGCCCGCGCCTCGTGCCGCTGATCGAGAGCGACGATCCGTACGGCGCGGAGACGGAGGAGGCGGTGCGCGAGTACGCGGCGCCGCTCCAGCGCGCCGGCGTCGACACGGTGATCCTCGGCTGCACGCACTATCCGCTGATCCGGCCGGTCTTCCAGCGCGTCTTCGGCCGCGACGTGACGCTCGTCTTCTCGGCGGAGGAGACGGCGCGCGAGGTCGCGGAGACGCTCGCGCGGAAGGGGATCGCGAGCGGCGCCGAGCGCCCCGGCGCGTCGCGGTTCCTCACGACCGGCGATCCCGACGCGTTCCGCACGATGGGCCGCCGCTTCCTCCAGTTCCCGATCGGCGATGTCGAGCAGGTCGCCGTCGCGCGTCTCGAGAGGGCTGTTGCATGAGCCGTAGGCTCGACGGAGGCGACCCAGGAGCGGAGACGCCGGCTTGGCCGGCGTTGGAGCGGGAATGAGCCGAGAGAACGGCCGCCGCGCGGACGCGCTCCGCCCGCTCACGATCGAGGCGGACTACCTCGAGAACCCGCACGGCTCGGCGCTCATCTCGTGCGGCCGGACGAAGGTGCTCTGCACCGCGATGGTCGCGGAGGAGGTTCCGCGCTGGCTGCGCAACCAGGGCCGCGGCTGGATGACGGCGGAGTACTCGCTCCTGCCGGCGTCGACGGGCGACCGCGTCGAGCGCGAGGCGTCGCGCGGGAAGCTCCAGGGCCGCACGGTCGAGATCCAGCGACTGATCGGGCGTGCGCTCCGCGCCGTCGTCGACTTCCGCGCGCTCGGCGAGCGGACGCTCTGGCTCGACTGCGACGTCCTCCAGGCGGACGGGGGCACGCGCTGCGCGTCGATCTCCGGCGCGTACGTCGCGGCCCGCCGCGCGCTCGACCGGTTCGGGCTCTCGAAGGCGTTCACCGACTCCGTCGCGGCGGTGTCCGTCGGCGTCGTCGACGGCGTGCCGCTCCTCGACCTCGACTACGAGGAGGACTCGGGCGCCGACACCGACATGAACGTCGTGATGACGGGCGACGGCCGGCTGATCGAGGTGCAGGCGACGGCGGAGAAGGACCCGTTCACGCGCGCGCGCCTCGACGAGCTGCTCGCGCTCGCAGAGGCGGGCATCGCCGAGATCGCGAACGTCCAAGCCGAGGCCGTTGCCCTCCCGCTCCCGTAGGGCGATCCTCGCCTCGCGCAACGCGCACAAGGCGCGTGAGCTCGAGGAGCTGCTCCCGGGCTGGACGATCGCGCCGCTCGACGCGGACGGCTGGCCGCCGGAGACGGGCGCGACGTACGAGGAGAACGCGCGCGGCAAGGCGGAGTTCGGCCGCGCGCACGCGGACGGCGACGCGTGGGCGATCGGCGAGGACTCCGGGATCGAGGTGGACGCGCTCGGCGGCCGTCCCGGGGTCGAGTCCGCGCGCTACGCGCCGGAGGGCGCGCCCGCGATCGCGAAGCTCCTCCGCGAGCTCGACGGCGTCCCCGCGGAACGGCGCGGCGCGCGCTACGTCTCGGAGCTCGTCGCACTCTCGCCCGACGGCGAGGAGGTGCGCGGCAGCGGGACGCTCGAGGGGCGCATCGCCGGCGAGCCGCGCGGCACCGAGGGCTTCGGCTACGACCCGGTGTTCGTCCCGGACGGCGAGGAGCGCACCGTCGCGGAGCTCGGGGACGCGTGGAAGGCGCAGAGCTCGCATCGTGCGCGCGCGGCGCGCGCGCTCCTGAAGGCGCTCGCGGCCGCCGGCGCTGCGGCGCTCCTGCTCGCGGGCTGCGGCGGCAACGACAGCGAGCAGCGCGAGGTGCTCGCGAGGTTCTTCCTCCACGGCAAGGAGGCGCGCAAGCTCAGCACGCTGTTCCCGCACGTGCCCGGGAAGATCGCGTGCACGATCCCCGTCGGCGGCCCGCCGCCCGCGAAGCCGCTCGACGGCGACTGCGCGACGGACGTCACGTTCGTGAAGCACGACCGCGCGGTCGTCACGCTGACGGAGACGTGGCAGCACGGCGGGCTCGCGCACACGTGGTTCTTCTTCATCAAGCGGAGCGGGACTATCGAGTCGGTGGTGCAGGAGGGGGCACCGGCTCCGCAGGCGGCTCGGTGACGTCGGTGCGTCGCGCGAGCCACCAGTTCAGCTCCGCGCCGAGCACGATCACGTTCGCCATCACGTAGAGCCAGAGCAAGAGGATCACCGGCCCGCCGAGCACGCGCAGCGTCACGTTCACGTCGGCGTACCGCACGAACACCGGCAGGATCTGGAACGACGCCTCGAGCACGATCGACGCCGCGACCGCGCCCGGCACCGCCTGGCGGATCGTCATGTGCGTGTTCGGCAGCAGCCGGTAGACCGCGAGCAGGAACGCGAAGACGCCGAGCAGCGAGACCGCGACGGAGAGAACGTACGCCGCGACCGGCGACCCGGAGAACCCCGGCGCGTAGCGCTTCAGCACCTCGACGCCGAACGCGCCGACGACGAGGCTCGCGAACAGCGTCACGAGCGACCCGACCATGATCGCGGCCGCGACGCCCTTCCCGTGGAAGAACGAGCGGTTCGGCCGGTCGTAGACGATGTTGAACGCGGACTCGAGCGCGCTGAAGAGCGACAGCGCCGCCCAGAGGAGGCCGATCCCGCCGATGATCCCGAGCGCGGTCGCGTTGTCCTGCACCTCGTGGACGAGCTGGACGATGCGGTTGAGCGAGCTGCTCGGGAACGCATGGCTCAGCTCCTTGACGAGGAAGTCCGACGCGTCGGCCCGGTGCACGAGACCGAGCAGCGCGAGCGCGAGGAACACGAGCGGCACGAACGAGAGGAGCGCGAAGTACGCGACCATCGCGGCGAGGTGCGTGCCGCGGTCGGCGAAGAACTTCTGGACGAGGGCTCTCTTGCGGATCTTCACGGGGCCGAATCCAGCAAGGTGTTAGCCTCCGGGCCGGATGGACGCCTCGCAGGCCCTTGCCGATCTCACCGAGATCTCGTCGCAGATCGAGGCGGCCGTGCTGTTCGACGTGGCGGGAGCCGTCCAGGGATCGACTCTCACCGACGCCGACGCGTCGGCCGAGCTCGTCCGGACCGCAGGCGAGCTGCTCGAGGCCGCGGCCGCCTTCCGCAGCGGCGAGACCGAGGTGACGCAGCTCGAGGCGTCGACGCAGGACGGCAGCGTCTTCGTCGTCCGTGACGGCGGTCGCGGCGTCGTCGCGACGACCGCGCCGGAGCCGACCGTCGGGCTCGTGTTCTACGACCTGAAGAGCTGCCTGCGCGGAGCGGCGGAGGAGCCGAAGCCGAAGCGCCGCCGGCGCACGACGAAGCCTCCCGAGGAGACGGCGTCGTGAAGCGGAAGGCGCTCGCGCTCGCCGGGTTCGCGACCGGCCTCCTCGCGGGGACGCTCTTCTACCGCCGCTCGTCGGCGCGCCGCCGCGACCGGCTCGACGTCTACTTCGCCGACGGCTCGATGGTCTCGTTCGTCGAGGGCTCGCCGGAGGCCGAGCGGCTGCTCCCGCTCGCGCGGCAGGCCCTGGCGGCCGCGCGCCGGTGACCGCGGACGACCCGCTCGCGCTGGCGCTCGTCGAGCACGCCTACCTCGAGGGCGACTTCGTCCTCCGCTCGGGCAGGCGCTCCCGCTACTACCTCGACAAGTACCGGTTCGAGACGCGGCCCGACCTGCTGCGCCCGCTCGGCGAGCGGATCGCGGCCGAGGTCGCGGCGCACGCGCCGGACGCGACGCGTCTCGCCGCCCCGGAGCTCGGCGCCGTCGCGCTCGCCGCGGCCGCGTCGCTGGCATCCGGGCTTCCGTTCATCATCGTGCGCAAGGAGGCGAAGGAGTACGGGACCGCGAACCGCCTCGAGGGACCGTTCGACGCGGGGGAGACCGTGTGCCTCGTCGAGGACGTCGTCACCTCCGGCGGTGCGCTGCTCGAGTCGGTCGACGCGTTGCGCGCGGTGGGGCTCGTCGTGCACACCGCCGTGTGCGTCGTCGATCGCGAGGAAGGCGGCGCCGACGCACTCGCACGCGCGGCGGTGCGACTGCGGCCCGTCTTCCGGGCAGGAGAGCTGTTGGCGGGCGCGAAAAGTCCCGCAAAACCGCATGGTTGAGCGGAATCCGAAACCCTGCTAGGGTCGATTCGGTCGTCCACGTACCACGATCAGGAGGAGAGGCTCGTGACGAAACAGGAGTTTGTTGCGGAGGTCGCACGGAGAAGTGGGCTGCAGGGCCGCGACGCGGCGAAGGCAGTGGACGCGTTTCTCGACACGGTGACGGACACGCTCAAGGGCGGCGGCGACGTGACGTTCACCGGCTTCGGCAAGTTCCAGACGCAGCATCGCGCCGCCCGCACCGGCGTGAACCCGCGGAACCCGAGCCAGAAGGTCCAGATTCCCGCGGCGCGCGTCCCGAAGTTCTCGGCCGGTAGTGGGCTCAAGGCGGCGGTCAAGGGCGGCTGAGCAGCGCGGCTCGTAGTCTCCTCCGAGGATCGCGAGGGGCCGCTCCGGCGGCCCTTCGTGCGTTCCGGGGACTTGAGTAGCCTTCGTGGCGATGGCCGCCCAGGACCTGCGCCCGGCGACGGAGGTCGCGGTCGCCCCGTTCGCCGACCGGCTCGCGGAGGCCGTCGACCGGAAGCGCTCGCAGCTCGTCGTCGGGCTCGACCCGGTCGTCGAGCTCCTGCCGGTCGAGTTCCGCGGCGAGGGCGCGGCGGCGTGTGCGCGCTTCTGCCGCGGGATCGTCGACGCGGTCGCGCCGTACGCCGTCGCCGTGAAGCCGCAGTCCGCGTTCTTCGAGGCGCTCGGCAGCGCCGGGATCGGCGCGCTCGAGGACGTCTGCGCCTACGCACGCGCCGCGGGCCTGCTCGTGATCCTCGACGTGAAGCGCGGCGACATCGGCTCGACCGCGCGCGCGTACGCCGCGGCGTACGTCGAGCCGCGCGGCAGCCAGCCGCCGGTCGCCGACGCCGTCACGCTCAACCCGTACCTCGGCCGCGAGTCGATGGAGCCGTTCCTCGCCGCGGCGCGGCGCGGCGGCGCGGGGCTCTTCTGCATCGTCAAGACCTCCAACGCGGGCGGCGACGTGCAGGACGTCGTGCTCTCGGACGGCTCGACGCTGTGGCAGCACGTCGCCGGGCTCGTGCGCGCGTGGGGCGAGGACCTCGTCGGTGAGCGCGGGCTCTCGTCGGTCGGCGCGGTCGTCGGCGCGACGTACCCGCGCGAGGTCGCGGAGATGCGCCGGCTGCTGCCGCAGTCGGTGCTGCTTCTCCCCGGCGTCGGCGCGCAGGGCGGGAGCCCGGCCGACCTCGCGCCCGCGTTCACGAGCGGGCCGGCCGGCGCGCTCGTGTCGGCGTCGCGCTCCGTGATCTACGCGTACCGCGAGGCGGGCGGCGACTGGCGCGCAGCCGCGGGCGCGGAGGCGGCGCGGCTCGCGGGCGAGGTCTGGGCCGTCTCCGGCTGGTAGCGATGCCGGGCGGCGAGCGGCGGCAGGGGATCGCCCGATATGCCGCGCCCGCGGCGTTCCTCCTCGCGGTCACGATCGCGGTGCTCCTGATCCGCTCCGGCCTCGGCGGCCACGGCTCGACGCCGCCCGCCCCGCCGCCGACGCCGCCTCCGGCGACGACGACGCAACGGACGACGACCGCCGTGACGACGTCCGGCACGACGGCGAGCGGCGCGAACTACTACGTCGTGCAGAAGGGCGACACGTTCGGCGCGATCGCCGTCAAGGAGAACACGACGATCGCGGAGATCGAGCGGCTCAACCCCGGCGTCAGCTCGAACGCGCTCCAGGTCGGCCAGAAGATCCGCGTTCGCTGACAGCGGCTAGCCTTCCGGCGATGCGCCGGCCGGCCGTTGCTCTCGTCGCCGCTCTCGCACTCTGCGCGTTCGCCGGCCAGGCCCGCGCTGCCGCGCCGACCGCCGACGCGAACGCGTGGGAGGTGATGAACGCGGCGAACGGCGAGGTGCTCGCGTCGTACGACGCGCACCGGCAGTTGCCGATGGCGAGCCTCACGAAGCTGATGACGGTGATCGTCGCGATGAAGCACCTGCAGCCAGGCGAGACCGTCGCCGTGTCGCCGAAGGCCGCCCGCGCCGGCGGCTCGCGCATCCCGCTCCGCCCCGGTCAGAAGATCACCGTCGACGACCTGTTGAAGGGCGCGCTGATTCAGAGCGCGAACGACGCTGCGGACGCGCTCGCCGACGCGGCGGCCGGCGGCGACCGCGACCTCTTCGTCTCGTGGATGAACGAGGAGGCGCAGCGGCTCGGCCTGCGCGACTCGCACTTCGTCCGCCCCGACGGGCTCGACGCACCGGGTCACGTGTCGAGCGCGCACGACCTCGGCGTGCTCGCGCAGGTCGCGATGCACTCGCCGCTCTTCCGCTCGATCGTGAAGAGGCGGACCGACACGATCGAGAACGGCCACGTCGCGGTGCACACGTGGAACGACCTCCTCGGCGTGTTCCCCGGGCTGATCGGCGTCAAGACCGGGCACACGGACAAGGCCGGTTGGTGCGAGGTGGCCGCGGCGCGCCGGCAGGGCTACACGATCTACGCCGTGATCCTCGGCAGCCCGTCGCGCACGCAGCGGAACGCAGACCTCCGGCGGCTCCTCTCGTGGGGCGTCGCGCAGTACCGGACGCTGACGCTCGTCGCGGCGAAGCCGTACGCGTACGCGGAGACCGGCTACGGCAGGCCGGCGCTCGCGCTCGCGGCGACGAAGCCGCTCGTCCGCGTCATCCCGGCCGGGAGCCACGTCGTGATGCGGATCACGGCTCCCTCGGCGGTGAAACTGCCGGTCGAGCAGGGGCAGCGGCTCGGTACCATCGAGATCCGCGTGGACGGGCAGCTCTACTGGGAGCGGCCGCTGGTCGCGGCCCGCTCGGTCGAGAGGCCGGGCCTCGGCGGTCGGCTGCGCTGGTACGCCACGCGCACCGTCCACGACTTCGTCGGGCTCTTCTCATGATCGTCACCGTCACACTCAACGCCGCCGTCGACCGCACGCTCACGGTCCCGAACCTGCAGCTCGGGCACCGTCACCGCGCAAGCCAGAGCCTGACGATGGCCGGCGGCAAGGGCGTGAACGTCGCGCGCGCGCTGAAGCGGCTCGACACTCCGGTGATCGCGACCGGGCTCGCGGGCGGCCGCACCGGCGACCGCATCGTCGAGGAGCTCGCGGGCGAGGCGATCCTCAACGACTTCGTGCGCATCTCCGACGAGTCGCGCACGTCGAGCGCGTTCGTCGACCCGACGGCCGGCACGCTCACCGAGGTGTACGAGTGGGGACCCGCCGTGCGCGCCGAGGAGCTCGAAATGCTGCAGGAGAAGCTCCACTACCTCTCGCGCGTCGCGACGTACGTCGTCTTCTCCGGCTCGCTGCCGCGCGACGTGGAGGACGACTTCTACGGCGAGACGATCCGCGACCTGAACCGGCGCGGCGTGCAGTGCGTGCTCGACTGCGAGAACGAGCCGCTGCGGCTCGGCGTCGAGGCGGAGCCGTTCCTCGTCGCGCCGAACCAGCGCGAGGCGGAGAGCCTCGTCGGCCAGGAGTTCTTCGAGGCGGACGACTTCCTGATGGCGCTCGACACGATCGCCGGCATCGGCGCGCGCAACGTCCTCATCTCGGAGGAGACGACCTGCTACGGGCTCTTCACCGAGGAGCGGCAGTCGTTCCGCTTCCGCGCGACGACGCCGCGGCTCGACCCGATCGCGCAGGTCGGCGCGGGCGACGTGCTCCTCGCCGGGTTCCTCGCGGCGCGCTTCAACGGGCGTCCGCTCGAGGATGCGCTGCGGACCGGTGTCGGCTGCGCGGCCGCGTCGGTGCTCGAGCTCGGTGCGGGTCACTTCGACCCGAGGGAAGCGATGCGGATCGCGGGCGACGTCCAGCTCGACGAGCTGCAGCCCGTCGGCTAGCCGCGGCCGTTCACGAAGATCGCGCGGATCCGGCCGCGGCCCTTCACGTTCTCGGCCCACGCGATCCGGCTCCCCTCGACGGAGACGCCGATCGGCGCCGACGCCGCGGTCGCGAGCGTGTGCACCGCGTGGGAGCTGACGTCGACGGTGCGGATCGACCGCGCGACGCGGAACACGATCAGCTGGTCGCTCGTCGAGAGCTCGTCGCTCGTCCCCTTCGGCACGGGCACCGACCCCTTCGGCGAGCCGTCGGCCGGGTCGTACCACGCGATCCGGAGCCCGAGCGACGAGCGCTCGAGCGTCGCGAGGACGTTCGCCGAGAGCGCGACCGCCTCGGGCACGCCGCGCGGGACGATGCGCCCGGTGACCTTGCCGGTCTGCGCGTCGCGGATCTCGATCGGGAGGCTCGCGGAGGCGACCGGTGTGCCGGACTTGCCGACCGCCGCGGCCGCCTGCACGTCCGCGATCCGGTCGTTCGACGCAGCGACCGCGACGGTCGCCCACGTGTTCGGGACGAGCCGGTCGGTGCGCCCGACTATCCGGTGGATGCCGCCGCCGACGAGCTTCTTGCGGCACGACCCGCCCGCGAGGCACGCGACCTCGTCGACGTACGCGACGGAGGCGGTCGCGTAGACGAGCGTCGAGCCGTCGCCCGCGACGCCGCCGAGCCAGAGCCCGACGCCGGTCTTCCCGTGCGCGACCTCGGAGAAGCGCCGCTCGAGCGGATCGGCGACCCCGGCGCCCAGCACATAGTCGAACGGGACCGGCGCCTGCTCGCGGAGCGTCCAGAGGACGTTGTCCGCGCTCGCGGCGAGCGCGAGGCGCACCGGCGGGACGACGAGCCAATGGCAGGTGACGTTCGGCGCGTTCGCGGTCTGGTCCGGGAGCCGGACCTGGCCGCCGTTCGCGAGCGCGAGCACGTGGACGACGTTGCAGCTCTTCGCGCTCGGCGCGAACCACGCGAGGAACGGGCCGTCCTGCGCGAACGCGGAGATCTGCTGGTGCGGCGGCGCCTGGTAGAGCGTCTGCGGGCGCGGCGCGGCAGCCCCCGAATGCAGGACGGAGGCCGCGAGGGCGAGCGCCGCGAGCACCGTGCGCACGGGCATCCAAACTAGCCCGCGACTGTTAGGGCGTTGTGTGCGGCGCCGAGGTTCCCGTCCGTCGAGGGTGGTACCCTTGCCGTCTTGGAGGCCCTTGCTTTCCGCACCGTTGGGGGCGATGCGTGAGCGTCGAGCTCCGCCCCGACGAGCTGCAGCGACTCGTCGAGCTCGACCGGAAGTTCGCGAAGGAAGGCCTCACGTTCGACGACGTCCTGCTCGTCCCGGCGGAGTCGCGCGTGCTCCCGAACGACGTCTCGACGCGAACGCGCCTGACGCGGTCGATCGAGCTGAGCATCCCGGTCGTCTCGGCGGCGATGGACACGGTCACCGAGGCGCGGCTCGCGATCGCGCTCGCGCGCGAGGGCGGGATCGGAATCCTGCACCGCAACCTCTCGATCGAGGAGCAGGTCGCCGAGGTCGACAAGGTGAAGCGGTCCGAGTCGGGGATGATCGTCGAGCCGGTCACGCTCCCGCCCGACGCGCTCGTGCGCGAGGCGGTCGAGCTGATGGCGCGGTACAAGGTCTCCGGCGTCCCGATCACCGACGGCGCGGGGATCCTCGTCGGGATCCTCACGAACCGCGACCTCCGCTTCGAGGACGACGTCGAGCAGCCGGTGTCGGCGCTCATGACGTCGCGCAACCTCGTGACGGCGCCCGTCGGCACGACGCTCGACGAGGCGGAGGAGATCCTCCACCGCAACAAGATCGAGAAGCTCCCCGTCATCGACGCCGACGGGCGGCTCCGCGGCCTGATCACCGTCAAGGACATCCAGAAGAAGATCGAGTTCCCCGAGGCGACGAAGGACGAGCGGGGGCGGCTGCGCGTGGGTGCCGCGGTCGGGGTCGGGCCCGATGCGCTCGAGCGCGCCGAGGCGCTCGTGGGCGCGGGCGTGGACGTGATCGTCGTCGACACCGCCCACGGCCACTCCCAGGGCGTCATCGAGATGGTGCGGCGGATCAAGCACGCGGTGTCGCTCGAGGTCGTGGCCGGCAACATCGCCACGGCCGCGGCTGCCCGGGCGCTGCTCGACGCGGGCGCCGACGCGCTGAAGGTCGGCGTCGGGCCGGGCTCGATTTGCACGACGCGCGTCGTCGCCGGCGTCGGCGTGCCGCAGGTCAGCGCGGTGAGCGACGTCGCGAGCGTCGCGGCGCAGGCGGGTGCGCCGGTCATCGCCGACGGCGGCCTCACCTCCTCCGGCGACATCGCGAAGGCGATCGGCGCCGGAGCGGACACCGTCATGGTCGGCTCGCTGCTCGCGGGCGTCGAGGAGTCGCCGGGCGACGTGATCCTCGTCCAGGGCGAGCGCTTCAAGGAGTACCGCGGCATGGGCTCGCTCGGCGCCATGAAGGCGCGCGGCTTCTCGAAGGACCGCTACTTCCAGGGCGACGTCGAGGACGTCGAGAAGCTCATTCCGGAGGGGATCGAGGGCCGTACCGCCTACAAGGGCCCGCTCCAGCACGTCGTCCACCAGCTCGTGGGCGGCCTGCGCCAGGCGATGGGCTACTGCGGCGCGGCGGCGATCGACGAGATGAAGCGCGCGCGCTTCGTGCGGATCACGGCGGCGGGGCTGCGCGAGTCGCATCCGCACGACGTCACGATCACGAAGGAGGCGCCGAACTATCGGCGCTGAGGAGGCCCAGGTCCTCGAGTTGCCGGCCCGGGACGACCGGCCCGTTCTCGTTCTCGACCTCGGCGGCCAGTACTCGCAGCTGATCGCGCGCCGCGTGCGCGAGTGTCGCGTCTACTCCGAGCTCGTCGGCCACACGATCGCGCCCGAGGCCGTGCGGGCGAGGAACCCGTACGCGCTGATCCTGAGCGGAGGGCCGGCGTCGGTCTACTCCGACGATGCGCCGCGCATCGATCCGGCGCTGTTCGAGCTCGGCATTCCCACGCTCGGCATCTGTTACGGCGCGCAGCTGATGGCCCTCGAGCTCGGCGGCCGCGTCGACCGCACCGGCGTCTCCGAGTTCGGGCGTACGGCGATGGAGGTGACCGAGTCGCGGCTGCTCGCCGACACTCCGCCCGAGCAGACGGTCTGGATGTCCCACCGCGACACGGTCGTCGCTGCTCCCGAGGGCGCCCACGTCGTCGCGAGTTCGCCCGCGACGCCGGTCGCAGCCTTCGAGGCACCCGAGCGGGGCCTCTACGCCGTCCAGTTCCATCCCGAGGTCGTGCACACGCCGCACGGCATGGACGTGCTGAAGAACTTCCTCTACCGCGTCGCCGAGGCGCCGCCCAGCTGGACGCCGGCCGCGGTGATCGAGGAGCAGGTCACACGGATCCGCGCGCAGGTCGGCAGCGACCGCGTCCTCTGCGCGCTCTCCGGTGGTGTCGACTCCGCGGTCGCGGCGCTTCTCGTCCACAAGGCCG
>DATJOZ010000137.1:0-18069 GCA_035506655.1 Gaiellaceae bacterium
ACGCCGCAGAAGACGACCGTCGACGCGTCGGTCGCGGCCGCCTGCCGCGAGAGCCCGAGCGAGTCGCCGACGTAGTCCGCGACGTCCTGCACCTCGGGCCGCTGGTAGTTGTGCGCGATCACGACGGCGTCGCGCTCGCGCGCGAGGGCGCGGACCTCCTCCTGCAGCTCGGTGAACGCCGCGACGGTCACAGCACCTCCAGGGAGACGTGGAGCGAGCGCGCGCCGTGCGTCAGCGCGCCGATCGAGATGAAGTCGACGCCCGTCACGGCGTAGGCGTGGACGTTCCCGAGCGAGACGCCGCCGGACGCCTCGAGCTCGGCGCGGCCGTCGACGAGCTCGACCGCGGCGGAGATCTCCGCCGGCGACATGTTGTCGAGCAGGATCCGCTCGACGCCGGCGTCGAGCGCCTCGCCGACCTCGTCGAGCGTCTCGGCCTCGACCTCGACCGGGCCGTCCCAGCGCGCGCGGAGCGCGGCGACCGCGGGTGCGATCCCGCCCGCGACGCGCAGGTGGTTCTCCTTCACGAGCACCGCGTCGTAGAGGCCGGAGCGGTGGTTCGCGCCGCCGCCGCAGCGGACGGCGTACTTCTCGAGCGCGCGCAGGCCCGGCGTCGTCTTCCGCGTGTCGAGGATGGTCGCGCGCGTCCCGGCGACGGCGTCGGCGTACTGCCGCGTGAGCGTCGCGATCCCGGAGAGCCGGCCGAGGAGGTTGAGCGCGGTCCGCTCGCCGGTGAGGATCGCCTGCGCCGGTCCCTCGAGCTCGGCGACGAGCGCGTCGCCGGTCACCGGCGTGCCGTCCGCGAGCACGGTCTCGATCCGGACGGACTCGTCGAGCGCACGGAACACCGCGCCCGCGACCTCGACGCCGCAGACGACGCCCGGCTCCTCGACGAAGAGCTGCGCGTTGCAGCGGAGGCCGGCCGGGACGAGCGCCTCGGTCGTCACGTCGCCGTCGCCGACGTCCTCGGCGAGCGCGAGCTCGACGAGCCGCTCGAGCGCGCCGGCCGTCAGCTCCACCGCTCGAGCTCCGGAGCGGCGCCGGGCCGCAGGACGAAGTGGCCGGCGAGCGCGTCGTCCTCGACGGGGAAGTCCTCGCGGAAGTGCACGCCGCGGCTCTCTGTGCGAGCGAGCGCGCTCTCCGCGATCAGCCGGACGAGCGGCGCCGGCGCGTCGAGGAGCCGCGCCAGCCCGTCGGCGCTCCGGATCAGCCCGGCCTCCTCCCAGAGCGCACGGCGCAGCTCCGGCGTCACCGTCGGCAGATCGTGCCAGGCACCGTCGTTCGCCGGTTGGCAGGTTGTGCCAGGCACCGTCGTGTTTTCCACAGCTGCGAGCGCGGCGCGCCGGCCGAAGACGAGGCACTCGAGGAGCGAGTTCGACGCGAGGCGGTTCGCCCCGTGGACGCCGGTGCACGCGCACTCGCCCGCCGCGTAGAGGCCGGGCAGCGTCGAGCCGCCGTCCAGATCCGTGACGATCCCGCCGATCGAGTAGTGCGACGCCGGCGCGACGGGGATCGGCTCGGTCGCCGGGTCGTAGCCCGCGCGCTCGAGCGTCGCGATGAGTGCCGGGTAGCGGCCGCGCTCGATCCCGCGCAGGTCGAGGTTCGCGCGCTCCCGCGCCGCGATCGCGCGCGCCACGACGTCGCGCGGCGCGAGCTCGTCCGTGAACCGCTCGCCGTCGTCGTCGAGAAGCGTCGCGCCGGCACCGCGCAACGCCTCCGACAAGAGGAAGCCGTCGTCGAGCAGCGCCGTCGGGTGGAACTGCACGAGCTCGAGATCCGCGAGCGCGGCGCCCGCGCGGTACGCGAGCAGCAGCCCGTCGCCGAGCGCGCCCGGCGGGTTCGTCGTCCGCTCCCAGAGCGCCGCGTAGCCGCCGGTCGCGAGGAGCGTCGCCCGCGCGCCGATCGTCCGCCGGTCGCTGACGAGCCCCGCGCAGCGTCCGTCGACGACCCGGAGCGACAGCGCGCGCTCGCCCTCCGCGACGTCGATCCGCGGATGCGCGCGCACGCGCGCCGCGAGGACGTCCGCGATGCGCCGGCCGGTCTCCGCGCCGCCCGCATGGACGACGCGCGCCCGCGCGTGCCCGCCCTCGAGCGCGAGCCCATCGTCGAACTCGACGCCGAGGTCGACGAGGTCGGCGATCCGCTCCGGCGCCTCGCGCGTCAGCGCCTCGACCGCGCTCGGCCGACAGAGACCGCGCCCCGCCTCGAGCGTGTCGGCCGCATGGAGAGCGGGATCGTCGTCCGAGCCGACCGCCGCCGCGACGCCGCCCTGCGCCGCGTAGCTGTTCGACGCCTGGACCGAGCCCTTCGCGAGGAGGAGCACCCGCGCCTCCTCGGCCGCCGCGAGCGCCGCGTAGAGGCCGGCGACGCCGCCGCCGACGATCGCGAGGTCGTAGGTGTCGAGTTTTCTCCTCAAAGTCGATAACCTGGGCAAGAGTCTACATGGCAGCCGACACCCGACCGAAGACGATGGCGCACGGCGTGCTCGCCGCCGTGATCCAGGTGCGCGACGGACGCCTCCAGGCGCTGCTCTGGCAGCGCGCCCGCGACCCGTTCGCCGGCGCCTGGGCGCTGCCCGGCGGCGCGCTCGCCGCGGACGAGACGCTGGAGGAGTCGATCCTCCGGCACCTGGCGCAGAAGGTGGACGTCCGCGAGGTCGCGCACCTCGAGCAGCTCGAGACGCGGAGCGCGCTCGACCGGAACCCGCAGCGCCGCGAGCTCGTCACCGCCTACCTCGGCCTCGTCCCCGCGGGCGTCGACCCGGCCGTGCCGGACGACACGCGCTGGCATCCGTTCGACGACCTCCCGGACCTCGCGTTCGACCACGGCCCGATCCTGCTCGCCGCCCGCGGGCGCCTCCGCGCGAAGCTGAGCTACACGAACGTCGGCTTCGCGCTCGCGCCGCCGGCCTTCACGATCGCCGACCTCCGCGACCTCTACAGCGCCGCGCTCGGCCACGCGGTCTCGGCGACGAACCTCCAGCGCGTGCTCCTCCGCCGCGGCCTGCTCGAGGAGACGGGCGAGCACCGCCGCTACGGGAGCGGGGGAGGGCGGCCCGCGGCGCTCTACCGCTTCCGCTCGCGCACGATCCAGGTCACCGACGAGTTCGCCGTGCTCCGTCCGCCCGCGTGAGCGGGGCGGCCGCCTGCCTACAATTCCTGCGATGTTCGAGATCGGCAACAGCCTCCGCGAGGCCCGCGTCCGCCAGGGCCTCGACTACGCCCAGGTCGAGCTCGGGACGAAGATCCGCTCGAAGTACCTGAAGGCGCTCGAGGACGAGCAGTTCGGGACGCTGCCCGCTCAGCCGTACGTGAAGGGCTTCCTCCGCACGTACGCCGAGTTCCTCGGGCTCGACGGCCAGCTCTACGTCGACGAGTACAACTCGCGCCACGTCGTCGAGGGCCAGGACGACGTCGCGCCGATCGTCCGCCGCCCGCCGTCGCAACGGCAGCGGCGCGACCGCGGGATCGAGCGGAAGGCCGTGCTGCTCGCGCTGCTCGGGATCGCGATCCTCACCGCGCTCGTGATCGTCGCGTGGAAGTTCGGCGGCAGCGGCTCGTCGAGCTCGCCGCCGCCCGCCGTCGCGCAGACGCCGTCGACGCTGAAGCTCACCGGCGTGCGGCGCGGGACGTACGTCGAGGTGCGACGCTCGACCTCGCGCGGCCGGATCCTCCTGCAGGCGACGATCTCGCGCGGCCACTCGGAGGTCGTGGACGGCTCGCGCTTCTGGCTCTACGCCGCGCGCTCGAGCGGGCTGCGCGTGCAGCTCGGCGGCAAGGCCGTCGCGCTGCCGGCGCGGAAGAACCTCCGCGTCGTGATCACGCCGACGAAGACGGCACTCGCGAATAGTTGAACCGGCCGCGGGCCCTCATCGTCGTCACGGGGAGCGAGCTCGTGCGCGGCGAGCGCACCGACCTCAACGGGCCGTTCCTCGCGCGCGAGGCGCTCCGGCTCGGCCTCGAGCCGGCGCGGATCGCGATCGTCGGCGACGCGCCGGAGGAGCTCGAGGCGGCGCTCCGCGCCGGTCTCGAGGCGGACGCGTGCCTCGTCTCCGGCGGCCTCGGCCCGACGCACGACGACCGCACGGTCGAGATGGTCGCGCGTGCGGCGGGCGTCGGCCTGCGCGTCGACGACGGGCTGGAGCGCGAGATCGAGGCGGTCTCGCGCGCGGCCGCCGCGCGGCTGAAGCGCGACTACGCGGACTTCGCGCCGGGCGTGACGAAGCAGGCGACGATGCCGGCCGGCGCCGAGTCGCTCGGGCTTGCGGGGACCGCACCGGGGCTGCTCCTCGAGACGTCGACCGGCTGTGTCGTCGTCGTGCTCCCGGGCCCGCCGTCCGAGCTGCGGCGGCTCTGGCCGAACGCGCTCGAGACGGAGCCGTTCCGGCGCCTCCTCGCGCGGACGCAGCCGCCCGGCCGCCGCGTCCTCCGCTTCTTCGGCGTCAGCGAGTCCGCCGTCGCGCGCGCGCTCGACGAGGCCGGCGGCGACGGGGACGGGGTGGAGGTGACGATCTGCGCCCGCGACTTCGAGATCCACGTCGACCTCGTCGTCGAGCCGGGCGCCGACGAGCGTGCGGACACGCTCGTCGAGCGGTTCCTGCCGCCGGTCGAGCGCTGGCTCTTCTCCCGCGACGAGCGGCCGATCGAGGAGCACGTCCTCGCGCTCTGCGAGGCGCGCGGATGGACGCTCGCGACGGCCGAGTCGTGCACGGGCGGGCTCGTCGCCGGACGGCTCACGAACGTGCCCGGGTCGAGCGCGGCGTTCGTCGGCGGCGTCGTCGCGTACGCGAACGAGGTGAAGGAGGCGGAGCTCGGCGTCCCGGCCGCGCTGCTCGCCGAGCACGGCGCCGTCTCGCCGGAGGTCGCCGCCGCGATGGCGCACGGCGCGCGCGAGCGGCTCGGCGCCGACGTGGCCGTGTCCGTCACGGGCATCGCGGGGCCGGACGGCGGCACGCCCGAGAAGCCCGTCGGCCTCGTCTACCTCCACGTCGAGGGCCCGGACGGCGGCCACGGCCGCGAGTTCAGCTTCCCGGGCGACCGCGCCTCGATCCGCGCGCGCTCGGTCGTCGGCGCGCTCCATCTCGTGCGCCGGCAGCTGGCGGGAAGTCGCGACGAAGCCGTATGACTCGCCCGGGTAGCGTGGGCGGGGATGAGCGGCTCAGGCTCTTTCTCGCACTCCGCCTCCCGGACGACGTCCTCGACGCGGTCGTGCGCTGGCAGGCGGAGCACGTCCGCGGCGTCCGCGCCGTTCCCCGCGACCACCTCCACGTCACGCTCGCCTTCCTCGGCGGCCGGCCCGCGGGCGAGCTCGGCGGGATCCTCCGGGAGCTGCGGGAGGCCGCGGCCGTCGCCCCGCACGATCTGCGTCTCGCCCCGTCCCGCTACCGGGAGACCCGGAGCGTCGCGATGCTCGTCCTCGACGACGAGGACGGCCGGGCGGGCGCGTTCGCGGGCGACCTCCAGGAGCGGCTGGAGCGGCTCGGGGTCTACCGCCGCGAGGCGCGGCCCTGGCTCGCGCACCTCACGGTCGCGCGGTTCCGGGAGCGTCCGGGGCTCCGGCTCGAGCCGCCGGGAATGGGAACGTTTGTTCCGTCCGATGCGGTTGCTTATCTGTCACGGCTGCGGCCGAACGGGGCCCAGTACGAGGTACTCGAATCGGTTGCGCTAGGAGGCTGAACAGTGGACAAGAACGAAGCACTCGACGTTGCGCTCGGGCAGATCGAGCGCCAGTTCGGCAAGGGCTCGGTCATGAAGATGAGCGACCGCGCCGCGGTGTCGGTCGGGGCGGTCTCGACGGGCTCGCTCGCGCTCGACCTCGCGCTCGGCATCGGCGGCCTGCCCCGCGGCCGGATCGTCGAGGTCTTCGGGCCGGAGTCGTCGGGCAAGACGACCCTCGTCTACCACGTGATCGCCGAGGCGCAGCGCCGCGGCGGGATCTGCGCCTTCATCGACGCCGAGCACGCGATGGACCCGGCGTACGCGAAGCGCATCGGCGTCGACATCGACAACCTGCTGGTCTCGCAGCCGGACACCGGCGAGCAGGCGCTCGAGATCGCGGAGCTCCTGATCCGCTCCGGCGCGCTCGACGTGGTCGCGGTCGACTCGGTCGCCGCGCTGACGCCGAAGGCGGAGATCGAAGGGGAGATGGGCGACTCGCACGTCGGCCTCCAGGCACGCCTCATGTCGCAGGCGCTCCGGAAGCTCGCCGGCACGCTCAACCGCACCGACACGATCTGCATCTTCACGAACCAGCTCCGCGAGAAGATCGGCGTGATGTTCGGCAACCCCGAGACGACGCCGGGCGGCCGTGCGCTGAAGTTCTACGCGTCGGTGCGCCTCGACATCCGCCGCATCGAGACGCTGAAGGAAGGGGCGGAGGCGTTCGGCAACCGCGTCCGCGTGAAGGTCGTGAAGAACAAGGTCGCGCCGCCGTTCAAGCAGGCGGAGTTCGACATCATCTACGGCTCCGGCGTCTCCTGGGAGGGGACCGTGCTCGACACGGGCCTCGAGCGGAAGGTCGTCACGAAGTCCGGCTCGTACTTCAGCTTCGGCGACGAGCGGCTCGGCCAGGGCCGGCAGAACGCGACCGCGTTCCTCCGCGAGCATCCCGACGTGACGCAGGGAATCCTCCAGGGGATCCAGGTCGAGGTCGGCCCGGAGCAGGTCGTCAGCGCACGGCTGCTGCCGGTGCTCGAGGAGCCGTCGGAGGAGAACGGCAAGGCCGCGAAGGAGGCGGCGATGGCCGCGGTGGCTGAAGCGACCGCCGCGTCGAACGGGGCGCAGGACGCGGAGTAGTCCGGTGCCGGTCGTGACCGCGCTGCGCGAGCGGCCGCGGTCGCGGGTCGAGATCGAGCTCGACGGCGGGCCCTGGCGGCTCGTGCCCGCCGATGCGGTCGTGCGCGCCGGCCTCCGGGTCGGCGCGCAGCTCGACCGCGCAACGGCACGCGCGCTCGGCCGCGAGCTGCGGCGTGCGCGGGCGCTCGGCGTCGCGACGACCGCACTTCGGTACCGCGACCACTCGCGGCGCTCGCTCGAGGAGCGGCTCGCGGGACGCGGGGTCACGCCGGCGGCGGGCGCGGCGGCGATCGCCGCGCTCGAGCAGGCGGGCCTCGTCGACGACGCCCGCGTCGCCTCGGCCCGCGCCGAGACGCTCGCGTCCCGCGGCTACGGCGACAGCGCGATCCGGTTCGACCTCGAGCGGCGGGGCATCGCGGGCGAGCTCGTCGACGCGGCGCTCGCCGGGCTCGATTCCGAGGCGGAGCGGGCGAGGTCCGCGGTCGAGCGGAGCGGCGCCGGCCCGGCAGCGGCCCGCCGCCTGGCGTCCCGCGGCTTCGATCCCGGCGTGATCGAGGACGTCCTCGGCAGCCCGTTTGCAGCGGACGGGTGACGGCTGTACGATCCGAAGACACGCTTCACCCGACATTTTTGCCTGCATACGGACTTTTTCGGACTCAGTGAGACGTTGAGAACAACCATCGAAACCTCGACCAGACGCTGTAGACGGAGGGCCGCGAAGGGGTAGCCCGCGCGGTGGCGGGACGCGTCAGCGTGCCGCGGAGCAGCGTTTCCGAAGTCCGGGCCGGCGGGTGCCGGGTGGGGTTGAGCCCACCGACCGAGGAGCTGCGCGCGTGCAGATCGGGATCGGAGTCGCCATCGGGGTCCTGGCGGGAGCGGCGCTCGCGCTTCTCGCCGTCACGGTGTTCGGGACGACGAGCGTCGGCAAGGCGCGCCGCATCCGCCGCCAGCTGATCGACGACGCGGAGCGCGAGGCCGAGGCGATCCGCCGCGAGTCGCAGATCGAGGCGCGCGAGCAGGCCGTGAAGCTGCGCGCCGACATCGACGCCGAGCTCTCCGACCGCCGGCAGCAGGTGGTGAAGATCGAGGAGCGCGTGATCGCGAAGGAGGAGGAGATCGAGCAGAAGCTCGTCGAGATCTCCCGGCGCGAGCAGGGCATGACGGACCGCGAGACGCACCTCCGCCAGCTCCAGGACGAGATGAAGCAGGCGAAGCTCGCCGAGCTCGCGCAGCTCGAGAAGATCGCCGGCATGTCGCAGCAGGAGGCGAAGACGCACCTGCTCGAGCGCGGCGAGGAGCTCGTCCGCCACGAGCTGAGCCGGCGCGTCCGCATGCTCGAGGAGGAGGCGCGCACCGAGTCGAAGCGCCGCGCGCGGAACCTCGTCGCCGACGCCCTCCAGCGCGTCGCCGCGAGCCACGCCGCCGAGACGACGGTCACGGTGATCGAGCTGCCGTCCGACGACATGAAGGGGCGCATCATCGGCCGCGAGGGTCGCAACATCCGCGCGCTCGAGCACCTCACCGGCGTCGACTTCATCATCGACGACACGCCGCACGCGGTCGTGCTCTCGTCCTTCGACGGGCTGCGGCGCGAGGTCGCGCGGCTCACGCTGACGAAGCTGATCGAGGACGGCCGCATCCACCCGGCGCGGATCGAGGAGACGTACTACCAGTCGAAGGCGGAGATCGAGGAGATCGTCCGCCAGGCCGGCGAGCAGGCGGTGTTCGAGGCGAACTGCGGCCCGTTCCACGAGGAGCTCGTGAAGATCCTCGGCCGGCTCCGGTTCCGCACGAGCTACGGCCAGAACGTGTTGAAGCACACGCTCGAGGTCACGCACCTCGCGGGGATCATGGCGACGGAGCTCGGCGCGAGCGTGAAGACGGCGAAGCGCGCCTCGATGCTGCACGACATCGGCAAGGCGATGACGCACGAGGTCGAGGGCTCGCACGCGCTCATCTCCGCGCAGCTCGCGCGCCGCTACGGCGAGGCGCAGGGCGTCGTCCACGCGATCGAGGCGCACCACTACGAGGTGCAGCCGCAGACGGTCGAGGCGGTGCTCGTGATCGCGGCCGACGCGATCTCGGCGTCGCGGCCGGGCGCGCGCGGCGAGAGCCTCGAGCACTACATCAAGCGGCTCGAGTCGCTCGAGGAGGTCGCGTCGTCGAAGCCCGGCGTCGACAAGGTGTACGCGCTCCAGGCCGGTCGCGAGATCCGCGTCATCGTCCGTCCGAGCGAGGTCGACGACGACGCGGCGGCACTCCTCTCGCACGAGATCGCCCGCGAGATCGAGGACCGGCTCGAGTATCCCGGCCAGGTGAAGGTCACCGTGATCCGCGAGAGCCGCTCGGTCGACGTCGCGCGCAACCACACGAACGGCCACGCCGCCGAGATCCCGCCCGAGGCGGAAGACTCGCCGATCCAGGCCGCGTAGCGGCCCGGGTGGTGCCGTCCCTCTGGCGCAACCGCGACTTCGTCCTGCTGCAGGCGGGGCAGCTGCTGTCGTCCGTCGGCTCGCAGGCGTCGGCGCTCGCGTTCCCGCTGCTCACGCTCTCGGTGACGCACTCGCCGTCGAAGGCGGGAGTCGTCGGCTTCGCGTCCCTCGTACCGGCCGTGCTGCTGTCCCCGATCGGCGGCGTCGCGGTCGACCACTGGAACCGCAAGGCGGTGATGATCGCCACCGACGTCGTCCACATGGCGATCTTCGGGCTGCTCGCCGCGGCGATCTACAAGGACGAGGTCACGTTCGGGCTCATCGTCGTCGTCGCGATCGTCGACGGAAGCGCGAACACGATCTTCAGCATCGCGCAGGTCGCGTCGCTCCGCTCGGTCGTGCCGACACGCCGGCTTCCCGACGCCGCCGGGATCGTCGAGGGACGGCGCGCGGCCGTCCGGCTCGCGGCGCCGCCGCTCGGCGGTGCGTTGTTCCAGCTCGCGCGCGGATTGCCGTTCCTCGTCAACGCGGTCTCGTATCTCGCGTCGACGGCCGCGATCCTCGCCGTGCGCTCGCCCTTCCAGCAGCCGCGCGAGGCGGACGGCGCGCGCATCCGCGACCGGCTCGTCGAGGGCTTCCGCTTCCTCTGGGACAACCGCTTCATCCGCACGACCGCGTTCGTCTACGGCCTCGGCAACGTCCTCTCGACGGGGATCTTCCTCGTCGTCGTGGTCGTCGGCCGGCGTCAGGGACTCACCGGAGGCGAGATCGGACTGCTGTTCTCGCTGCTCGGTGCCGCGACGCTGCTCGGCTCCGTCGCGTCGCCGCTCCACCGCCGCTACCTCGGCGTGCGGACGATCCTCCTGCTCGAGCTGTGGACCTGGACCGGCGCCTGGGTGTTCGTCGCCTGGCCGAGCGTGTGGTCGCTGCTCGCGGTCGTGATCCCGTTCGGGCTCTGCGCACCCGTGACCGACTCGGTCGTCGTCGGCTACATGACCGCGATGACACCCGACCGGCTGCTCGGCCGTGTCGAGAGCGTGCGGCTCACGATCGCGCTCACCGCCGCGCCGTTCGGGCCGCTGCTCGCCGGCTACCTGCTCGACGCGCTGTCGTCGCGCGAGGCGGTCGCGGTGTTCGCGCTGATCGGCCTCGGCCTCGCGGTCTGGGGGACGCTCAGTCCCGCCATTCGTGCAGCCCCGAGTCTCGACGAGCTCGAAGCCGTCTAGAGGCCCGGTACGCTGAGGGCCGCATGAAGCGCTACCACGTCACGACGTTCGGATGCCAGATGAACGCCCACGACTCCGAGCGCATCAAGGGCATGCTCGAGGACCTCGGGCTCGGCGAGGCGATGAGCGCCGACGAGGCCGACGTTGTCGTCTTCAACACGTGCACGATCCGGGAGAAGCCCGACACGAAGCTCGCCGCGTATCTCGGCGACGCCGGCGCGCGGAAGCGCGAGGATCCCGACGTCGTGATCGCGGTGGGAGGCTGCTACGCGGAGGCCCAGCGCGAGCGGATCTTCTCGCTCTACCCGCAGGTCGACGTCGCGTTCGGCCCCGGGACGATCTCGCATCTCGCCGAGTGGCTCGGCGCCGGCGGCCACGGCGTCGCACGCGGCGCGTGGGGCACCGGCGACGAGCGCGCGTTCGCCGCGACGCTGCCGATGCACCGCGAGCGCTCGTTCCAGGCGTGGGTGCAGATCTCGATGGGCTGCAACTCGACGTGCTCGTACTGCATCGTCCCGGCGGTCCGCGGCCGCGAGGTCAGCCGCCGGCCGGGCGACGTGCTCGCCGAGGTGACGCGGCTCGCCCGCGACGGAGTCCGCGAGATCACGCTGCTCGGCCAGAACGTGAACTCGTGGGGCCGCGATCTGCTGCCGGAGATCCACACGGAGTTCGGCGAGCTCCTCCGCGCGTGCGACGCCGTCGACGGAGTCGAGAGGATCCGTTTCACGAGCCCGCACCCGAAGGACTTCCGGCGCCCGGTGATCGAGGCGATGGCCGAGTGCGCCGCGGTGTGCGAGCACGCGCACCTGCCGCTGCAGTCCGGCTCGACACGTGTCCTGAAGGAGATGCGCCGCACGTACTCCCGCGAGCGGTATCTGAAGCTCGTCGCGGAGATGCGCGCCGCGATCCCCGACCTCGCGCTCACGACCGACCTCATCGTCGGCTTCCCGGGCGAGACGGAGGACGACTTCCGCGAGACGCTCGAGGTCGTCGAGGAGGTCGGCTTCGACGGTGCGTTCACGTTCGTCTACTCGCCGCGGGCGGGGACGGACGCCGCCGCGCGCGCCGACCAGGTCCCCGACGACGTGAAGCGCGACCGGATCGAGCGTCTCGTCGACCTCGTGCAACGTGTCGCCGCCTCGCGGAACGAGTCACGCGTCGGCCGCGTGGAGGAGGTGCTCGTCGAGGGCTCGAGCCGCACCGACCCGTCGCTCCTCCGCGGCCGGACGCGCCGCAACACGACGGTGAACTTCTCCGGCAGCGCCGCGCCGGGCGAGCTCGTCGACGTTCGCATCGAGCGGGCGACCTCGACGACGCTCGGCGGCTCGCAGCTCGCGGTCGCCGTCGCGTAGCGCGGGCGCCGTGCCGGTCATCGCGATCTTCGGGCCGACGGCGAGCGGGAAGTCCGCGGTCGCCGAGGCCGTCGCGGAGCGGCTCCCGGCCGAGCTCGTCTCCGCCGACGCGATGCAGGTCTACCGCGGGCTGCCGATCCTCACGAACCAGTCCGCGCATCCGGCGCGGCTCGTCGGGATCTGGCCGCTCGACCACGAGTCGTCCGTCGGCGAGTACGCGCCGCTTGCGCACGCGGCGATCGACGAGATCGTCGGCGCGGGCCGCGTCGCCGTCGTCGTCGGCGGAACCGGTCTCTACCTGCGCGCCGCGCTCTCCGATCTGGCGTTGCCGCCGCCGCCCGTCGCCGGCGACCGCGACCGCTGGAGCGCGTTCTACGACGCCGAAGGCCCCGAGGCCGCGCATGCGTTTCTCGCCGAGCTCGATCCGCGCGCAGCGGAGCTCGTGCACGCGAACGACCGGCGGCGCGTCGTGCGCGCGCTCGAGCTCGCGGGCGCGGGCCTGTCGCTCGCGCCGGAGCGCGACCGGCTCTGGGCCGGCGAGCTCAGGCATCCGACCGTGCTCGTCGGCCTCGACGTCCCGAAGGCCGAGCTCGAGCGCCGGATCGAGGCACGGACGCGCGCGATGTTCGACGCGGGCGTCGAGGAAGAGGTGCGCGGGGCGCTCGAGCGGCCCATCTCGGCGACGGCGCGCAAGACGATGGGCATCGACGAGATCGCGAGTCTGCCCCGCGAGAAGGCGATCGTGGCACTCGCCGCGCGGACGCGCCGCTACGCCGCGTATCAGCGCAAGTGGATGCGCCGGCTCGAAGGGGTCGCTATGGTCGCAGCCGACCGCCCACCGGGCGAAGTTGCCGATGACATCGTCGCGCTGGCACGCACACGGGAACGTCTACCTCGTCGCCGAGTCGGCGGCGCTGACGCCTGAGCGCGTCCGCGAGGCGGCGCGCGGCACGGACGGGATCGTCGAGGTCGTACGCGCGGGCGAGGGCGTCGTCGAGATCGTGATCTGGAACCCGGACGGGTCGACCGCCGAGCTGTCGGGCAACGGCACGCGGATCGCCGCCGCGTGGCTGATGGCGAGAGACGGGCGGGACGACGCGCGCGTCGACGTGCGCGGCGGTCGCAGCGTGCACGCGCGCCGCCTCGCCGACGGCTCCATCGAGACGGACATCGGGCCGGTCGAGATCGGCCCGCGCGAGACCGTCGACGGGATCGAGCTGACACCGGTCGTCGTCGGCAACCCGCACGCCGTCGTCGTCGGCGACCCCGCGGAGATCGGACGCATCGGCCCGTTCCTCGAGACGCACCCGCGCTTCCCGGGCCGGACGAACGTTCAGGTCGCCCGCGTCGACCGCCCCGGCGACGTGACCGCGCGCGTGTGGGAGCGCGGCGTGGGGGAGACGACCGCGTCGGGGACGAGCGCAGTCGCCGTCGCCGCGGCGACGCACGGCGAGGGCGCGGTGATCGTCCACTTCCCCGGCGGCGACCTCGCCGTCCGCCTCGAGAACGGCCACGCGTGGCTGACCGGCCCGGCCGAGCGCCTCGACGACTGACACGAACCTGCAACAGATCCGTACGGGTTGCACCGGTAGCGTCGATCGCGAGGGCGGAGGGAACGACGCCCCACCCTGGGTGGGGGAGAGGGCCGAGGGTCGCCGCCGCCGCGCGGACCGACGCGGCGGCTCGGGGGTCGCTACGCGCCGATCTCGTACTCGCGGAGGACGTCGTTGAGCGACGTCTTCAGGTCTGTCTGCTCGCTCCGGCGGCCGATGATCAGCGCGCAGCCGAGCTGGTACGTCCCCGCGGGGAACTCCTTCGGGCGCGTGCCCGGGACGACGACGGAGTACGGAGGCACGAAGCCGCGATGCTCGACCGGCTCGGGGCCGGTCACGTCGATCACAGGCACCGACCCGGTCAGCGACACGTTCGGCGCGAGCACGGCGCGCTCGCCGATCACGACGCCCTCCGTGAGGATGCACCGCGAGCCGATGAACGCGCCGTCCTCGACGATCACCGGCCGCGCCTGCACCGGCTCGAGCACGCCGCCGACGCCGACGCCGCCCGCGAGGTGGACGTCGGCTCCGATCTGCGCGCACGAGCCGACGGTCGCCCACGTGTCGATCATGGTGTTCGGCCCGACCCACGCGCCGATGTTCACGTAGCTCGGCATCATCACGACGCCCGGCGAGAGGAACGACCCGAACCGCGCCGTCGCCGGCGGCACGACACGCACGCCGAGCTCCGCGTAGTTCCGCTTCAGCGGGATCTTGTCGACGTACTCGTAGGGTCCGACCTCGATCGGCTCGACCTTCCGCCCACGGAAGTAGTCGAGGATCGCCGCCTTCGCGTCCTCGTTCACGCGCCACTCGCCGTCGACGCGTTCCGCCACGCGCACCTCGCCGCGGTCGAGCGCCGCGATCGTCTCGTCGGTCGTCACAGCTGCTCCTCCAGGATCGCCGCCGCCGCCTCGCACTCTTCGAGCGTCGGGACGAGCGCGAACCGGATGTACCCCTCGCCGCTCGGCCCGAAGAACGTCCCCGGCGACACGATCACGCCGTGCTCGAGGAGCCGCAGCGCGACGTCCTCCGAGCCCTCGCCGGTGGGCACCGCGACCCAGAGGTACATCGTCGCGTCGCTCGCGACCACCTCCCAGCCCTTCGCCTCGAGCACGGGCAGCAGGACGTCCCGCTTGCGCGCGTACCGCGCGCGCGTCTCCTCGACGTGCCGCTCGTCGCCCCACGCGACCACGGACGCGCGCTGCACGAACTCCTGCGGCGCCGTCCCGACCGTCGGCCGATACGACTTCAGCGCCGCGACGACCTCGGCGGGCGCCGCGACGAACCCGGAGCGGTATCCCGTCATCGACGACCGCTTGCTGAGCGTCTGGAACACGATCGTGCGGCTCCGGTCGGACGCCTGCAGCGCCGAGACCGGAGGCTCGTCGAACCAGAGCTCCGTGTAGGCCTCGTCCGACGCGACGACGAACGCGTGCTCCGCGGCGAGCGCGCACAGCTCGTCGTAGAACGTGAGCGGCGCGACCGCGCCGGTGGGGTTGTGCGGGTAGTTCACCCAGAAGATCGCCGTGCGCTCGAGCGTCGACGCCGGGATCGCGTCGAGATCCGGCAGGAACCCGTGCTCGCGCACGAGCGGCACCGTCCCGACCTCGGCGCCGGCGAACAGGGCGCCGCGCTCGTAGACCGGATACGCGGGCTCGCCGTACAGCACGACGCGCTTCTCGGCCGCCGGGTCGACGAGCACCTGCGCGAGCGAGAAGATCGCCTCCTTCGACCCGTACGTCGGGACGATCTCCGTGTCCGGGTCGAGCAGGACGCCGAAACGCCGCTCGACCCAGCCCGCAGCGGCGGCGCGCAGCTCCGGCAGCCCGGCGGCGAGCGGGTACGGCGAGCGCTCCGGGAGTGCGGCGACGAGCGCGTCGCGGATGATCGGGTCGGTCGGCTCGTTCGGGTCGCCCTTGCCGAAGTCGATGACGGTGACGCCCTCGGCGACGAGCCGCCGCCGCGCCTCCTCGAGCACGACGAACGGATAGGCCGCCATGCCGGCGAGTGTGGGGGCGATGCGGATTGCCACGGGCTAGTGCCCCTTCGGTGAATGTAAGTCGAAGGACATTTGCTGAAGGGGCACTACACGGTATCGAGCAGGAAGCGGCGCAGGACGTCGTAGCACCGCTCGAGATTCTCGACCGGGATCTGCTCGTCGACCTTGTGCGCGAACGCCGTCGCGCCCGGCCCGTAGTTGATCGCGTCGAGCCCGACCTCCGCGAACTGCGCGACCGGCGTCCACGCCTGCTTCGGCGCGACCTCGGGCACGAGCTCGCGGAGCTTCGCGACGAGCGGATTCGTGAGGCTCGGCGCCGCCGACGGCGAGTTGCTGAGGATCTCGAGCTCCCCGTCCGGCGCGAGCTCGCGGAGCCGGGCCTCCGCCTCGGCCGGGCTCCGGCCCGGCGCGTAGCGGAAGTTCAGCTCGACGCTCGCCTCGGGCGGGACGACGTTCGACGCGATGCCGCCCGCGACGCGGACCGCGCTCACGACCTCGCGGTAGACGATCCCGTCGAGCTCGACGTCGAGCGGCTCGAGGTCGACGAGCGGGCGGATGCCGCGGACGAGCTCGTGGATCGCGTTCACGCCGGTCCACGGCCGCGCCGAGTGCGCGCTCCGTCCGCGGAACCTCAGCAGCGCCTCGACGTTGCCGAGGCACCCGGCGTGGAGGATGCAGTCCGTCGGCTCGAGCACGACGGCGAGCTGCGCGTCGGCGATCGCGCCGGAGTCGAAGAGCGCAGGCAGCGGGCTCACCGAGACCGGCAGCTCCTCCTTCGTGAAGAAGAGGTAGCGCGCCGGCAGGCCCGCGCGGGCGAGCTCGACCATCACCGCGATGCCGCCCTTCATGTCCGTCGCGCCGAGCCCGTGCACGGAGCCGTTCTCGATCCGGCCGGGGATGTTCCCCTGCGCCGGCACGGTGTCGACGTGACCGGCGAGCACGACCGGCGCCGCCGGGTCGCCCGCGAGCAGCACCTCGCCGTCGTCGTACAGCGGCGCGCCCGGGACGAGCCCGCGGACGAGCTCCATCGCCTCGGCCTCCCGGCCGCTCTCCGAGAACACGTCGACGAGCTGGAGGGTCCGGGCGGCGAGCTCCGACATCGCCCCATCTTGACGCACGGCGAGGGCCCCGCAGCGCGGGGCCCTCGGCGGTGGTGCGGGAGGGGAGCTACTGGGCCTTGTTCGGGATCGCCGAGCCGCTGAGGCTGCCGGTGACCTTCGCCTGCGGCGTGCGCTTGGGGGCGCTGCCGGTGCCGCCGAGCGTGTCGGTGATGACGCGGATGCCGGCGCTCTGCTCGTGCCGCTTCTCCTGCGCCTTCCGGAGCGCGGCGTCGTACGCGTACCAGGGGCTGGTCGGCTGGACGCCGGCGGTCTCGGACTTGACACTCTGGTCGTGCCGCTTCTCCTGCGCCTTCCGCAGCGCGGCGTCGTATGCGTACCAGGGGCTGGTCGGCTGGACGCCGCCGTTGCCGGCGATCGCGGCCGGGACGAGCACGGCGACGAAGACGAAGACGACGACGAAGGCGAAGCTGATGTGCCTGCGGGTGATGCGCGACATGGTTTCCTCCTTGGACGGGGCCTGCCGATTGCGTGCCCCGACGCTAGGCGGCCGCCGGTCGCGGGTCGTTCGCGTCCTCGACGTCCGCGGTGTCACGCTCGTGACAGAGGGGGAACCGCCTTCATAATGGGGAGCGCATGACGGCGAGACGGCCTGATCCCACGCCGGGTCTCGAGCCCGAGCGCGGGCTCGTCCTCGCCGTGCTCGGACAGGGAGTCGACCCGGACGACGAGCTCGGGGAGCTCGAGGAGCTCGCGCGGACCGCCGGCGTCGAGCCGGTCGAGCGGCTCGTCCAGCACCGCCCGCAGCCGGATCCGCGGACCTACGTCGGCAAGGGGAAGCTCGACGAGCTGAAGCAGTCGTACGGCGACGCGCACGCCGAGGTGCTGCTCGTCGACGACGAGCTCTCGCCGTCGCAGCAGAAGCTGCTCGAGAACCAGCTCCAGGCGCGGGTCGTCGACCGGACGCAGCTGATCCTCGACATCTTCGCCCAGCATGCCGTCAGCGCCGAGGGAAAGCTCCAGGTCGAGCTCGCGCAGCTCGAGTACAACCTGCCGCGGATGCGCGGGATGTGGCAGCACCTCGAGCGGCTCGGCGGCGGCGTCGGCACGCGCGGCCCGGGCGAGTCGCAGCTCGAGACCGACCGGCGGATCGCGCGCCGCCGCATCTCGATCCTCAAGGGACGCCTGAAGCAGCTCGAGCGCCAGCGCGACGTCCGCCGGAAGGAGCGCCGCCGCAGCGAGACGCCGACCGTGGCGCTCGCCGGCTACACGAACGTCGGCAAGTCGACGCTCCTGAACGCGCTCACCGACGCCGAGGTCTCCGTCCGCAACCGCCTCTTCGAGACGCTCGACCCGACGACGCGCGGCTTCGACTTCGACGGCCGGCGCTACCTCGTCACCGACACGGTCGGCTTCATCCGCCGCCTGCCGCACCAGCTCGTCGAGGGCTTCGCGGCGACGCTCGAGGAGACGCTCGTCGCCGACCTCGTGCTGCACGTCGTCGACGGCTCTGCGCCCGAAGAGAGGCTCGTCGAGATGATCGCGGCCGTCGACGGCGTTCTCGCGGAGATCGGCGCGCGCGAGCTTCCCGTCGAGCTCGTCGTGAACAAGATCGACGCCGTCGACCCGCTCCACCGGCGCCGGCTCGCGAAC
>DATJOZ010000138.1:0-15101 GCA_035506655.1 Gaiellaceae bacterium
CGAACCGACGTCACGGTTGCCGCGCCGCGCTCAGCCAGACGTCCATCGGTACATCCGTGAGGTTGCCGTAGTTCCCCTGCCAGTCGTAGCCCGCCGCGGGGCAGTAATGGAAGCCCACGTCGAAGAACCCCGGAACGCTGATCAGCACGTGGCGCGGGAGGAAGTCGCTCGCCTCCACGACGACCCGGCCGGCGTACGTCTGCATCGATCCGCCGGTCTCGACGGTCGCCGTCGCCTGCGCGTGGCACGTGCCCGTGTCGCGCCACGCGACGATCGTGACCGACGCCGTCTGCGCGTCGGCGTCCGAGCCCGTTCCGAGAGAGAGCTGGTACTGGTTCGCATTGTCCGGGCCCGAGCCGGCGCTGTAACCGGCGCTCCAGTACGCGGCGTAGTTCGAGGGCTGCAGGGGGATGTGGTACAGCACGCCGCCGGGCGGCCCGGCGGGTCCTGCCGGCCCGGTCGCTCCGGCAGGCCCGGTCGCGCCGGTCGCGCCGGTCGCGCCGGTCGGGCCGGGCGGTCCGGTCGCGCCGGTCGGGCCCTTCTGGTTCCAGCTGAGCGGCTTCTCGAACGGTGAGCACGACTGCCCCGCCGCGGTGTCGACGACGCGCAGTGTCCCGAGCTTCGAGGTGCACCCGTGGATCACTCCAGCAGCGTCCGGTATCGCCGCGTACGCGATCCCGCCGGCCGCGGCGGCGAGCAGGACGCAGACAGCGGCGACCGACACCCAGCGCTTGCGCGGCGTGGATGCCCATTTATGGCCTGCCATTTCCTTCCCCTCCAGTCTCTGGAGCCCGACGCCTCCTGCTCAACGCAGCGGGGCCGGCTGCGCTGGGCACAGACGGCAGGATGGCGGCGCCGAGACGTGTTGGCCCCACCGTTGCCAAACGACCATACGCCTCGGTGCCAGGTCGGACAAGATGCGCGTGCTCGGCGCCTACGTCGCGTCGGTCGAAGCCGGGATGCGCTCGTGGATCACCTTCGTCAGCTCGAGGATCTGGTTCGAGAGGCGGAGGAGCTCCCGGTTCTGCTGGTCCTCCTCTTTCACCGTCGTCCACTGCAGGTCGGCGACCACCTGGCGCTTTCCGTCGGCACGGTTCTGGCTGATCATCACGAACGTCGAGAGGAAGATCGCCTCGAGCGAGACGATCATCGTGAGCAGCCCATACGGGTAGTGCTCGACGCCGAGCCCGATCCAGAGCCCGAACCACGCGATGTGGATGTAGACGAACAGCATCGAGCCGGCGAACGCGGTGATCACGTCGGCGATCCGGTTCTGCACGCTGTCGGCACGCTGCTTCGCATGCGCGACGAGCGCGGGGTTGGGCTCCAAGGGCAGACGCAGCGGGTGAATGCGCAGCGGCAGTTGTTCCATCGTGGCCTCCCGGTGTCGGATGACCACGAGCCTAGAACGCGAACCGGCGCTCCTACGAGGTCCGGAGCCGCGTTCGCAGCGAGAGGAGGGCGCGGAGCTCGCGCACCTGGAGGAGGCGGCAGCAGAGGAGATACGCCGCGATCGATGCGGCGAGCGCGAGACCGAGCGAGAGGAGCTGGCCGCCGAGCGAGCGACCGACGGCGTCGTCGACGACGCGCCAGAGCGTCCACGCGACGGCGGCGACGACCGACGACGCGACCGCGACCTTCAGGCACGTGACGCCGATCGCGCCGCCGTCGATCCCATGCAGGCGCCGGCACAGCACGACGAACAGCGCGGCCGAGCCCGCGAGGTTCACGAGCGCGGTCGAGAGCGGGATCCCCCACACGCCGTAGCGGTACAGCCACCAGTCGAGGAGCGCGTTGAGGAAGAGGTTGCCGAGCGCGACCATCGTCGGCACCCAGTTCTCCTGCAGGCTGAAGAAGCCGCGGTTCAGCATCAGCATCGCGCCGTTGAAGACGAGGCCGGCGGCGAACGCGGCGAGCGCGCCTGCGACGACGGGCGTCTGCTCCGGCGTGAAGCGGCCGTGCTGGAAGAGGATGCGCACGATCGGGGCGGCGAGCACGGCGCACAGCACGGCGGCCGGCGTCAGCAGGAACACGATCTGGCGCAGGCCGGTGCTGACCGTCTCGCGGAAGCGCGTCATGTCGTGCCGCGCCGCGAAGCGCGACAGCGACGGGAACAGCACGGTCGCGATCGCGACGGAGAAGATCCCCTGCGGGAGCATGTAGATGAGGAACGCCTTCTGGATCGCGCTCGGCGCGAGGTCCGGGTTGATGAACCGCGACGCGAAGAACGTGTCGATGACGGCGTTGAAGTTGATGAGCCCGAGCCCGAGCGTCACGGGGACCATCAGCACGAAGACGCGCTTCACCGCCGGGTCGCGCCAGTCGATCACCATCTGCAGGTGCCCGTCGCGGCCGCGCAGCCACGGCACCGGCAGCAGCGTCTGGATCACCGTCGCGGCGAGGATCGAGAACGCGTAGACGTAGAGCTTCGTATCCATCTCCGTCGCGTTCGGCACGCCGATCACGAGGCCGACGATGATCGCGAGGTTCCAGAACACGGGCGAGATCGCCGGGACCGTGAAGTGGTCGTAGCTGTTGAGGATCCCGACGATGATCCCGCTGACGCCGAGCAGCACGACGATCGGGAACAGGACGCGCGAGAGGCCGACGGCGAGCGACGGGTTGCTGCCCGGGTTGCCGAAGAGCCCGATCACCCACGGCGCGATGAGGATGTAGATCGCGGTCAGCGCGCTGAGCCCGAGCAGGATCAGCCAGAAGAGGCTCGACGCGACGCGCCACGCGCGCTTGCGCTCGCCGCGCTCGAGCAGCTCGCTGAAGACGGGGACGAATGCGGACGAGAGCGCCGCGTCGGCGACGAGCGCGCGGATCAGGTTCGGGATCTGGAACGCGACGGTGAACGCGTTGATGCTTCCGGCGACGCCGAAGAAGTTCGCGGTGACGATCTCGCGGACGAGGCCGAGGATCCGGGAGAGGCCGGTCGCGGCGGCGAAGATCGCGGTCGACACGGCGAGGCGGCGGCGCTGCTGCTCCGGGATGCCGGACGGCGGCAGCGGACGCTCCGGGGTCGGGACGAACGCGGTCTCGGCGGCGGAGAACGTGTCCGACTCGAGCGCGGCGAGCGTCTCCGCCTCCTCGAGCGACGCCCACTCGAGCTCGTCCTCGCGGAGGCGCGCGGGGCGGATCACCATCGTCGGCTGGTCGGCGGCGTCGGCGACGAGCGGTCGGCTCTCGACCGTGGTCTCCGTCGGCTCGAAGTACGTCGGCTTGCCCTTGGCGCGGCGGCGGCGGTCGCGTTCGAGCCGGCGCTCGTGCCGCTCGCGCTCGAGGTCGTCGCTCACGGCAAGAGCATAGGGAGCGGGTGGGTCAGGACTCGGTGCGGCGATCCTTGCCCGAGCGGCGTTCGCCGCTCTGGCGCCGGTCCTTGCCGGAGCGCCGCTCGCCCTCGGGGGGCGGGGCGCCGTCGCCGCTGTTGCGCCGGTCCTTGCCCGAGCGTCGGTCGCCGCTTCGGCGGTCGCCGCCCGCGCGCTTGTCGTCCATGGGCGCGTGGTTCGGCCCGGCCTGGGGCTCTCCTTCCGGCTGCTACCATCCGACGGCCCGCAGGAGCGGGCGTTTTCACACCATGCCGAACATCAGACAGCAGGAGAAGCGCGTTCGCCAGGCGGCCCGTCAGCGGGCCGAGAACCTGCGCTGGCGCTCGACGGCGAAGACCCTGATGCGGCGGCTCCGCGAGGCTGTCGACGAGGGCGACTCGGAGGTCATCGCGCAGCGGCACACCGAGCTCGAGCGCTGGCTCGACCGCGCGTCGACTCACGGCGCGCTCCACCGGAACACCGTGGCCCGCCGCAAGGCGCAGGCCGCCCGCGTCGTCGCGGGCGAGCGCGACGCCGTCTCCTCCTAGCGCGACCAGTCGAGGTCGAGCACGACGTCGTCGCGGCTGGCGCGCGTCGCTCCGAGCGACGCGTAGAACGCCATCGCCGGCTCGTTGCTCTCGTTCGTGATCACGAACGCGCGCCGGACTCCGCGCTCGCGGCAGAGCTTGCGGAGGAGGTCGAACAACGCTCGGCCGACACCGAGGCGCCTGGCCTCCTCGCGCACGCCGATCTCGTAGACGAGCATCATCCGGCCGTCGCCGTGACGGCGGATCAGCTCGTACGCGAGCAGCTGGGCGATCGGCTCGCCGTTCTCGAAGGCGGCCAGGTAGTACGTCGCGTCGTTCGCGAGGAGCTCCCGTGCGCTCTCGACGGTGTGCGGCTGCCGCTCGTCGTCGAGCGAGAGGCGGATCACGACCTCCTCGTCGCCGACGCCGAGGCGCCGAAGCTCCACGGCTACGCGGCGCGCTCGCGCGGGCGCGTCACGTCGACGAGCGCGCGCTCGAGCTCGAGGTCGGCAGGAAGGCGCGAGCCGCCTTTCGACGCTGCGTCGAGCTCGGCGAGGCGGACGATCGCGGCGGCGAGCTCCTCGTCGGAGAAGTTCGCGGCCTGCGCGAACGCCTTCTCCGCGGCGTACGGGTGCATCTTCAGCGTCGCGGCGGCGTCGCGCGGGCGGACTCCCTCGTCGGCGAGCCGAGCGCAGCGGCGCACCTTGCCGACGTGGCTCGCGAGGATCGCGACGAGGCGGACGAGCTCGCCCGAGCGCGGACGGTCGGAGCGCTCGAGGATCGACTCCGTCGCGGCGAGGACGGCTGCGACGTCGCGGCTCCCCCACGCGTCGGTGAGCGTGAAGATCGACGTCTCGGCGACCGGGCTCGCGAGGAGCTCGACGTCGGCGACGGTGATCGGGTCGCCGGCAGCCCAGGTGGCGAGCTTGTCGATCTCCGTCGTCAGCGCGTCGAGGTCCTCGCCGACGATCTCGACGAGCGCGCGGCACGCGTCGGCGTCCGCTTTCGCGCCGACGCGCTTGAACTGCTCGGCGACCCAGTCGTGGATGCGGCGCTTCTGGACGTCGTACGCGAGGATCTCCCCCGCCTTCGCGACGGCCTTCCCGAGCGGCGAGTCGTGCTTGATCTCCTCGCCGACGAGCGCGAGCACCGTGGCGGGCGCGGGCGATGCGAGGTACGCCGCGACCTCCTTCGCGTCGGCGGCCTTCCACCGCTCGACCTCCTCGACGATCACGAGCCGGCCCTCGCCGACGAACAGGCCGAGCGCGTTACACGCGGCGACCGCCTCCTCGCCGGAGGCGTCGCGCGCGGTCAGATGCTCGGTCGCGTCAGCGCCGATCCGCTCGCGCAGGCGATGGAGGGCCCGCGCGATCTTTGGGCGGTCGGAGCCGGTGAGGAGGTAGGCCGGCTTCAGCTCGTTGGCCACGACGCCAAGCATACGCAGCCGTTGCGAGGACGCCCGCCGCGAGCGCGAGCGCCGCCGGCGTCGACCGGATCTGCGCTCCCGGAAGCCCGCCGAAGAGGCGCGCGCAGCCGGCGAGGTACGCGGCGCACCAGCCGTTCGCCTGTGCGAGGACGACGGCGACCGGGTGCGCGACGGGCGCGACGACGGCGCAGACGAGCGCGAGTCCGAGCATCGGCGCGACGACGGGCGCGGCCGCCGCGTTCGCGGGAACTGTCAGCAGCGGGATCTGGTGGAACTGGAGCCACGAGACCGGCGCGGTGCCGACGCCGCACGCCGCGGACACCGCAACCGCGGTGCGCAGCCAGTCCGGCATCGGGTAGCCGTCGAGGACGCGCCTGAGGCGCGGCGCGAGCAGGAAGATCGCGAGCACCGCGGCGAACGAGAGCTGGAAGCCCGCGTCGAGCAGGTTGTACGGGTTCCACGCGAGCAGCGCGACCGCGGCGAGCAGGAGCGCGTGCCAGGCGTCGCGCTGGCGTCCGAGGATCCAGGCGAGCGACGCGAGCGCACCTGCGATTCCCGCGCGGATCACCGACGGCTGCGGGCCGACCGCGAGGACGTACGCGCCGATCGCGGCGAGCGCTCCGACCTCCGCGACGACGCGCGAGATGCCGAGGAGGAACGCGAGCGCGATCGCGCCGCTCGCGACCACGACGACGTTCCCGCCGCTCACGGCGAGCAGGTGGTAGAGCCCGCTGGCGCGGAACCGCTGCTTCAACGTGTCGCTGAGTCCCTGGTCCTCGCCGAGCACGACGCCCTCGAGGACGGCCGCGCGCTCGCCCGCGAGGCCGGGCGCGCCGTCGCGCGCGAGCCACGCGTGCAGCCGGTCGGCGACGCCGCCGAGCCCGCCCCGGTGCCCCACGACTCTCCACGCGTCCGCGCGGAGCACCGCGTGGACCCCGTGATGGCGGAGCCAGGTTCGCTCGTCGAAGCCGTGCGACGGGCCGCGCGGTGCGCGGAGCTCGCCGAGCAGGGCCAGGGTCGCCCCCTGCGGCGGCGCGCGGCCGAGCGGCAGCTCGAGCAGGACCGGTTCGCGCGGGCGCAGCGCACCCCAGCGGACGACGAGCGCGCGGACGCGGATCTCGAACCGGCCCGGCCGCGGCGGCTCCTCGACCTCGACGACGGCGCGCTCCGCCGTGCCGATGCGCGGCGCGAGGACGCTCGCGTCGAGGGACGCGAGGCGATGGCTCCCCCAGCACCAGCCGCCGAGCGCGACGGCTACCGCGACGGCGCCGAGCCGTACGCGCGGCTCGCGCGCGCCCACCGCAACCGCAAGCCCGACCGACCCGACGACGACCGCAACCGCGGGCGCGGCGCGCACGACGAGCGCGAGCGCGAGTCCGGCGCACGCCGCCGCGACGAGAAGCGTCGGCCCGCGCGCGCTCACGGGATCACGAGCCCCTTCAGCTGCGCGATCCGCGACGGCCCGATCCCCGGCACCGCGTCGAGCTCGTCGACCGAGTGGAACGCTCCGTGCGCCTGGCGGAACGCGACGATCTTGGCGGCGGTCGCGGGCCCGATCCCGGGCAGCGCGTCGAGCTGCTCCGCGGTCGCGGTGTTGAGGTCGAGCGGCGCCGCCGGCGAGGCGCCCGCCGCCGGAGGGGAGACGGCGGCGGCCCCGCCGGCGGGACCTTGCGCGGGCACGACGACCTGCTCGCCGTCGGCGAGCGGCGCCGCGAGATTCACGAGCGCGAGGTCGGCCCTGGCCGTCGCGCCGCCGGCGCGCGCGACCGCGTCCGCGATCCGCGAGCCCTCCCGCAGCCGGTAGAGCCCCGGCCGTCGCACCGCCCCGGCCACGTCGACGACGAGCTGCCGGACGGCGGGCGCCGCGCGGCGCGCCGGGCGCAAGGGCTGGACCGGCGGCCGCGCGGCGCCGCCCGCGGCGTGCCGCAGGACGAGCACCGCCGCGACGACGAGCAGCAGCCCGGCCGCGAGCAGCCGCCGTCGCGAGGGCGAGAGCGAGGCGAGAAACGTCATGTCGTCTATTCTGACAACGAAAACGTGACGGAAGCGTGCCGACTTCGTCGCAACGTCCGCTAGACGACCGGCGCCGCGGCGGTCACCCGCCAGCGCAGCCAGAGCGTCGACTCGACGTCCCAGTTCGTCGGCGCGGTCGCGGTGCCGCCGACCTCGAGCCCCACCCCTTGGGTGGCCGCAACCGCCGGGACCGTCATGTGCACGCCGTCCCAGCGCTCCGCGATTCGAGCCCAATCCGGGAACGCCATGCCGGCGTCCTCGAGCGGATAGGCGGCGACGAGCGCCGCCCAGTCCGCCGCCGAGCGGACCTCGAGCACGCTCGCGTCCGCGAGCGCGACGCGCCAGGGCGTCCACGGCTCGCGGAACAGCGTCGAGCCGCGGTAGTCCTGGAGATAGAGCCACCACATCCCGAACGTCGCCGCCGACCCGGTCGACGTGAACAGGCCGAGCCCGAACGGCTTCGTCGCCGGAGCCCGCGCGTGCCCGGCGCCCGGTGCGTCGAAGAACCGGGCGTCGAGCTCCGGGTGCCGCCTCGGCTGATCGACCGGCCGCTCGGCCGAGATCCAGTACTGCCGATCGAGGGCGACCGGGCCGAGGACGACCGCGGGCCACGCGGCGCGGAGGCGCTCGAGCAGGGCGGAGCCGGCGACGATCGAGTCCGCCTCGTCGGGGGAGACGACCGGGAGGGTGTCTCGATGCGTGTCCGGGGGACGTGTCACCGGCGTGACGGTGCGGATGAAGTGCTGGAGGTCGGAAAGCAGAGGGTCGTCGTCCGGAAGGGTGGGACGGGCGGCGTCGAGGTGCGCGACGCGGTCGACCAGGATTCGGCTGCCACTCGTCATCGTGCGCGGCGTCGACTCTAGACGGACACGGTGCGGGTCGGCCGCGGCGGCCCCGCGGCCGACCCGCCGAGTGCGTCGAACGTTCAGCAGTTGACCTGCACCACCGCGCCGTCCACGTGCAGGCGCGCGGAGACCGGCGTGTATCCGGGAGGGGCGGTGATCAGAGTGTCGGCCGAGCCTCCGTATCTCGCAGTGAGGCACGTGGCATTCGCCTGGCCGTTCAGGAAGAAGGTGCCGGTTGCGTAGGCGGGGTTCGAAGCCACCTGGATTCCGGCACGGAAGAGCTTCGTCGTCAACCCGATGCTGGAGACGATCCCGTCGCAGGTGACGTGGGATTCGACGTTGACCTGTCCGGGGTTGTGGCCCGACGCGTGCGGGTAGTCGACCGTCATGTTGCAATTGATCGCGCCGGCCGCCTGGGTCGACGCACTGCCGGGTGAGGGCGGCGTCGTTCGCGTGAAGACGACCGTTCCGCCGGTGGAAATGGGTTGCGGCGTCACGGGCGGCCCGGCAGCCGTCGTCCCGGCGGCCGTCAGCGCGGCGGCCGCGCCGACGACGAGCACCGCGCGTAGCAAGCGAACGCGCATCGTGTTACCTCCTCGTCTGTGTCTGAGCGAACGCCCGGGCGGTGCGTTCCAACCTACGACGCGCGGATCTCTTTCTCTATTGGCGCTTTCGACCACGTCCTTTGGGGACGTGTCCGCAAAGAGCAGTCAGCCGACGACGAGGTTCACGAGCTTGCCCGGGACGACGATCGTCTTCCGGAGCTCCACCCCGTCGAGATGCGCGCGCACCCGCTCCGACGCCGTCGCCCGCGCGACGAGCTCGTCCTCGGACAATCCCGCGTCGACCTCGAACCGGTCGCGCACCTTCCCGTTCACCTGCACGACGAGCTCGAACGTGTCGCGCTCGAGCTGCGACTCGTCGGCGACCGGCCACGGCGCCTCCCACAGCCGCTCGTGGCCGAGGGCGACCCAGAGCTCCTCCGCGATGTGCGGCGCGTACGGCTGGATCAGCGAGACCGCCGTCTCGGCGGCGAACCGCGCCGAGCGCCCGGTGGGATCGGCGGACAGCTCGTTCACGAGCTCCATCACCGCCGAGATCGGCGTATGGAACTGGAACCGCCGCAGCACGTCGTCGGTCACCTTCGCGACCGTCGCGTGCGCCTTCCGCGTCAGCGGCGTCACCGCGCCGTCGCTCGGCGGCGCGGCCGCGGCGACCTCGTGGACGACGCGCCACAGCCGGCGCAGGAACCGGACGATCCCCTCGACCCCGCTGTCCGTCCACTCCATGTCCTGGTCCGCGGGCCCGAGGAAGAGGATGTACAGCCGCACCGCATCGGCCCCGTACGCGGCGACGAAGTCGTCCGGCCCGAGCACGTTCCCCTTCGTCTTCGACATCTTCGTCCCGCCGAGCTGCACCCAGCCCTGGTGGAACAGGCGCCCGAACGGCTCGCGGAAGCCGAGCAGCCCGAAGTCGTTCAACGCCTTCACGAAGAAGCGCGAGTAGAGCAGGTGCCCGGTCGCGTGGTCGATCCCGCCGATGTACTGCGAGACCGGCAGCCAGTAGTCGACGAGCGCGCGCCCGAACGGCGCCGTGTCGTTGTGCGGGTCGACGTAGCGGAGGAAGTACCACGACGAGTCGACGAACGTGTCCATCGTGTCCGGGTCGCGCTTCGCCGGCCCGCCGCACGACGGGCACGAGACGTTGATCCACTCCTCGTTGGACGCGAGCGGCGGCTTCCCCTTCGGCGCGTAGTCGTCGACGTCCGGCAGGAGCAGCGGCAGCTCGTCGTCGGGCACCGGGACGAGGCCGCACGCGTCGCAGTACACGATCGGGATCGGGCAGCCCCAGTAGCGCTGGCGCGAGAAGCTCCAGTCGCGGAGGCGATACGAGATGGTCTGCGCGCCGCGGCCCTGCTCCGCGAGCGACGCGACGATCGCGCGCGCACCCTCCTCGGCGGACAGCCCGTCGAAGCCGTCCGAGTTGATCAGGCGCCCGTCCTCGTCGATCACCTGGATCACCGGCAGCCCGAACGTCTCCGCGAACTCGGCGTCGCGCTCATCGTGCGCCGGCACCGCCATGATCGCGCCCGTCCCGTAGTCCATGAGGACGTAGTCCGCGACCCAGATCGGCAGCCGCTCGCCGTTGACGGGGTTCGTCGCGTGATGGCCGGTGAAGACGCCCGTCTTCTCCGTCTCCGCGGCGCGGTCCTCGACGCGGCGCGCGCCGGCGTGGCGCGCGTACGCCTGCGCCTCCTCGCTCGCGTGCGCCTCGACGAACGGATGCTCCGGCGCGACGACAAAGAACGTCGCGCCGTAGAGCGTGTCGGCGCGCGTCGTGAAGACGGGGACGTCCAGGTCGAGCTCGTCGACGCGGAAGAGGATCTCCGCGCCCTCGGAGCGGCCGATCCAGTTGCGCTGGATCGTCTTCGTCCGCTCGGGCCACTCGCCGCCGGGCGGCAGGTCGTACTCGAGCAGCTGGTCGGCGTACGCGGTCGTGCGGAAGAACCATTGCGTCATGTTCCGCAGCTCGACGAGCGCGCCGCAGCGCTCGCAGTGCCCGTCGACGACGTACTCGTTCGCGACGACGGTCTGGTCGTTCGGGCACCAGTTGACCGGCGCCTCCTTCCGGTACGCGAGGTCGTGCTCGAAGAACCGCAGGAAGAGCCACTGCGTCCAGCGGTAGAAGTCGGGCCGGTGCGCCGAGATCTCGCGATCCCAGTCGATCGCCCAGCCGAGCCGCTTCATCTGCTTCTGGATCGCGGCGATGTTGCGGTCGATGATCTCGCGCGGATGGCCGCCCTCGCGGATCGCGGCGTTCTCCGCCGGCAGGCCGAACGCGTCCCAGCCCATCGGGCGGAGCACGGTCCAGCCCATCCGCCGCCGGATGTGCGTCTGGACGTCGCCCATCGTGTAGTTCAGGACGTGGCCCATGTGCAGGCTCGACCCGGACGGGTACGGCAGCATCTCGAGCTGATACCAGTGCGTCTCGTCGCCGGTGCCCGGCTCGGGATCGTCGGCGTAGAAGGCCCGCGCGTCCTCCCAGACGCGCTGCCAGCGCTCCTCGATCGCCTTCGGGTCGTACCGCTCGATTGGCCGCTCGTCCATTCGCCCTCCAGAGACGAAAAAGCCTCTCGCGAGAGAGGCCGTGGGAAGCCGGCGCGGCTCCCGCCGCGCGTGACTCCCTGTGCTAGCTAAGCCGCTCCTGCATTGGCTCTGACTGTAGCAACCTGTAGCGTCGGCGTCATGCAACGACTCAGCTTCTCCGAGGGATACGCGCCGGACTCGCCGTTGCTCGCCGGCGTCACGATCGCGCCGCTCACGTCGCCGATCCGCGCCGGCGCGCCGTTCCAGGCGGCGATCTTCCGGCTCGAGCCGGGCGGCCGCGTCGCGCGGCATCCGGCGGCCGTGCCGCAGCTCCTCGCGGTGCTCGAGGGGAGCGGCGTCGTCAGCGGCGCCGACGGCGTCGAGGAGCCGATCGGCGTCGGCGAGGCGGTCGTCTGGGACGAGGGCGAGGAGCACGAGGCGCGGACCGAGACCGGCCTCGTCGCGCTGATCGTCGAGGGGCGCGGGCTCCTCGCCGGCTAGGGCGTCGGCGTGCTCGAGCTCTTCCCGATCACGGCGCGCGTCGAGCGCGGCGAGCTCTCGGTCGGCGGCGTCCCCGCGTCGCGGCTCGTCGCGGAGCACGGGACGCCGCTGCTCGTGCTCGACGAGGAGACGCTGCGCGCGCAGGCGCGCGCCTACCGCGCCGCCGCGCCGGACGCGCTCGTCGTCTACGGGACGAAGGCGTTCGCGAACGTCGAGCTGCTGCGCGTGCTCGCATCGGAGGGGATCGGCGCCGACGTGTCGACGCTCGGCGAGCTCGCGTTCGCGGTGCGCGCCGCGATCCCCGGCGAGCGGATCGTCTTCCACGGGAACAACAAGTCGGACGACGAGCTGCGTGCCGCGGCGGACGCCGGCGCGACCGTCGTCCTCGACGCGCCCGACGAGCCGGACCGCGCGGCGGCCGCCGGCGTGCGCCGCGTGCTCGTGCGGCTCACGCCCGGCGTCGAGGCGGTGACGCACGAGGCGATCGCGACGGCGCACGACTCGTCGAAGTTCGGGCTCTCGCGCGACGCCGCGCTCGCCGCGATCGACCGCGCGCGCGGGCTCGGGCTCGACGTCGCGGGCGTCCACTTCCACGTCGGCTCGCAGCTCGCGCAGATCGACGAGAGCCTGCTCGCGGTCGACCGGCTCGCGGCGTTCTGCGAGCAGGCGCGCGCGGAGCTCGGCTGGACGCCGTCGGTCGTCGACCTCGGCGGCGGGCTCGGCGTGCGCCACAACCGCGAGGAGCATCCGCCGGAGATCGACACGTGGGTCGCGCCGCTCCTCGAGCGGCTGCGCGAGCGGTGGCCGGAGCCGGTGCAGGTCGTCCTCGAGCCGGGCCGCTCGCTCGTGTCGCGCGCGGGCGTCACGCTCTACGAGGTCGGCGTCGTGAAGGAGAGCGGCGGCGTCTCCTACGTCGCGATCGACGGCGGGATGTCGGACAACCCGCGGCCGCAGCTGTACGGCGCGCGCTACGAGGCGCTGCTCGCGAACCGCGCGGACGAGCTCGTCACCGGCGTCTACCGCGTCGCCGGCAAGCACTGCGAGTCGGGCGACGTGCTGATCGACGCGGTCGAGCTCCCGAGGCCGGAGCGCGGCGACGTGCTCGCCGTCCCGGCGACGGGCGCGTACACGCTCGCGCTCAGCTCGAATTACAACGGGATCCCGCGACCCGAGGTCGTCCTCGTCCGCGACGGCGAGGCGCGCACGATCCGCCGCCGCGAGACCGTCGACGACGTGCTCGCGCTCGAGAGCTAGTCGGACGGCAGCTCGAAGCGCGCGATGACGCCCGCGTCGTCGCCGTCGAGCAGCGGACGCTCGGGATGGCGCGTGGCGACCCACGCGACGCCGCGCTCGGGATACACGAGGACGTCCGGGAAGCGCTTCGACGAGATGCCGATGATTCGCGCCGGCTCGTCGGTCGGGTTCGAGAACGTGTGCAGCCCGGCGCGGCCCTCCGGGAAGTACACGACGTCCCCGGCGGAGAGGCTCTCCTCCCCCTCCGGCGTGCGCACGGACGGCGCGCCGGCGAGGACGAAGAACATCTCCTCGACGCCGTAGTGCATGTGCATCGCACCGCCGGGCGCACCCGGCTGGAGGTCGATCAGCGAGGCTCCGAGCAGGTCGGCTCCGAACGGGTGGCCGAACCACCGGACGCGCGACCGGCCGTCGTCGTTCACCTCGTCCCACGGCTCGTCGTCCAGGAAGTTGAGGCGGAGCATCTCCGCGATGCTCGCACGTAGCATTGCCTCCGTGCACGAGCTGCGACCCGGCGTCTGGCACTGGCGGGCGCCGCACCCCGATTGGGACGAGGAGCAGTGGTGGCCCGAGCTCGTCTCGTCGTACGCGATCGAGCTCGGCGACGAGCTCGTCCTGTTCGACCCGCTCGCCGTCCCCGGCGAGCTGCGCGGGCGCGCGACCGCCGTCGTGCTCACCGCGCCGTACCACGAGCGCGACGCGCGCACGCTCGGCCTCCCGGTGCACACGCCGCCGGCGGACACGTGGCAGGACTGGGTCGAGAAGTTCGGCGTCGACCCCGACCGCGTGCGCGGGATGGAGAGCGAGGACCTCGCGTGGCTGCGCGCCGGCGAGGGCGAGGCGCACTTCCACGGCCCGGGCCCGTGGCCGTTCGGCATCACCGCGTACGCGGGCCGCGAGGAGAACGACCTCGTCCTCTGGCTGCCGTCGATCGACGCGATCGTCTGCGGCGACTCGGTGTCCGACTTCGGCGAGGGGCTGGACATCCACCTCGGCGGCCGCACGAACGTGACGCGCGAGGACGTCGCCGGGCGCCTCCGCCCGCTGCTCGAGCTGCCGGTCGAGCTCGTGCTGCCCGCGCACGGCGGGCCGACGGACCGCGCGGCGCTCGAGCGCGTCCTCACCTGAGGGAAGTCACCGAGCCGGGATCGGTGCGCGCACCGACGCGAGCCGGACGCGGACGAGCGACGCTCGTCTCGTGTCCGGACGCCGGAAGCTTCTGCTCGCCCTGATCCTCGCGCCGCTCGCGGCGCTCGGGATCGTGATCGGGATCGACCGCGCGTTCTTCGCGCAGAGCGCGAGGACGTGCCCGTTCCACGCGACGGAGTCCTCGCGTCCCGCGCTGCAGCGGATCCTCGACGGCGCCGTGTCCGGGCCGTCCGCGCTCGCGCCCGGTGCGACGGCGTTCGTGTCGGGGCCGCACGGCACCTGGTCGAGCGCGGCGGGCGTGGCGGACACGAGCACGTGCGCGCGCATGACCGCCGACGCGCGGATGCGCCTCGAGAGCGTGAGCAAGATCTACACCGCGGCGCTCGTCCTGCAGCTCGCGCAGGAGGGGAGGCTCCGCGTCGGCGACACCGTCGAGCGGTGGCTGCCCGGCCTCCTCCCCTACGGCAGGAGGATCACGATCCGCGAGCTGCTGACGATGACGAGCGGCCTGATCGACAACAACGACTTCACCGGCGCCACCGACGCGGAGAAGCGCGCGTCGCTCGCACGCGTGAAGGACCCGAAGGTGCGCGCGCGGCTGTACGCGATCGCGACGCGCGTCGGCGAGAATCCCGCGACGACGTTCTCCGACCTCTGGTGGATCCGCTGGGCCGCGGCGCAGCCGCTCGTCTCGCCGCCTGGGACGCTCGCCCACTACTCGAACATCGGCTACGACATCCTCGGGCGGATCGCCGCCCGCGCGGCCGGGAAGCCGCTGCCCGAGCTCTACCGCGAGCAGATCTTCGCGCCGCTCGCCCTGCGCGCGACCGCCTACGACCCGCAGGGACCGATCGCCGGCCCGCACGCGCGCGGCTACGGGATCGAGCCCGACGGGACGCGGATCGACACGACCGACTGGCACGCGGGCGTCGCCGCCGAGGGCGGCATCGTCTCCGACGCGAAGGACACCGCGACGTTCCTGACTGCGC
>DATJOZ010000139.1:0-13032 GCA_035506655.1 Gaiellaceae bacterium
ACGTCGACCTCCGCCGCACCTTCGGTGACGAGCTCCGCGAGCGCCTTCCCGAGCCCGCCCGCGCCGCCGAAGCCGTTCAGCGAGAGGCCTGCCGCCATCCAGAACCCGGGCACGCCCGGCACGGGCCCGAGCAGCGGGTTCCCGTCCGGCGTCATCGCGTCCGGATGGCACACGAGCGCGACGACGCCCGCGCCGTCGAGGAACGGGAACCGCCGCGCCGCGCCGGCCATCAGCGGCGCGAACCGCTCCGGGTCCGACGGCAGCGCCCGCGCGCCGTGGTCCCACGGCACGCCGTCCTCCCAGCGCGCGACCGGGTTCGGCTCGTAGCCGCCGAAGAGCACGCCGCCGGACTCGGACTTCCCGTAGACGAGGTTGTCGGTGTCGCGGAAGCACGGCATCTCGCGCGCGAGCTCGTGCCCGTCGACCGCCTGCAGCGCGATGTGCTGGTGGTCGACGGGAATGGAGCAGACGGACGCGCCGACCATCGCCGCGACCTGCGGCGCCCACATCCCCGCCGCGTTCACGACGGTCTCCGCCTCGATCCGCCCGTGCTCCGTCAGCACAGCGCGCACCTCGCGCCGCGGGCCGAGCTCGATCCCGGTGACGCGCGTGTGGATCCGGATCTCCGCGCCGAGCTCGCGCGCGGCGTTCGCGACCGCGTACGTCGCGATGTGCGGGTCGACGTAGCCGTCGCCGGGCATCCACACCGCGCCGAAGAGCGACTCCGGCGTCGCCTCCGGCATCAGCGCGCGGACCTCCTCCGGGCCGACGAGCTCCGCGTCGAGCCCGATCCCGTGCGCGCGGCTGACGCCGCGCCGCAGCTCGACGAGCGACTCCTCGCTCGATGCGATGCGCAGCGAGCCGACCGCCTCGAAGACGCCGAGCTCCTTGTAGAGCTCGACGCTGTAGCGGCGGAACCGCATCATCGTCGGCGACGGGTTGAACTGCGTGACGAGGCCCGCGGCGTGATGCGTCGAGCCGGACGTCAGCTCGCCCTTCTCGACGAGGACGACGTCGCGGACGCCCGCCTTCGCGAGGTGGTACGCGCAACTGACGCCGGCGATGCCGCCGCCGACGACGACCGTCGTCATGCGCGGACCCGTTCGCCCTTCGGGTCGTACAGCGGCTCGGCGCGCACCTCCGCGGCGACCCACTCGCCGAAGATGTCGACGGCGAGCGCGGTCCCCGGCGCCGCGTGCGAGACGGGGACGTACGCGAGCGCGATGCTCGCGCCGACCGCGTAGCCGTAGCCGCCGCTCGTGACCCGGCCGACGAGCGCGCCGTCGGCGTCGCGCACCGGCTCCGAGCCGAGGGCGATCGCGCGCGGATCCTCGAGCACGAGACAGACGAGCCGCTGCGCCGGCTCCGGGTCGAGCGCGTCGCGGCCGATGAACTCGCCCTTGTCACGCTTCACGGCGAAGCCGAGCCCCGCCTCGTACGGCGTCGTCTCCGCGGTGAGGTCGCTCGCCCACGCGCGGTATCCCTTCTCGAGCCGCAGCGCGTCGATCGCGCGGTAGCCGCCCGGCGTGACGCCGTCGACGCAGAGCGAGTCCCACAGCGTCGCGCCGTACTCGCTCGGGCAGTAGAGCTCCCAGCCGAGCTCGCCGACGTACGTGACGCGCGCAGCCCACACCGGGACGCTGCCGACGGAGACGTCGCGTGCCTGCATGTACGGGAAGTCGAGGTCGAGCACGTCGCGCACCTTCGGCCCCCAGAGACAGAAGCACGCGTACGCCGACGTCACGTCGTTCACGTGGACGGAGCCGTCGCGCGGCAGATGCGTCTCGAGCCACGCGCGGTCGTGTGTGCCGAACGCGGTGCCCGTCACCATCAGGAAGCGATCCTCCGCGCGCCGCGTCACGGAGAGATCCGCCTCGATCCCGCCGCGCGCGTTCAGCAACTGCGTGTAGACGATCGTGCCGACCGGCCGGTCGATCCGGTTCGCGCACATCCGCTCGAGGAACGCGAGCGCGCCGGGACCCACGACCTCGAGCTTCGAGAACGACGACTGGTCGAAGAGCGCCGCCGACTCGCGCGCCGCGAGCGCCTCGACGCCGATCGCGGGCGACCAGTTCTCGCCGGCCCAGCCGCGCGGGCGGAGCGACTCGTCGCCGCGCGCCGCGTTCGACTCGTACCAGTTGACGCGCTCCCAGCCGCCCTTCTCGCCGAACGACGCGCCGAGCGCGACGTGGCGCGCGTACGCCGGCGACACGCGCAGCGGCCGGCCCGCCTGCTTCTCCTCGCCGGGGTACTTGATGTCGTAGTACTGCGACAACGCCTCGACGGTGCGCGCGAGCGTGTACGAGCGGCTCCGGTACTGGCGGCCGAAGCGGCGCAGGTCGAGCGGCCAGACGTCCCACTCGGGGCGTCCGTCGACGATCCACTCCGACATCACCTTGCCGACGCCGCCCGCACCCGCGAGCCCGTGCGCGCAGCCGCCCGCGGCGACCCAGAACCCGCGCACGTCGGTCTCGCCGAGCAGGAAGTCGGCGTCGGGCGTGAACGCCTCCGGCCCGTTGAAGTAGTCCTTGATCTCGACCGTCTCCATCGCCGGCACGCGCGCGATCGCGTTCTCGACGAGCGCCTCCGCGCGCTCCCACTCCCACGGGAGGAGCTTCGCCTCGAAGTCGTCCGGGATCCGGTCGACGTCCCACGCCGCGGGGTTGCGCTCGTAGCCGCCCATCACGAGCCCGCCGACCTCGGTGCGGAAGTAGACGAGGTTGTCGGGGTCGCGGAGCGTCGGCAGCGGGTCGAGCGGCGGGTCGAAGGGGACGGTGATGAGGTACTGGTGCCCGAACGGGACGATCGGGAGGTCGACGCCGACGAGCCGCGCGAGCTCCGGCGCGTAGATCCCCGCCGCGTTCACGACGACCTCGCACTCGATCCGTCCCTTGTCCGTCTCGACCGCGCACACGCGGCCGTCGCGCGTCTCGATCCCGAGCACGCGCGTCCGCACCTCGACCTGCGCGCCGAGCCGCCGCGCGCCCTCGGCGAGCGACTGCGTGAGCTGGCTCGGGTCGAGGTAGCCGTCGTCGGCGATGTACGCCGCCGCGAGCACGCCGCCCGTCGACATCGGCGGGAAGAGCGCCTGCGCCTCGTCCGCGGAGACGATCTCCATCGGCAGCCCGAACGTCTTCGCCCACGACGCCTGCCGGCGGATCTCCTCGAGGCGCGGCTGCGAGGACGCGAGCCGCAGCCCGCCGAGCTGCCGCCAGCCCGGGTCGTTCCCCGTCAGCTCCTTCAGCTCCGCGTAGAGCCCGACGGAGTACTGCATCATCCGCGTCAGCGAGAGCGACGAGCGGAGCTGCCCGACGAGCCCGGCCGAGTGCCACGTCGACCCGTACGTGAGCTGGTACTGCTCGAGGAGCACGGAGTCCGTCCACCCCTGCTTCGCGAGGTGGTAGAGGACGGAGCAGCCGATCACCCCGCCGCCGATCACGACCGCCCGTGCCCGCTCCGGAATCACGAGGCGTAGTCAATCGGGTTTCCCGCTCCGGCGGCGGCGAAGCCGCCACCTCGCTCCATGCGCGCTCCGTCGAGCCTCCGCGCGTAGGATCGAACAGTGGCGCTTGAAGACGTCCTCGACGCCGTTCCCGAGCTGCGCGGCGAGCGCGAGGTCGCCGACCTCGCCGGCGGGCTCACGAACCGGAACTACAAGGTGACGACCGCGGCCGGCGTCTTCGTCGTCCGGATCTCCGGCAAGGACACGGGCCTCCTCGCGATCGACCGCGAGAACGAGGTCCACAACACGATCGCGGCGTCGGAGACGGGCGTCGGCGCGCCGTTCGTCGCCGCCGTGCCGGAGCACGACGCGCTCGTCCTCGGCTTTCTCGACGGCGAGGTGATGTCGAGCGAGCTGCTGCGCCGCGGCGACCGGCTCGACAAGGTCGCCGCGTCGTGCCGCCGGCTCCATGCCGGCCGCCGCTTCCTCCACGACTTCGACATGTTCAGGATCCAGGCCGGCTACCTCGAGGTCGTCCGCGAGCGCGGCTTCCGGCTCCCCGAGCGCTACGAGGAGTTCGAGCCGCAGGTGCGCGCGATCGAGGCCGCGATGCGCGTCAACGCCGAGCCGACCGTCCCGTGCAACAACGACCTGCTCGCGGAGAACTTCATCGAGGTCGACGGCGAGCTCCGCCTCATCGACTACGAGTACTCGGGGAACAACGACGCGTGCTTCGAGCTCGGCAACGTCTGGAGCGAGTCGAACCTCTCGCTCGAGCAGCTCGAGGAGCTGATCGCGCACTACTACGGCCGGCCGCTGCGCAACAAGGTCGCGCGCGCGCGGCTCTGGGGCCTGATGTCGAAGTACGGCTGGACGCTCTGGGGCTCGATCCAGGACGGGATCTCCGACATCGACTTCGACTTCTGGGGCTGGGCGATGGAGAAATACGAGCGGGCCGTCGAGGAGTTCGACGGCCCGCTCTTCGAATCGCTCCTCGCGGACGTGCAGCGCGAGGACTAGACGGCCTACCCCTCCGCGGGGAGCAGGAAGTCCTCCGAGGTCTCGATCTTCGCCAGCTCCTCTTCGGTGCCCTGGCGGACGGGCCCCTTGAACCACTTGCGGGCCGAGAGGACCCACCAGCCGCCGAAGCAGATGCCGATCCCGACGAACCAGAGGATCGTGTAGTTCGTCAGCGACCAGGAGAAGTTGCTCGACCACGGCAGACCGTCGTAGAACAACGGCAGGCAGAAGAGCACCGTCACGATCGCGACCCACACGATCGCGACGATGTCGACGAGCTTGTACCAGCCGCCGAGGCTCCACGCGCCGTGCTCGAACTTGTCGCCGAGCCGGAGCCGGAGGATCACCGGCAGGATGAACGCGATGTAGAGGCCGATCACGGCGATCGCGGTGCCCGCGGCGTAGCCGACGAGATAGTTCCAGATTGCAGGCACCATCAGTAGCGCCGACAGCACGCCGATTGCGAACACCGCGTAGACCGGGACGCGATGCCTCGACACGCGACGCCACATCTGGTGACCCGGCACCGCGCCGTCGCGGGAGAACGCGAACATCATGCGCGAGGCCGACGTCGTCGACGCCGTGAGGCAGAAGAACTGCGCGATGACGCAGATGGCCAGCAGCGCGTCGGACCAGTTCTGGTTCATCGACGTGCTCCAGATCCACGGCACGACCGCCCCGATGTTGTCGAGGGCGCCCTTCGTGCTCGGGATCGCGAACGTCACGGCGACGAGGAGGATGAAGCCGAAGACCGCGGAGACGACCACCGACATGTACATGCCGACCGCAGCCATCCGCGACGCCTTGTGCGTCTCCTCCGCCATGTGCGCGGACGCGTCGAACCCCGTCATCGTGTACTGCGACATCAGCAGGCCGAGCCCGAAGACGAGCCAGAAGGCGGCATGCTGGAAGCCGGTCACGTTGTTGCCGTAGCCCGTCGCGTTGACCGTGCCCGTGAACACGTACGACACGGACTGATGGTGGCTGGGCACGACGATCAGCACGATGACGATCACCGCGACGCCGACCATGTGCCAGTACGCCGAGACGGTGTTGAGCAGCGCCGTGATCCGGACGTCGAACACGTTGATGAGGCACACGGCCAGGAGCAGGACGGCGTAGAGCGCGTAGACCGTCTCGTTGTAGTTGAAGCCGAACCAGTCGTTCGTGTGCTTCTCGAACGAGAAGAGGTCGTCGAACAGGACTGTCGCGAACGTCGAGAGGCCGTAGCCGATGGAGGCGGTCACCGCGATCTGGCCGATGAGGTTGAACCAGCCCGTGGCCCAGCCCCAGCCGGGGCTTCCGAGCTTCGACGCCCAGTAGTACAGGCCGCCCGCCGTCGGGAACGCCGACGCGATCTCCGCCATCGCGAGGGCGACGAGTGTCGCCATCAGCCCGACGAGGAGCCAGCCCCACGTCACCGCGATCGGGCCGCCACTCTCGAACGCGATGTAGTACGAGGTCAGACAGCCCGCGAGGATCGAGATGATCGTGAACGAGATCGCGAAGTTCTGGAACCCGCCCATTCCCCGGAACAGCTCCTGGGCGTAGCCCAGGCGGTGGAGGATTCGTTCGTCCTCGGAGATCGTTGGCCCCGGCGCAGGGGCGCTGGTACTCACATCTGCCTCCCTTGTCTCGGTTTCCCCTTGCTCATCCCCGCTCTGCTCCCGTTGCCTCGAGCGTGTCGTGCATATGGGTCGCGACCTTCCGGTCGGGTCGCGCGATGAAGAAGTAGATCGCGCCGACGGCCGCGATGATCACCATCACGAGCAGCGTGATCCAGTCGTAGTTGAAGAGGCCGCGGCCGCTCGTCAGCCCGGTCGGCACGACGACGTTGACGAGCATCAGCCCGAGGTACACGGCCGCGATGATGCACACGGTCCAGCCCCACTTCCCGAGCCGGAAGCTGCCCTCGGGCACCCAGCCGCGGGCGCGGGCGATCATCACCCCGATCACGGTCAGCAGGAACGACAGGTAGATGCCGCTGACGCCGAAGGAGATGAGCGAGTACAGGGCGTTGATGTTTGCCGGGTACGTGATGAACCAGATGTGCACGTTCTTGCTCGGCGAGTAGTAGACGAGGAAGACGAACAGCAGCGAGATCACGGCCCCGGAGAGCAGCGCGTTCACCGGGGTGCGGAACCTCTTGTTCACCCGGGAGATCCAGCTCGCGGCCGGCAGCGCGCCGTCACGCCCGTACGAGAACGCGAGCCGGCTGCCCGCGCCCTGCACCGATGTTCCGCACGAGAAGAACGCGAAGATGATGAGCACGAGCAGGAAGTCCTGCATCCCGCTCGAGAGCTGCCCGAGGATGAACGGCACGCCGCCGCCGCCGACGGTCGCCTTGACCGGGTCGACCTTCGGCATGGCGAGCAGGAGCGCGGCCGTGAGGACGAGCGACGCGATGCCGCCCCAGATCAGCGCCCAGCGCATCGCCTTCGGGATCTGGCGCCCCGCGTCCTTCGTCTCCTCCGCGATGTCGCCGGCCGACTCGAACCCGTAGAAGATGTAGACGGGCGCGAGCACCGCGACGAGCGCGGCGGCGAGCCAGCTGCCGCCGAAGCCGACGCCGAAGGCGTTGGTCGAGGCGTGCTGGGAGCCCTGGGTCGAGAACAGGAAGCCGAAGCTGTGGTGGAACCCGTGGGCCGCGAGGATGATCGCGATCCCGAACGTGCCGAGGATCTCGACGCCGACACCGAACTTCGCCACGTCTCCCATGACCTGGGCGCCGGTGATGTTGAGCGTCGTCTGGATCGCGAGCAGGACGAGCGTGATGATCAGGATGGTCGAGTGGTGCGCCGGGTTCCAGTTCGTCCCGAACCAGTTGTGGAACAGCGACGTCACGTAGGGGACGACGCCGGTGTCGACGGACGCGACCGTGACGAGCAGCGCGATCCCGTAGAACCAGCCGACGAACCAGCCGAAGCCGGCGCCGACGTTGAACTTGCTGTACTGGTAGAGCGCGCCGGCGACCGGGTAGTGGCTCGCGAGCTCGCCGAAGACGAGCGCGACGAAGAGCATCCCGACGACCGGGATGAGCGTCAGCCAGAGGTACGCCGGGCCGCCGACCCCCACGCCGAGGATGAACAGCGAGTAGATCCCGACCATCGGCGAGAGGTACGTGAACGCGACCGCGAAGTTCGCGAAGAACCCGAGCACGCGGTTGAGCTGCGGCTTGTAGCCGAGGCTCTCGAGCCGTGCGTCCTCGCTGTCGATCGTTCCGGCCGACTGAACCGCTGTGCCTTCCATTGGTGGGCCTCCCGAAGCCGCCGCCAGAGATTCGCGCGAGTCTACGGCGTTGGGCCGGACGTTTCCACCACCGGGGTAGGCTGGCCGCGTGCCCGTCCGCGCCATCGCCTTCGATTTCAACGGGACGCTCTCCGACGACGAGGCCGTCCTCTGCGCGATCTTCGGGGAGCTCTTCGCCGAGCACGGCCGCCCGTTGTCGGCCCAGGAGTACTTCGACGAGCTCGCGGGCCACTCCGACCCGGAGATCGTCCGGCGCTGGCTCGGCGACGGGCATCCGGACGTCGAGGCGGTGATCGAGGAGCGGATCCGCCGCTACCGGGCCGCCGTCGCCGACGGCCGGACCGTCCACGAGCCGGTGCGGGAGGCGGTGCGGCTCGCGGCGTCGCGGGTCCCGGTCGCGATCGTCTCCGGCGCGATGCGGGCCGAGATCGAGCCGGTCGTCGAGGCGGCCGGGCTCGCGCCGCTCCTCCGGGGCATCGTCGCCGCGGACGACGTCGAGCACGGCAAGCCGCACCCCGAGGGCTATCTGAGGTCGTTATCGCTCCTCGGCGCGGAGCCGGGCGACGTCCTCGCGTTCGAGGACACCGAGGCGGGGATCGAGTCGGCTCTCGGAGCGGGAATGCGGGTGATCGCCGTCCGCGGGACGCTCGACCCGCACCGGCTCGCCGCCGCGGAGGAGATCGTGGACGGCCTCGACGCGGAGGTCGTCCGGCGCGTCCTGGAGTAGCCTCCGCGCGATGGCGCCTCGCCGCGTGCTCCTGCTGGGACTCGGGGTCACCGCTCTCGTCGTCCTCGCGGGAGCCGCGAGCCGCGGGCGGCCGCTCGCGGGCTCGGCCGGCGGCGCCGGGCCGAGCGCGGCCTTCTTCGACTACTCGTACACGACGATCCTCGTCTTCGCCGTCGTCGTGGTCGCGGTCGTGATCTGGGCGTTCGCGGAGGCCCGCGGCAGCAGGTCCGAGCCGCGGTCGTCGAACTACTTCGTCAGCACGTTGATGTTCATCGCGAGCGCGTTCGTGATCGCGTACTTCCTCCGCCACTCGCACTTCCTCGAGCGCTTCCAGCAGCTCGCGCAGCAGTCGCAGCACCCGCAGAAGACCGGCACGGGCGCGGCGAGCCCCGGCACGATCCCGACGCACGCCCGCGGCGCAAAGGTGCGGTGGGACGAGATCGTCGTCTTCGTCGCCCTCGTGCTCGGCGCGGCCGCGCTCGTCGCGGCGGGGCGGCTCCGCGACCGCCGTTCTCCCGCGGGCTCGCGCGACTACCGCTCGCACGAGGCGGTTGCGTTCGCGCTCGACGAGTCGCTCGACGACCTGCGCAACGACCCCGACCTCCGCCGCGCGATCATCGCGGCGTATGCGCGGATGGAGGCGGCGCTCGCGTTCGCCGGACTTCCGCGGCGGCCGTCGGAGGCGCCGCTCGAGTACATGGAACGCGCCCTGACGGCGATCGACGCGAGCGCGCCGGCCGCGCAACGGCTCACGGTGCTCTTCGAGTGGGCGAAGTTCAGCCAGCACGAGCCGGAGCCGCAGATGCGGGACGAGGCGATCGCCGCGCTCGTGGCCGTCCGCGACGAGCTGCGCGAGCCGGCGGAGGCGGCGGCAGCGTGAACCCGCGCCGGAGCCTCGTCACCGGCTTCGCCTCTGCGACGGTCGCGCTCGTGATCGCGCTCGGGCTCCGGCCGGTCGCGACGGAGCGGATCCTCGCGGCGTACGTCCTCGTGCTCGCGGCGATCGTCCTCGTCGTGCTCGAGCGCGTCCTCCGGACGGACGCCGCGCCGGACGCGCTCTGGATCTTCGACCGCGCGCTGCAGCGCACGACGCAGGCGCCGATGCGCCCGCCGGCGCTCGTCGTCACCGAGCGCGACATCACGCTCGGCAGCTCGAACGCGGGACACTTCCACGCGCGCGTCCTCCCCGTGCTCCGCGAGGCGGCCGCGACGCGGCTCGCCGCGCACCACAATGTCGACCTCGAGCGCCAGCCGGACGCGGCGCGGCGCCTGCTCGGCGACGACGCGTGGGAGGTCGTGCGGCCGGACCGCGTCGAGCCCGCGGATCCGTACGCGCCGGGTGTCCCGCTGGCGCAGGTGCGCGCGGTCGTCGACACGCTGGAGGCGCTCTGATGGATCTCCGCGAGCTTCGCGACCGCAGCGCGCGCATCCTCGACGAGGTCGAGAAGGCCGTCGTCGGCAAGCGCGACGCGCTCGAGCTGATCCTCCTCGCGCTGCTCGCCGAGGGCCACGTGCTGCTCGAGGACTACCCCGGCCTCGCGAAGACGCTCATCGCGCGGTCGTTCGCGAGCGCGACGTCGCTCCGGTTCTCGCGCATCCAGTTCACGCCCGACCTGATGCCGTCCGACGTCACCGGCTCGTCGATCTTCGACCAGCGCAGCGGCGCGTTCTCGTTCCTCCCGGGCCCGATCTTCACGAACCTCCTCCTCGCCGACGAGATCAACCGCGCCCCGCCGAAGACGCAGGCGGCGCTCCTCGAGGCGATGCAGGAGCACCAGGTCACGACCGAGGGCTCGACGCGTCCGCTCGACGCGCCGTTCATCGTGCTCGCGACGCAGAACCCGATCGAGTACGAAGGGACGTACCCGCTCCCCGAGGCGCAGCTCGACCGCTTCCTGATGCGACTCGGCGTCGGCTACCCGAGCCGCGAGCACGAGGTCGAGATGCTCGGACGCCGGCTCGACCGCGGCGCCGACGACGTCGAGCTCGCGCCGGTCGTCGACGCGCCGACGCTCGTCGAGATGCAGCGCGCGCTCGAGCAGGTGCACGTCGCAGACTCGATCGAGGGCTACATCGTCGACCTCGTCGCGACGACGCGCGACTCGAAGCGGCTCGCGGTCGGTGCGAGCCCGCGCGGGAGCCTCGCGCTGCTGAAGCTCTCGCGTGCGCGGGCCGCGCTGTCCGGCCGCGACTTCGTCGTCCCGGAGGACGTGAAGGCGGTCGCGGTCCCGGCGCTCGCGCACCGGCTGACGCTGAAGCCGGAGCTCTGGGTGCAGCGCATCCGCGGCGAGGACATCGTCGAGGAGGCGCTCGCGACGGTGCCGACGCCGCCCGCGGAGGACGCGCTCCGCGACGCCGCGTCGTGACGCTCGCATCCTCGCCGCGGCTCGCCGGCTACGTCGGGCTCGCCGCGCTCGGGCTCATCGTCGGCCTCGCGGTCGGCCGCGTCGAGATCGTGGCGCTCGCCGCGCCGTTCGCGCTCGCCGCGGTCGTCGGCGCGGCGCTGAAGCGCGAGCCGCAGCTCGAGGCGAGCCTTGCGCTCGACCGCGAACGCGCGCTCGAGGGAGACGAGGTCGTCGCGGCGATCGAGCTCCGGACGGAGGCCGGCGCGGCCCGGCTCGACATGTTCCTGCCGCTGCCGGACGAGCTCGAGGCGACGCGGCCGAACCCGCGCGGGATCCGGCTCGCGGCCGGAGAGTCGCGGACGCTCGAGCTCCCGCTCCGCTGCGTCCGGTGGGGCGCGCTCGGCGTCGGCCCCGCGCTCGTCCGCGCGCGCGACGCGCTCGGCTTCCACTCGTGGGAGGGCCGCGTCGGCCACTCGGCCGCACTGCGCGTGTACCCGAGCGTCGAGACGCTCCATGCCCTGCTCCCGCCGCTCGAGACGCAGGTCTTCATCGGCAACCAGGTCTCGCGCGCGAAGGGCGAGGGCGTCGAGTTCGCGGACATCCGCGCATGGACGCCGGGCGACCGCGTCCGCCGCATCAACTGGCGGGTGAGCGCGCGCCGCGGCGAGCTGCACGTCAACGAGGAGCACCCCGAGCGGAACACGGACGTCGTGCTCTTCCTCGACACGTTCGCGGAGGTCGAGCACGCGGGCCGCGGGACGCTCGACCTCGCCGTGCGCGCGGCGACGTCGCTCGCGCACCGCTACCTCGGGCGGAAGGACCGCGTCGGGCTCGTGAGCTTCGGCGGCTTCCTTTCGTGGCTCTTCCCGGCGTCGGGGACGCTCCAGCTCTACAAGATCGTCGACTCGCTGCTACAGATGGACATCGTCCTGACGTTCGCAGCGAAGGGCGTCGACTTTCTCCCGCCGCGGACGCTGCCGCCGAAGGCGCTCGTGATCGCGCTGACGCCGCTGCTCGACACGCGGTCGGCGTCGGCGCTCCTCGACCTCCGCGCCCGCGGCTTCGATCTCGTCGTGATCGAGGTCTCCCCCGTCCCGTTCGTCGATCCCGGCAAGGGCGAGCTGGCGGATCTCTCGTACCGGCTGTGGCGCCTCTCGCGCGAGTCGCTGCGCGCGCGCTACCAGCGCGCCGGCGTCCCGGTCGTCGAGTGGCAGGACGGCGTCCCGCTCAACGTCCCGCTGGAGGAGGTGGCGGCATTCAGGCGATACGCAAGGCCCGCGCGCGCCTAGCGCTCGCCGGCGCGTCGGTCGTCGTGTACGCGGCGGTGCTCGCGGACGCGATCGCGCGCGACCCGAGGCTCGCCGTCGTGACCGCGGTGCTCGGCGGCCTCGGATTCCTGCTGCTCGCGTTCATGCTCGTGCTCGGGTGGCAGGGCTCGCTCGCCGCAGCGCTGCTGCTCCTCGGCGGCGCGTACGCGGGAGCCGTCGTCGTCCATGGCGCGAGCGTCGACGAGCGCGCGCCCCTGGTGGCGGTGGGCCTCCTCCTGTGCGGCGAGCTCGCGTCGTGGTCGCTCGAGGAGCGGATCCACGTGGTCGCCGAGCGCGGCGTCGTCCGTGCGCGCGCCGTCGCGGTCGCGTCGCTGTGCGGCGCCGGGCTGGTCGCCTCGGCGCTCGTGATCGCGGTCGCCGGCGCCCCGGCCGTCCGCGGCCTCGCCCCGACCGCGGTCGGAGCCCTCGCCGCGGTCGCCGCGATCGCGCTCGCAATCCGCCTCGCGCGCAGGTAGCTACAATGCCCGACGTTCCGGGGCGCATTCGTCTAGTGGCCTAGGACACCGCCCTCTCACGGCGGCGGCACGGGTTCGAATCCCGTATGCGCCTCTTCCGAGAAGCCCCTGCTAAGCGGGGGCTTTTTTCGTGCCGCCAACTCAGACGGCGGAAACACGAAGGAACCCGCGCCACCCCACGAGAGCCCACGCACGGACTCCATGGCCTTCGCCCGATCCTTACGGCGGAGATAGACCAGCGTGGTCTCGATGCGCGCATGACCCATCAGCTCTTTCAGCGCGATGAGCTGGTCGGGATTCGCTTCATCGAACTGCACAGCGAATGCAGCACGGAGGGCGTGAACTGTCGCTCGTACACCTGCGCGCTCGGCGACCTGCTTGACGGTCTCCCAGATCACTTTGTCCGAGCGCTCCTGGCGTCGAACCGCCCCGGGCCGTCGATTAGGGACGAGATAGTCGTCCCCGG
>DATJOZ010000140.1:0-31302 GCA_035506655.1 Gaiellaceae bacterium
CCTCGGCGACGAGGATCGTGTCCGTGGCGAGCGCGGAGGCGAAGTACGCCTCCGAGCGGGACGCCGCTTCCTCCGCTGCGGCCTCCGGAGGCACGGAGTCGCCGAACTCGTCGAGCCAGCTTCGCCGTGCGAGGGCGGCGATCGCCGGGACGTCGTTCGGCCGCGCGGGCCGAACCGCGATCACGCGCGGCTGATGTACCGCTTCTCGCGCGGGTCGACCTTGAGCCGGTCGCCCACGTTCACGAACAGCGGCACCTGGACGACCGCGCCCGTCTCGAGCGTCGCCGGCTTCGTGACGTTCGAGACCGTGTCGCCCTTCACGCCGGGCTCGGTGTCGACGACCGCGAGCTCGACCGACGCCGGCAGCTGCACCGAGGACGGCTTGCCGTCGACGGCGAGCACCTGGACGATCGCGTTCGGCTGCATGAACGGCAGCTCGTCCTCGAGCTCCGCGTGCGGGACCGAGAACTGCTCGTACGTCTCGTTGTCCATGAAGTGGACCTCGCTACCGTCGTCGTACAGGTACTGGACGTTCTTCGTCTCGGTGTGAACGCGCGGGAACTTCTCGCCGGCGCGGAAGGTGCGGTCGACGACGGCGCCCGCGTCGAGGCTCTTCAGCTTCGTGCGGACGAACGCGCCGCCCTTCCCCGGCTTCACGTGCTGGAACTCGACGATGCGCCACACCTTGCCGTCGAGCTCGATGTGCATGCCGTTCTTGAAGCTGTTCGTGTCGACCGTCTCAGCCATCGGCGGGCCAGTCTAGCGACCACCCCTCGATCCGGGCCACTGGCTCGAACCGCCGCAACGGCCTAGCCGACCTCGATCAGGTCCTTGCGGAGCCCGGTGAAGTTCTCGAGGCCGTCCGCGGTCACGACGACGTTGTCCTCGATCCGGACGCCGAAGCGGCCGTCGACGTAGACGCCCGGCTCGACCGTGACGACGTTCCCCGGCACGAGGACGTCGCTCGTCTCCGGGGACAGCCGCGGCTCCTCGTGGACGTCGAGGCCGAGCCCGTGGCCCAGGCCGTGGCCGAACGTCCCGGCGAACGGGCTCCCCTCGACGACCGCCCGCGCCGCGCCGTCGACCTCGATCGCCGCGGCGCCCGCGCGGATCGCCTCCAGTCCCGCCCGCTGCGCCTCGAGCACGACGTCGTAGGCCTCGCGCATCTCGCCGTCGACGGGCCCCGTCGCGAACGTCCGGGTGTAGTCCGACAGGTAGCCGCCGACCGTGCACCCCGAGTCGACGACGACGAACTCGCCCGTCCCGATGACGCGGTCGCCGGCGCGCGCGTGCGGCCGCGACCCGGTCGGCCCGGCACCGACGATCGACTCGAACGCGAGGTCCTCGCCGCCCTCCTCGTGGTAGAGCCGCGTGAGATCCCACGAGACGTCGCGCTCCGTGCGCCCGACGAACGGGACCTCGGCGAGCCGCTCGTACACGCGGTCCGTGATCGCGCACGCGCGCCGGATCGTCTCGAGCTCGTTCGCGTCCTTCACCGCGCGCAGCCCCTCGACGAGACCGGTGCGCGGGACGAGGTCGAGCCCGCCGCCGCGCAGCGTCTCGACCTGCGCATACGAGAGCGTCGCCGCCTCGAAGCCGATCCGCCCCGACAACTGCTCGGCGAGCGCGCCGATCACGGCGCGCTTCGTCTGCACGACCTCGACGCCCTCGACGGCCTGCGCCGCCTGGATGTAGCGGAAGTCCGTGAACAGCTGCACGCGCTCCTGGTCGACGAGCAGCGCGACGTTCGAGCTCTGGAAGCCGACGAGATAGACGACGTTCTTTCCGTTCGTGACGAGAAGCGGCTCCTCGAGCGACTCCCGCAACCGGGCGATCCGTGTGTTCACGCGTGCTCCTTCAGATATTCGAGTGCCATGCGATAGCCGTCGATCCCGTGCCCGACGAACCGGGTCGAGACGACGTCCTCGATCACCGAGACGCGCCGCCAGTCCTCGCGCTCGTCGACGTTCGAGAGGTGCACCTCGACGACGGGGATCGTCAGCGGCTCGAGCGCGTCGCGGATCGACCACGCGTAGTGCGTCCACGCGCCGGGGTTCACGATCATGCCGTCGACGGTCTGGTACGCGTCGTGGCACCAGTGGATGAACTCGCCCTCGTCGTTCGTCTGCCGGCACTGCACCGTCAGCTCGAGCTCGCGCCCCCACTCGTAGACCTTCCCCTCGAGCTCGGTGATCGTGAGGCTGCCGTACTGCTCCTGGTCGCGCCGGCCGAGGATGTTGAGGTTGACGCCGTTGAGGACGAGGACGCGCACGGGCCGCGGACTCTATCCGGCGATGAGCGCGTCCAGCTCGCGCCGGACGTCGGCCGCGGGGACGGCGACGTTCCACCGTGGGCCGTCGTCGCCGAGAAGGACGAGCCGGAGCTCGCCGCCGACGGTCTTCTTGTCTCGCTGCATCGCCTCCCAGGCGCGGTCGCGGTCGACGCGCACCGGCTCCGGCCGGAGGATCTCCTCGACGGGCGCCGTGTCGCGGCCCGAGAGCCGGAGCGCCGCGAGCAGGCCGAGGCCGACCGCGTCGCCGTGCGAGACGTGCTGGAACGCGGCCGCCGTCTCGAGCGCGTGCGCGAACGTGTGGCCGAGGTTGAGGATCGCGCGCTCGTCGGCGTCGAGCGGGTCGCGGAGGCAGACGGCGGCCTTGAACGCGGCGCAGCGGCGGACGAGCTCGTCGTCCGGGAGCTCCCAGAGCGGCTCGCCTGCGAGGAGGCCGGTCTTCACGACCTCGCTCATCCCCTCGCGCCGCTGCGCCTCCGGCAGCGTCGCGAGGAGATCGGGGTCGACGATCGTCGCCGCCGGCCAGTGGAACGCGCCGACGAGGTTCTTCCCCTGCGGCAGGTCGACCGCCGTCTTGCCGCCGATCGCCGCGTCGACCTGCGCGACGAGGCTCGACGGGACGGGAGCCCACGCGACGCCGCGGAGATACGTCGCCGCCGCGAACCCGGCGGCGTCGGTCGTGCAGCCGCCGCCGAGGGCGACGATCGTCCCGCGCCGGTCGAGCCGCAGGTCCTGCCAGAGACGATCGAGCGCGACGAGCGTCTTCGCCTCCTCGCCCTGCGGCAGCTCGTGCGCCTGCGCGAGGCGCGCGCCGAGCGCCATCTGGGCGTCGGCGCCGTGGATCCCGGCGACGTGCGGGTCGGAGACGAGCGCGACCGGGCCGTCGCCGGGGACGAGCTCGCCGAGCCGGTGCATCGCGCCGCGCTCGACGCGGATCCCTGCCGCCGCGAGCACGATGTCGTCCGCGTCGCTCGCGACGGCGTCGGCGACCTCCCGGTACAGCGGCGCGCGCTGGTCGTAGAGCGCGAGGAACGCCGCCCGCTCCTGCGCGAGCGGCCGGTCGGAGCCCTGGACGCGCTGCCACGCCGTCTCGGCGTCGACGTCGAGAAGAACGGTGACCGCGTGCTCGCGCAGCGCCTCGCGCACCGCGGGCTGTGTGACCGCGCCTCCGCCGAGTGCGAGGACCGACGGCTCCGACTCGCGGAGCGCGCTCACGGTGCGGGCGGCTTCCTTGATCCGGAATGCGTCCTCGCCGTGCTCGGCGAAGTAGCTCGCGATCGACGTCTCGAACGCCAGCTCGAGCTCGTGGTCGAGGTCGCGGAACGGCCGTGAGGCCATACGCGCGGCCTCCTCGCCGAGCGTCGTCTTGCCCGCGCCCATGAAGCCGACGAGCGCGACGTGCCTGCTCAGCGGGGAGTCCACTCGATCCGCTCGAGATACGCGCGCCACGCGGCGACGAAGTCGCCGAGCGCGTCGCCGCCGAACTTCTCGCGCGCCGCGCGCGCGAGCTCCCACGCGACGGCTGCTTCCGCGACGACGGCGAGCGCCTCGACCGCGGAGACGTCGCTCCGCTCGACGAGCGCCTGCGCCGCCTCGCCCGACTCGAGGTCGACGGACGCGAGCGGCTTCATCAACGTCGGGAGCGGCTTCATCGCCGCGCGCACGACGAGCTCCTCGCCGTTCGACATCCCGCCCTCGATCCCGCCGGCGCGGTTCGTCGTCCGGTGGAGCCCGGACTCGTCGCGCGCGATCTCGTCGTGCGCCTCGGAGCCGCGCAGCCCGGCGAGCGCGAACCCGTCGCCGACCTCGACGCCCTTCACGGCCTGGATCCCCATCAGCGCCGCGGCGAGCCGCGCGTCGAGGCGGTCCTCCTTGCGCGCGTACGAGCCGAGCCCCGGCGGAACGCCGGTCGCGTGCACCTCGACGACGCCGCCGAGCGTGTCGCGGTCCGCGCGCGCCGCGTCGACGGCGGCCGGGTCGGCGCCGGCCTGCGGGAGCGCCGTGCCCGCGACCGAGATCCGGATCTCCGCGAGCAGCGCCTTCGCGACCGCGCCCGCGGCGACGTGAACCGCCGTGTGCCGCGCCGACGCGCGCTCGAGCGCGTCGCGGACGTCGTCGAGCGCGTACTTCTGGACGCCGGCGAGGTCGGCGTGGCCCGGCCGCGGCAGCGTCACGGCCTTCGTCCCCTTCCCCGTCGGCTCGCCCTCCGGCGGCCACGGGCTCATCCCGTGCGTCCAGTTCTTGTGGTCGCGGTTGCGGACGACGAGCGCGAGCGGCGTGCCGAGCGTCCGGCCCCGGCGGAGGCCGGCGAGCACCTCGACCTCGTCCGTCTCGATCTGCTGGCGCGGCGAGCGGCCGTACCCCTGCTGGCGCCGGCGGAGGTCGGCGTCGATCGCGGCGCGGTCGAGGACGAGCCCCGCCGGGAGGCCGGAGACGATCGCGACGAGGGCGGGCCCGTGCGACTCGCCCGCGGTGGCCAGCTCGAGGGTCACGCGTCTAACCCTAGTGCGGCCCGCATCGCGGCGACCGGCGCAGCGACGCCGGTCCAGCGCTCGAAGCTCGCCGCGCCCTGGCGGACGAGCGCCTCGCGCCCGTCGACGACCTCGCAGCCGGCGGCGCGCGCGGCGGCGACGAGCGCGGTGTCGGCGCCGTCGGGCGAGTACGCGAGCTCGACGACGGTCTGTCCCTCGACCGGCTCGACGAGGAGCTCGTCGCGCACCGGCGTCGCGTTCACGATCAGGTCGCAGCCCGTCGCATCCGGCGGCCACGTCCCGCGGCGCGAGAACTGCAGCACCTCGCCGTGGAGCCCCGGGAGGATCGTCGCCGCGGCGCCGCCGGCGCCGATCAGGCACACGCGCGTCGACGCGATCGGCGCGACGATCTCTCTGTCGGTGTTCGACCCGACGATCCGGCCGTCGGCGAAGACGAGCGTGTTCACCGCGTCGCCGTCCGCCTCGTCGCAGAGGCGTGCCGCCGCCTGCTTGTGCGGGATCGTGACGTTCGCCCCCGCGAAGCCGGCCGCCGCGAGGCCGCGGACGACGGTCTCGAGCTCCTCGCGCGGGACGTCGAGCGCGACGTATGCCCAGTCGAGCCCCGCCGCGGCGAACGCCGCGTTCTGCATCCGCGGCGACAGCGAGTGCCCGACGGGGTGGCCGAGCAGGGCGACGAGCCTCGTCGACGCGGTCAGCGCGGCCACGTCAGTGCCCGTAGCCGTGCGCCGCCTCGTAGCGGAGGAACGCGTTGTAGTTGTCGGTGAAGAAGTGGTGCACCCGGTCCGGCTTCCGGACGAAGTAGAGCCAGTCGCCCGCCGCCGGGTGCGCGGCGGCCTGGATCGACGCGAGGCCCGGGTTCGCGATCGGCGTCGGCGGCAGGCCGATGATGTGCGGGTTCCGCGTGTTGTACGGGTTCGAGCTCGCGAGCTCCGACTGCGTCAGCGACTTCGTCCCGGGGACGTGGAGCCCGTAGCGCGTCGTCGCGTCGATCCCGAGGTTCATGTGCGCGTGCAGCCGGTTGTAGATGACGCGTGCGATCTTCGGGCGCTCGTCCGGCGCGAGCGCTTCCTTCTCGACGAGCGACGCGATGATCAGCACGTCGTACGGCGTCAGGTTCTTCGACCGCGCGTACGACAGGTTCACGCTCCGCCAGTTCCGCTGGAACGCCTGCAGCTGCGCGCGCACGAGCTGCCGCGACGTCGTCGACGCGAGGAAGTCGTACGTCGCGGGGAACAGGAAGCCCTCGAGCGGCCGCCTCGCGAGGCCGAACCCCGGGATCCGCTTCGGCCCGGTCACCGCGAGGTACGTCCTCCGCGAGATCCGCGGCTGCACGCCGCGCTCCGCACGCGCGATCCCCGCGACGACCTGCACGCGCTGCGCCATCTCGGCGCGCGTGAAGCCCTCGGGGAAGACGACGCGGAACGGCTTCGGCGACGCGGCCGTCGTCGGCGGCGCGGCCGACCGCTGCGACCGGTGCAGCAGGCCGACGCCGAGGACCGCGCCGACGACGAGCAGCGCCACGACCGCGCCGACGGCGATCAGCCGCCGCGCGAGGATGCGCCGTTTCGACGGAGCCGGAGGCGGCGGCGGCCCCGGCTTCGGCGGCATCACGCCGGGGCGTCGCTCGACCACGCGAGATAGCTCGAGAGGAGATGCGCCGCCGCGCGCGCGTCCTCGGCGGACGCCGACGGCGTCTGCTGCGCGAGATCCGTCGTGAACCGCTCGTCGAAGAGCACGACCGGCACCTCGACGTGCTCGCGGAGGAGATCCGCGAAGCGCTCCGTCGCGCGCGCCTGCTCGCCGCGCTCGCCGCGCAGCGTCAGCGGCAGCCCGACGACGACCTGCTCCGGATCCTCGTCGCGCACGAGCCGCGCGAGCTCCGCGAGCCCGGCCTCCGAGCCCGCGCGCTCGACGACGCAGAGCGGCCGCGCGATGATCCCGGTCGGGTCGGAGACGGCGACGCCGGTACGCGCCGACCCGAAGTCGAGCGCCATCACCTTCACGCGAACGCCGCCGCGACCGCCTTCTTGCCCGCCTCGAGCGCGTCGCGCACGCCGTCCGGGTTCTTGCCGCCCGCCTCGGCGAGCGTCGGGCGCCCGCCGCCTCCGCCGCCGATGTGCCTGCCGACCTCGCGCACGAGCGCCGACGCGTCGAGCCCGCGCTCGACGAGCGCGTCGGAGAAGTTGATGACGAGGTACGCACGGCCGTCGTCGACCGAGGCGACGAACGCGCCGTCCGCCTTCTCCTGCTGGCGGAGCCGGTCGGAGAGGTCGCGGAGCGGCCCGCCCTTCAGCGCCTTCGCCTCGACGAACAGCACGCCGTGCTCCGTGTCGACGATCTCGAACTCGGTCGCCGCCGCGGCCGCCGGCTTCGCCTTCTCCTTCCGCACACGCTCGAGCTCCTCGCGGAGCGCGTCCGCCTCGCGCGCGCGCTCGTGGAGGTACGCGAACGCCTCGCCGGCCGTCACCGCCTCGATGCGCCGCGCGCCCGCGCCGACCGAGCTCTCGTTGAGGATCGCGAACGGCCCGATCTCCGCGGTCGAGCGGACGTGCGTGCCGCCGCAGAGCTCGGTCGACCAGCCGGCGATGTCGACGACGCGGACGATGTCGCCGTACTTCTCGCCGAAGAGCATCATCGCGCCGAGCTTCCGCGCCTCCTCGATCGGCGTCTCGAAGATCCGCACCGGCAGGTTCGCGAAGATCTTCTCGTTCGCGCGCTTCTCGACCTCGGCGCGCTCCTCCGGGGTCAGCGCCGACGGATGCGTGAAGTCGAACCGGAGCTTGTCCGGCCGGACCGCCGAGCCCGCCTGCTTCACGTGGTCGCCGAGCACCTCGCGCAGGCACTCGTGGAGGACGTGCGTCGCGGTGTGGTTCGCCATCGTCGGGAACCGCACCGACCACGGCACGACGGCGCGCACGCGGTCGCCGGCCGCGAAGGCACCGCTGACGATCTCGAAGAGCAGCACCTGATCGCCGTCGTAGCGGTACGCCTCGCGCAGCTCCGCATGCGCGCCGTCGTCGCGCTCGAGCACGCCCGCGTCCGTGACCTGGCCGCCGCCCGCGGGATAGAACGGCGACTCGCGCAGCTTCGCGAGGAACAGCCCGTCGCCGAGCTCCTCGAGCGCGCCGATCTGCGTCAGGACGTCCGTCTTCTCGTAGCCGACGAACTCGCTGCGGAACCCGGCCGCGCTCGCGAACTCGGCCGCGCGCTGCGCGCTCCCGCCGGCGACGCCTGCGCGCGAGATCTCGCGATGCTCCTCCATGAGGCGCGTGAACTCCTCGTCGTTCACCGCGAGGCCGCGCTCGCGCGCCATCTCCTGCGTCAGCTCGATCGGGAAGCCGTACGTCGCCTGGAGCGTGAACGCGTCGTCGCCGGTGATCTCGCCGCGTGCCGCCGCCTCCTCGAAGAGCTTCTGGCCGCGCTCGAGCGTCTCGGCGAACCGCTCCTCCTCGGCGCCGAGCACGCGGTGGATCTCCGCGCGGTGCTCGACGAGCTCGGGGTACGCCGAGCCCATCTCCTCGATCACCGCGTCGGCGAGCCCGGCGAGGAACGGCGCCTCCATCCCGATGCGGAGCCCGTGCTGCGCGGCGCGCCGGATGACGCGCCGGAGGACGTAGCCGCGGCCCTCGTTCGACGGCGCGACGCCCTCCGCGGTGAGGAACGTCATCCCGCGCCCGTGGTCGGCGAGCACGCGGTGCGCCTTCGTCGCGTCGACGGAGTCGCCGTACGCGACGCCGGACTCCGACGCGATCCACGACATGATCGTCTGGTACGCGTCGGTGTCGTAGACCGACGGCACGCCCTGGATGATCCGCGCCGTCCGCTCGAGCCCGAGGCCCGTGTCGATGTTCTGCTTCGGCAGCGGCGTCAGCGTCCCGTCGGCGTGTTGCTCGTACTCCATGAAGACGAGGTTCCAGAACTCGAGGAACCGCTCGCAGCGCGTGCAGCCCGGCCGGCAGTCCGGCTCGCCGCAGCCGGCCTCGGGACCGAAGTCGTAGTAGATCTCGGAGTCGGGCCCGCACGGCCCCGGGCCGCCGACCGACCAGAAGTTCTCGGACGACGGCAGCGGGACGATCCGCTCCGCCGGCATCCCGATCGCGCGCCACAGCTCGATCGCGACCTCGTCCGGGCCGAGCTTGAACTCCGGGTCGCCCGCGTGGACCGAGACCCAGAGCCTGTCCCAGTCGAGCTTCAGGTGGTCGCGCATGAACTCCGTCGCGAACGCGACCGCGCCCTCCTTGAAGTAGTCGCCGAACGAGAAGTTCCCGAGCATCTCGAAGAACGTCAGGTGGTACGTGTCGAGGCCGACCTCGTCGATGTCCGGCGTCCGGAAGCACTTCTGCGCCGTCGTCGTCCGCGGCCCGGGCGGCGCCTCCCGGCCGAGGAAGAACGGCATCTGCGGCTGCATGCCGGCCGTCGTGAGGAGCGTCGAGTGGTCGTCGGCGCGCGGGACGAGCGACGCCGAGGGGCGCCGCAGGTGGCCGTTCTCCTCGAAGAACGAGAGGAACCCCTCGCGAATCTCGGCAGAGCTGCGCATCGCCCGGCGAATTGTAGGGACGCCCTCCGCCGGGAAGGTGTCGGCGGGCGCGCGCCGTATCCTCGTCGGGGATGCCGCGCCGCCGCCGCTATCGCTACCGCTACCGGCGGCTCGCGCCCGTGGGCGTGGTCGCCCTCGTCGCGGTCGCCGCCGGCGCGTGGCTCGGCGCTCAGCGCGCGCCCGCGCCCGCCGAGGCGGCGCCGCCCGCCGCACCGGCCGTCGTGCGCCACGTCACGAAGCCTGCGGCGACGCTGCGGGCGCTGCCCGCGTTCGCGCCCGAGCACCTCGTCACCGGCGTCCCGAGCCTTCATCTGGCGCAGCCGCTCGAGGCGCAGTCCGCGATCCTCGTCGACGCGACGACCGGCCGCGTCCTCTGGGCGCTCCGTCCCCATGAGCGCCGTCACATCGCGTCGACGACGAAGATCATGACCGCGCTCCTCGCGCTCGCAAAGCTCCGGCCGAACGACGTCGTGACCGTCGACCCGTCGGTGCCGCGCGTCCCGCTCGTGCGCGAGGGCCTCCGCGCCGGTGAGCGCGTCCAGGCCTGGAAGCTCTTCTACTCGATGCTCCTCTACTCGGGGAACGACGACGCGCTCGCGCTCGCGATCGCCGCCGGCGGGAGCAAGCCCGCGTTCGTCCACGAGATGAACGCCGCGGCGCGCCGGTACGGGCTCCGCGACACGCACTTCACGACACCGAGCGGCGTCGTCGACGAGGGGAACGTCTCGAGCGCGTGGGACCTCGCGGGCCTGACGCGCGTCGCGCTCCGCAACCCGCGCTTCGCGCGCATCGTCCACACGAAGGTGATGCACGTGACGTGGGCCGCGCCGACGTACTCGAAGATCTACATCAACAACAACCTGATGCTGACGCGCTATCGCGGCGCGACCGGCGTGAAGACCGGGTACACGCACAAGTCGGGGTGGTGCCTCGTCGCGTCCGCGACGCGCGGGAAGACGTCGCTGATCGCGGTCGTGCTCGACTCCGGGAACATGTACGCCGACGCGACGCGCCTGCTGAACCTCGGCTTCGCCGCGGCGTCGGGCTAGTTCGTGCCCTTGCCGGCCTCGTGGAGCTCCTCGTCGAGCTCCTGCTCGCGGCGCGCGGCGGCCTCCTTGCCCGCGTTCACCGCATGCTTCCAGCTCTTCTTCGCGCGGAAGTCGGACGCGCCGTAGCTGACGCCGGCGGCGAGGCCCGTGATCTTCTGCACCGGCTTCGTGATCGCGAGGCTCACGGCGCGCACGGCGGTGTCGGCGGCGTCCGCCGCGTCGACGGCGCTGTCCGTGACCTTGTCGACCTTGTCGAGCTGCACGTTGATCCGGTCGACCGACCCGCCGACCTTGTTGATCACCGGCAGCACCTCGGTCTCCGTCCCCTTGATCAGGCTCGTGACGCTGTCGGCCGTCCGCGAGAGCCGGACGAAGAGGTACGCGAGCGCGAGGCCGGTCGCGAGGAGGAAGACCGCGAGCGCGGCCTCCCAGGCGTTCGTCCAGTTGAACGACGAAGCGAGCATCAGAGGCGGATCTTAGTTGCTCGCGTCGGAGACCACGCCGCACCCCACGACCGCGTCGCCCTCGTACAGCACCGCGGCCTGGCCGCGCGCGACGCCGTACGCGGGCTCGTCGAGCGTGAGGGCGAAGCCGCCCGGGACGGCCTCGACGCCCGCGGCGACCGCCGGCGAGCGGTAGCGGAGCTTCGCCTCGGCCCGCTCGATCCGGGCGTAGAGGCGGCCCGTCGCGGCGACCCGCGTGCGGCCGAGCGCCTCGCGCGGGCCGACGACGACGGCGTTCGTCGCCGTGTCGGAGCCGAGGACGTAGAGCGGCGTCGCGGCCGAGACGCCGATCCCCTTCCGCTGGCCGGGCGTGAAGTTCCAGACGCCGCCGTGGCGGCCGAGCTCGCGTCCCGTCTCGTCGACGATCGGGCCGTCCGCGCCGGCGACGCCGTGGCGGCCGAGGAACGCGCGGTAGTCGTCGCCGGCGAGGAAGCACGCCTCCTGGCTCTCGGCACGGCGCGCCGCGGCAAGGCCTGCGCGCTCCGCCTCGGCGCGCGTCGCGTCCTTGTCCTGGTCGCCGAGCGGGAACCAGACACGGTCGAGCCTCGCGGGATCGAGGCGCGCGAGCATGTACGACTGGTCCTTCGCCGCGTCGGCGCCGCGGTGCAGCAGCCGGCGGCCGCGGTGCTCGGCGACGCGCGCGTAGTGGCCGGTCGCGAGCCGGTCGCACCCGGCGCGCGCCGCGAACGCGAGCAGCTCCGCGAAGCGGAAGCCGCCGTTGCAGCGGATGCACGGGTTCGGCGTCTCGCCGCGCGCGTAGCCGCGGACGAACGGCGCGACGACGGCACGGCGGAACTCCTCGCGGAGGTCGAGTGTCACGTGCGGGATCCCGAGCCGGTGGCACGTCTCGCGCGCGGCGATCACCGCCTCGGGCGAGCAGCACGCGCGCTCGGCGTCCGGACCGTCCGGGTCGAGCCAGAGCCGCAGCGTCACGCCGACCGCATTCGGCGCGGCGCGGAGAAGCGCGACCGCGCTGTCGACGCCGCCGCTCATCGCGACGGCGGTCCGCCCCGTGCGCGGCTCGGCACGGAACACCGGCCCGAGCGCGGCAGCGAGCGCGTCGACCGCGAGCGTCTCGCCGCCGACCGCCGCCGCCTCGAGCAGCGTCAGCCCGGCGAGGTCGCGGTCGAGCCCGGGCGCGTCCGACTCGACGATCCGGTCGCCGTCGACCGCGAGCCGGACCGCGGCCCACTCGCCGCACCGCGTCGAGTCTCCGAACGCCTCGATCATGCGGTCACGGTAACGAAGATGAGGCGAGGCCTCGCGGCCCCGCCTCAGACTCCACCCTGCCGATCGAACCGGGCTATGTGAACCTGGCGAACCAGGTGGGTGCCAGGCCTTTCCTCGGCGCTGCCTCGGTCGGGACCCGAGCTCCCTTCATGTAGGCGTTGGTTCTACATTGAGGCCCGGAACGACGCACAGGGTCGAGCGGGCGCACTGTACAGGGCGACGCGGCGTGCGGAATGCCCCTAGTGGGCGAATCGCCAGTCGATCTGCTGCGTGCCCTGGACGTGGAGCGCCGCCGCGAGCGCCCGGGTCAGGTCGAAGTCGTGGCCCGGCGTCGTCGGGCCGCGGTCGATCACGCGCGTCGTCACCTCGCGGCCCTTGAACGCGATCGTGATCCGCACGCCGCACGGGAGCCGCGGGTGCGAGACGCCTTCGGTCGCCGGGCCGATCCTGACGCCGCACGCACTCGTCTTCGTGCCGGTCGCCGGCGCGTACGGCGTCGCGAGCGCCGTGTACCACGTCCCCGTCGACGACGGCGCGTGATGCGTCGGGCGGACGAGATAGACGACGACGGCGACGAGTGCGAGCACCCCGACGATCGCGAGCGCGAGCGCCCGGCCGCGGATGCTCACCGGCCGACGAGGTCGCCGAAGCTGTCGCGGACGAGGGCGTCGAAGTCGATCGGCAGCGAGCCGCCCGGGTCGGCGAAGTCGCGCAGGTACAGCAGGAGGTAGGTCCGCTCCTCGTCCCGGGCGACGTCGGCGCCGGCGTTCTCGCGCGACAGCCGCTCGAGGTCCCAGACGTTCCAGCGGCGCGGCGCCGCGCTCGCGCCGATCGGGACGACCTCGGCGCCGACGGCGACCTCGGCGAGCACCGGCTCGGGCTCCGGCTCGGGGACGACCTCGGGCTCCGGTTCGGGCTCGGGCTCGGGCTCCGGGACGACGGTGAGGACGACCGGCTCGGGGACCGGCTCCGGCTCGGGCTCGACGGCCACGGGGACCGGCACGGGCACGGGCTCGACCGGCGGCGGAGGCGGAGGCGGAGGCGGCGGTGCCGCGGCGACCGGCTCGCGTGGGATCACGCGGACGGTCTCGGCCTGCTCGGCCGGGGCGACGGCCGGCGGCGGCGCGTGCGCGGGCTCCTTCCGCTTCTTCGGCTTCGCGGCGCGCTCGGTGCCGCTGTCGCGCCAGACGGTCGCCTCGAGGCCGAGGACGAGCAGATAGGCGACGCCGCTCGCGGCGATGATCCCCGGCCAGTTGACGCCGAGGACGAGCGCGATCGCCGGGACCGCGATCAGGAACGCGGCCTCGACGATGGTTCTGGGGCCGAAGACGCGCCGCATGCGGCGAGCCTAACTCGCCGCGTCGGGCGGGTCGCCCTCCGCCGGCGGCTCGCTCACGGGCGGCCCCGAGACGGGAGGCGGCGAGACCGGCGGCGGCGGGCTCGAGAGCGGCGGGCCGGACGACGCGGGCGGCTCCGGCGCCGGTGCCGGCGCGGGCGGCGCGGCCGGCGGCTCGGGTGCCGCGGCCGGAGGCTCCGGCGGGGCAGCGACCTGCTGCACGGGCGGCGGCGCGGGTGCGGGCGGACGGCCCGCGAGCGCGGCGGCGGGCGGAGCCGGGCGGCTCCCCTCGGACGCCTGTCCCGCTGCCTCGACGATCGCCTCTGCGACCTGCGCGATCGCGTCCTGCCCGAGGCCGGCGGCGGCGAGCAGCTGCTCGGCGCCGTGCTGGGCGCGGGCGAGGATCGCCGATGCCTGGGCGCGCGCCCACTCGAGCGTCTGCTCGACCTCGGCGCGGGCCGCGTTCGTGAGCTCGGTCGCCTGGTGGCGGGACTGCTCGAGGAGCCGGTTGCCCTTCGCCTCGGCCTCCTGGAGCTCGCGCGTCGCGTCGGCGTGCGCCTTCGCGAGGAGCTCACGCGACTCGTTCCGCGCCGCGTTCAGCATGTCGTTGCGCTGGCGCTCGCTCTCCTGGCGGTAGCGCTCGATCTCGGCCTCGCGATCCTGGAGCTCACGCTGCCGGCGGCTGACCTCTTCCTCGGTGCGCGCGAGCTGGGTCGCGGACGCGTTCTGCGCGTCGCGCTCGATCGTGTCGGCGAACTCGGCGGCCGCGCGGACGAGGTGCAGCGCGTCCATGCGGACCGCGTGCCCCGTCGCCTCGACCGCGGCACCGGCACCCGGCCGCGCGCCGGCGACCTGGAGCACCCGGAGCTGCGCCTGGAGCTGGGCCGCGTGGCGGCGGAACGAGTCGAACGCCTCACGCACCTTGTCCGCGTCGAGCCCGTCCCCGGCCTTGGGGATGTCCTCGTACCGCGGCAGCGACGTGAGCGACGGCGCTCCCGCCCGACCCGGACCTTCACTGGCCATCTGCGGCTGACCCTCCTGTTGGACGCGTGGTGCGCGGCTTGCGCGCCACGAAGTATGCATTCTTCATCGGCGGACGGACACCTACGCTTTACCGGGAGGTTCGGCGAGGCGGATCCCGAGCTCCCGGAGCTGCTCGTCCGGCGCCTCGCTCGGCGCGCCGGTCATCGGGTCGATCCCGGCCTGGTTCTTCGGGAACGCGATCACGTCGCGGAGGTTCGGCTCGCCGGCGAGCACCATCACCATCCGATCGATCCCGAACGCGATCCCGCCGTGCGGCGGCGCGCCCATCGCGAGCGCGTCGAGGAGGAAGCCGAACTTCGAGCGCTGCTCCTCCGGGCTCAGGTTCAGCAGGTCGAAGACCCGCGCCTGGACGTCCGGCTCGTGGATCCGGAAGGAGCCGCCGCCGAGCTCGTTCCCGTTCCCGATCAGGTCGTACGCGTGGGCGATCGCGTGGCCCGGGTCGGTGTCGAAACGGTCGACCCAGTCGGGCGCGGGCCGGGTGAACGGATGGTGGACGGCGCCCCAGCGCTGCGCGTCCTCGTCCCACTCGAACATCGGGAAGTCGGTGATCCAGAGCCACGACCAGGCGTCGCGGTCGACGAGGCCGAGCTCCTCGCCGAGGTGCGTGCGGAGCGCGCCGAGGACGCGCGACGTCATCTTCCACTCGTCGGCGGCGAAGAGGAGCGTCGTGCCCGGCTGCGGGGCGAGCGCGGCGAGCTCGGCCTCGGAGAGGAACTTCGCGATCGGCGAGCGGATCTCGCCCGACTCGTCGGCGATGAGATACGCGAGTCCCTTCGCGCCCCACTGCTTCGCGATCTCCTCGAGCGCGGCGAGCTCGGCGCGGGAGAAGACCTTCGGCGCACGGAGGAAGCGGACGGCGTCCGCGCCCGCGAAGACGCCGAAGCCGGAGCCGCGCGTCGCGTCGGTCGCGTCCTCGATCTCGAGGCCGAAGCGGAGGTCCGGCTTGTCGGAGCCGAAGCGGCGGTCGGCCTCGGCGAACGTCATCCGCCGGAACGGCGTCTCGAGCTCGACGCCGAGGCACTCGCGCCACACCGACGCGATCATCGTCTCCATCAGCGCGAACAGGAGCTCCTGGTCGGGGAACGCGAGCTCGACGTCGAGCTGCGTGATCTCCTGGACGCGGTCGGCGCGGAGATCCTCGTCGCGGAAGCAGATCGCGATCTGGTAGTAGCGCTCGAAGTTCGCGATCACGAGCAGCTGCTTCGCGATCTGCGGCGACTGCGGAAGCGCGTAGAAGTTGCCGCGCTGCAGGCGCGCCGGCACGAGGAAGTCGCGCGCGCCCTCCGGCGTCGGCTTCCAGAGGATCGGCGTCTGGATGTCGACGAAGCCCGCGCTCTCCATGACGCGGCGGATCGTCCCGACCATCTGCCCGCGGAGCCGGATGTTGCGTTGCAGCTGCGGCCGGCGGAGGTCGAGCCAGCGGTAGCGCATGCGGACGTTGTCGTCGACGTTCTCGTCGTCGAGCTGGAACGGGAGCGGCGTCGACGTCGAGACGACCTGCAGCTCGGCGACCTGCACCTCGATCTCGCCGGTCGGGAGATTCGGGTTCACGAGGTCCGGTGCGCGCGCGACGACGGCGCCGGTCGCCTGGACGACGAACTCGTTGCGGAGCGCGTGCGCCGCGTCGGCCGCGCCGGGCGCGTTCTCCGGATTCACGACGAGCTGGACGACGCCGCTCCCGTCGCGCAGGTCGATGAAGACGAGGCCGCCGTGGTCGCGGCGGCGGTCGACCCAGCCGGCGAGCGTCACCGTGCGGCCGACGTCGCCGGTCGAGAGCCCGCCCGCGTTCGCGTCGCGCCAGCTCATCCGCGGAGCACGTCCTTCAGCTCGTCGACGGTGACGGCGACGTCGAGCTCGCCGGGCCGGCGGAGCGTCATCCCGCCGGCCGCGAGGACGACGACGGCGTTCGCGTGCTTCGCCCCGTACGTGAGCTGGCCCTTCAGCGAGCGGCCGGCGTAGTCGCTGTCGGCGGCGAAGCCGGCGGCGCGGAGGTCGGCGACGAGCGGCAGCACCGGCTCGCCGTCCGTCGCAAGGAACACGTCGAGCCTCGGCGCGTCGGCGGTGATTCCCTCGAGCTCGAGCGAGAGGACGAGCCGCTCGATCCCGGCGCCGAAGCCGATGCCCGGCGTCGGCGGGCCGCCGATCTCCTCGACGAGGTAGTCGTAGCGGCCGCCGCCGCAGATCGTCGACGCCTGCGCGCTCTCGTCCGGGCCCAGGAACTCGAACGTCGTGCGCGTGTAGTAGTCGAGCCCGCGCACGAGCGTCGGGTCGAGCGTGTACGCGACGCCGTACCCGTCGAGGTGCGCGCGCACCTGTTCGTAGTGCGCGGCGCATTCGTCGCAGAGCGAGTCGCCGATCGTCGGCGCGTCGCGCAGCGCCTCCCGCACCTTCTCGTTCTTCACGTCGAAGACGCGGAGCGGGCTCGTGGCGCGCTTCTGCCGCGCGTCCTCGTCGAGGATGTCGGCGTGCGCGTCGAGCCATTCGTTCAGCCGCTCGACGTACTGCGGCCGGCAGTTGCGGTCGCCGATCGAGTTGAGCCGGAGCTCGTAGTTCGTCACGCCGAGGCGGCGGAGCAGCGCGTCGTAGAACTGGATCACCTCGGCGTCGACGGCCGGGTCGGCCGAGCCGATGCACTCGAGCGAGAGCTGGTGGTGCTCGCGGAAGCGGCCGCGCTGCGGCGCGGAGTACCGGTACATCGTCGCGAGCGTGTAGAGCTTCACGGGCTGCGGCTCCTGCTTCATCCCGTGCTCGATGTACGCGCGGCAGATCGGCGCCGTGCCTTCGGGCCGGAGTGTCAGCGAGCGGCCGCCCCGGTCCTCGAACGTGTACATCTCCTTCTGGACGATGTCGGAGCCGGCGCCGGACGTGCGCGCGAAGAGCTCCGTGTCCTCGAAGGCCGGCGTCTGGATGCGGCGGTAGCCGTAGAGCGCGCAGAGGCGCTCCATCTCCCCCGTCACCCTCTGCCAGAGCGGCTGGTCGGACGGAAGGACGTCGTGCGTGCCGCGGGGCGCCTCGATGCGCGTCACGCGCGCAGCTCCGCGAGGAACGGGTTGCGCTCGAGCTCGGCGCCGAGCGTCGTCGGGCCGCCGTGGCCGGGGTAGACGACGGTGTCGGCCGGGAAGCGGTCCGCGAGCGTGCGGACGCTGTCGAGGAGCGTGTCCCAGTCCGAGCCTGGGAGGTCCGTGCGGCCGACGGAGCCGGCGAAGAGGAGGTCGCCGCTGAAGAGGCATCCGTCGGCGTGGTAGGCGACGTGTGCGGGCGAGTGGCCCGGGATCGCGACGCACTCGAAGGCGATGCCGGCGACCTCGACGGTCTCGCCTCCTTCGAGGAGGTGGTCCGGCGTGTACGGGCGGCCGGGCGCGCCGACGGGTGCGAAGTCGGGGTAGCGCTCGAGCAGCGCGCGCTCGCCCTCCGGCATCCAGACGGGCGCGCCGGTGCCCTCGGCGAGGTCGGCGACGCCGCCGAGGTGGTCGAAGTGGCCGTGGGTGATGAGGATCCCGGCGCAGCGCGCGCTCATCCCGGCGAGCTCGAGACGGAGCGTGGCGGCGTCGCCGCCCGGGTCGATCACGGCGGCCTCGGCCGCGCCGCGGGCGGTGCGGACGACGTAGCAGTTCGTCTGGATCGGACCCAGCGCGTAGCTGTCGACGACGAGGCTCATCGAGGGCGAGTCTAGTGGCCGGGTCGAGCGCTAGCTCTTCTTCGGCGGCTGCTTCTTGGCGGCCGATGCCGCCGGCGCCTGGCCCGTCTTCGCGAGGTAGCGGTTGTACGCGTACCGGTCGATCACGTACGTGAAGGGGATGAAGAGGGCGGTGTAGATCAGGGCCGGGCCGAGCGCCGAGTACCACGTCGGGTTGTGACCCCGTTCGAGGATCGAGAACATCACGAACACCACGACGCCGAGGATCGCGGCGCGGCGCGCGGCGCGCTGCCAGGAGGGCGGCTGGACCGTCCGGCCGGCGCGGCCCTTCTGCGCAGGCTGTTGCTTCGCCTTCTGGGCCGTGGGCGGGGCGCCGCCGTTGCGGCTCTTCGCATCGGGTGCCGCCGGCGCGTCCGGCGGGGCGTCGACCTCCTGCCCTTCCGAGTCGACCCAGACGAACTCGTGCTCGTGGCGCTGGCCCTTCGCCGCGCGGCGCTTCTGCTTGCGGGTCGGCATCGGTCTAGCGTAGCTCCACCGGCTCGCCGGCGAGCACGACCTCCGCGACGAGGTCCGCGCCGAGGTGGTACGCGAGATAGCGCCAGTCGGGGGCGTCGAGGAGCGCGATATCGGCGCGGTGGCCGGGTGCGAGGCGGCCGAGGCGGCTCGCGTGGCCGAGGACGTGGGCTGCATTGACCGTGCAGGCGGCGAGGGCCTCGGCCGGCGAGAGCTCGAGCTGGGTCGCCGCGAGCGAGCACACGAGCGGGAGGCTCTCCGTGAAGGAGCTGCCCGGGTTGAAGTCGGTTGCGAGCGCGACGGCGGCGCCTGCGTCGACGAGCTCGCGCGCCGGCGGCATCGGGCGGCCGAGGAAGAGCGCGCTCGCGGGCAGCAGCACGCCGACGACGTCGCTCGCCGCGAGCGCACGGACGCCGTCCGCGCCGGTCGCCTCGAGGTGATCGACGGAACGCGCACCGAGCTCGATGGCGAGCGCCATCGCTCCCTGCTCGGTGAACTGGTCGCCGTGGAGCCGGAGCACGAGCCCGGCGTCGCGGCACGCCTCGAGATACCGGCGGGCCTGTCCGGCGTCGAACGCACCGCGCTCGAGGAACACGTCCGCCGCCTCGGCAACCGCGGCCGCGTCGGGGAGCACGTCGGCGAGTGCGAAGTCGAGGTACGCGTCGCCGTCGCCGTCGAACTCCGGCGGGACCGCGTGCGCGCCGAGCCACGTCGGGATGCCGCCCGCCGCGCGAACGGCGCGCAGCGACGCGAGCTCGGTGTCGCGGTCGAGCCCGTAGCCCGACTTGCCCTCGAACGTCGTCGTGCCGTGGCGGAGCATCCACACGCGGTGGCGCTCGACGATCGCGGTCAGGCCGGCCTCGCCCGCCGCGCGCGTCGCGCGCACCGTTGCGACGATGCCGCCGCCGCGAGCATGGAGCTCCTCGTAGCTCGCGCCCGCTGCGCGGAGCGAGAACTCCTCGACACGGTCGCCGCCGAACGCCGGGTGCGTATGGCAGTCGACGAGCCCCGGGATCGCGCAGAGGCCGCGGCCGTCGAGCTCGCGGACGTCGCCGTCGAGTGCCGGCAGGTCGCGCATGCGGCCGACGGCCTCGATCGTGTCGCCGGCGCAGAGGACATATGCGTCCTCGACGACGTCGACCTGACCGAGCGCGGCTCCACGGAGCGGCGCGTCGCGCCCGGCGGACGTCGCGACCTGTGCGAGATCGCGGACGAGCAGCCGGGCGGGAGCACTCACGCGTCGAACGGCGCCGACGGGAATCGCAGCCCGCCGCGCTCGGCGGCGTCGATCGCCTCCGGGTAGCCGGCGTCGAAGTGGCGCATGACGCCCGTGCCCGGATCGCTGGTGAGGACACGCTCGAGCCGCTCCGCCGCCGCGTCGGTGCCGTCGGCGACGACGACCATTCCCGCGTGGATCGAGTTGCCGATCCCGACGCCTCCGCCGTGGTGGACACTCACCCACGTCGCGCCTGCGGCGACGTTGACGAGCGCGTTCAGGATCGGCCAGTCCGCGATCGCGTCGGACCCGTCGCGCATCGCCTCCGTCTCGCGATACGGCGACGCCACCGACCCCGAGTCGAGGTGATCGCGGCCGATTACCACGGGCGCCTTTACCGCGCCGGAGCGGACGAGCTCGTTCATCGCGAGCCCGGCTTTCGCGCGGTCGCCGTAGCCGAGCCAGCAGATCCGCGCGGGGAGCCCCTGGAATGCCACCCGCTCGGGCGCCAACTCGAGCCACCGCTGCAGGAGCGGATCGTCCGGGAACAGCGCCCGGAGCGTCGCGTCGATCGTCGAGATGTCGGCCGGGTCCCCGGACAGCACCGCCCAGCGAAACGGCCCGATACCGCGACAGAACAGCGGCCGGATATAGGCCGGGACGAAGCCCGGGTATGAGAAGGCCTCCGCTACGCCACCGTCACGGGCCTCACCTCGAAGGTTGTTGCCATAATCGAAAACATACGCGCCGCGCCGGACGTACTCGAGCATTCCCTCGACATGGCACACAATCGACACACGCGCGCGACGGAGATACTCGTCCGGATCGGACGCGCGCAACGCAGCAGCCTCGTCGAGCGACATGCCCTGCGGCACGTAGCCGGTGAGCGGATCGTGCGCGGCCGTCTGGTCGGTGACGAAGTCGAAATGCTCGCCACGCGACGCGAGCTCCGGCACGACGTCCGCCGCGTTCGCGAGCAACCCGACCGAGAGTGCCCGCCGTTCCGACGCGGCCGCGCGGATGCGCGCGAGGGCGTCGTCCAGCGACTCGGTCGCCTCGTCGAGATAGCGCGTCTCGAGCCGCCGCTCGATCCGGTGCGGGTCGACCTCGACGCAGAGGATCGCCGCGCCCGCCATCGTCCCCGCGAGGGGCTGCGCGCCGCCCATGCCGCCGAGACCCGCGGTGAGGATCGTGCGCCCGCGCAGGTCGGGCGAGCCGAAATGCGCCTCACCTGCCGCGGCGAACGTCTGGTACGTCCCCTGGAGGATCCCCTGCGTGCCGATGTAGATCCACGAGCCCGCGGTCATCTGGCCGAACATCGTCAGACCCTCCGCCTCGAGGCGGCGGAACTCGTCCCAGGTCGCCCACTTCGGGACGAGCAGGGAGTTCGCGATGAGGACTCGCGGCGCGTTCTCGTGCGTCGTGAAAACGCCGACGGGCTTACCGCTCTGCACGAGCAGCGTCTCGTCCGGCCCCAGCTCGAGAAGCGTGCCGACGATCGCGCGCAGCGCCTCGTGGCTCCGCGCAGCGCGCCCCGAGCCGCCGTACACGACGAGCTCCTCGGGCTTCTCCGCGACCTCCGGGTCGAGGTTGTTCAGCAACATCCGCAGCGGCGCCTCCGTCGACCACTGGCGCGCGTTCAGCTCGGTCCCGCGCGGTGCACGGATCGAGGAGAGGTCGCCGCACAGCGCGTCGACGCGTGCCGCAAGCGTGTCGGTCACACTCATCGCAACTCCCCCACTTCCGCTTCGACGGCGGCGAGGAGCGATCCGTCGCGGATCGCGGCCGCCGTGGCTTCGATGTCCGGTGCGAGCGAACGGTCGTCTCGCAGGCGCGGCGACAGCTCGCGCACCGCCGCCCGCGTCGCACGCACGCCGACTCCGGGCTCCAGCGGCGCGTGGAACTCCACGGCCTGCGCGCCGGCAAGGAGCTCGATCGCGAGCGCGCTCTCACAGTTCTCGAGCACCTGCCATGCCTTCAGCCCCGCCGCGTTCCCCATCGACACGTGATCCTCCTGTCCCGCGCTCGTCGGGATCGAATCGACCGACGCAGGATGGCAGAGCGCCTTGTTCTCGGAGACGAGCGACGCGGCGACGTACTGCGGGATCATGAAGCCGCTGTTCAGGCCGCCGTCGGTCGTGAGGAACGCGGGCAGCCCGTCCGAGAGATTCGGGTTCACGAGCCGCTCGACCCGCCGCTCCGAGATGCTCGCAAGCTCCGCCACCGCCATCGCGAGCGCGTCGAGAGCGAACGCGAGCGGCTGGCCGTGGAAGTTCCCGTTCGAGACGAGCGCGTCGTCGGCGACGAGCACGAGCGGGTTGTCGGTCGCGGCGTTCAGCTCGACCGAGACGGTGTACTCGACGTAGTCGAGGAGGTCGCGCGACGCGCCGTGCACCTGCGGCGCGCACCGAAGCGAGTACGCGTCCTGCACCTTGTCGCACCAGCGATGCGCCTCGATGATCGCCGAACCGTCGAGGAGCCGGACGACGTTCGCCGCGGAGTCGCCTTGACCGCGCAGTGGGCGCAACTCGTGGATCTGCGGGAGAAACGACGTGCGCGATCCCTGCAGTGCCTCGAGCGACTGCGCGCACGCGAGATCGGCGGCGCGCGAGAGGCGGCGCGCGCGAACGAGCCCGAGCGACGCGGTCGCGGCCATGAACTGCGTCCCGTTGATGAGCGACAGTCCCTCCTTCGCCGCGAGCCGCAGGGGCTCGAGCCCGACACGGGCGAGCGCATCGAGCCCCGGCAGACGCTCGCCGTCGACGGTCGCCTCACCTTCGCCGACGAGCGGGAGCGCAAGGTGCGCGAGCGGCGCAAGATCGCCCGACGCGCCGACCGACCCGCGGCTCGGGACGGCGGGCAGGACACCGCGGTTCAGGCACTCGAGGAGCAGCTCGACCGTCTCGACGCGCGCGCCGGACGTTCCCTTCGCGAGCGTGTTCGCCCGGAGGAGCATGGCGGCCCGGACGATCTCGTCGTCGTACGGGTCGCCGACGCCGCAGGCGTGCGACCGGAGGAGGCGGAGCTGCAGCTCCTCGGTCTGCTCCGGGGGGATCGAGCGTGAGACGAACCGCCCGAAGCCGGTGTTCACGCCGTACGTGTGCTCGCTCGTCCCGTGTGCGGCGCGCTCGACCAGCTCACGAGCGGCGCGCATCTTCTCGCGGGCCACGCCGGAGAGCTCCGCGCCGTCGCGCTCGACCGCGACGGCCCAGACGTCGGCGACGGTGAGGTCGTCGCCGGTGAGGCCGATCGCCGTGCGCTGGGCCACGGCGCGAGTCTAGCTCCGCCCCGGTTCGCCGCCCGCCTTACTCGCTCACCCCCCAAGGGGGCACGAAGGCCCCTCTTGGAACGCTACGCGGCGAACCGTGACGGCGGGGTCGCGGGTTCGTCGCAGGTTCGTCAGCGGCGCGCGCGGGCCGGGTCAGCGGTCCGGGAGGCGCAGCTCGAGGACGCGTGACTCGTCGAAGCCCTCGATCCGGAGTGCGCTGCCGGCGGCGCTCGCGACTGCTCCCGCGGGCATGAGGCCGACGAGCTCCGAGCCGGCGACCTCGATGCCTCGGGTCGCCGCCTCCCGCTCGATCGCGGCGACGACGTCGTGGGGCGGCGACGCCTCCCAGTCCTCGATGTTCATGCTCACCTGGGCGCAGCCGGCGCGCGGGAGCAGGAGGCCGAGCGCCCGCACACCCGGGAAGCCGCCGTCGCGCTCGCGCACGACCGCGGCGATCTCGCGGGCGGCCTCGACGTTCGTCCCGACGAGATTCACGTTGAACGCGATCAGCGGCCGGCGCGCGCCGACGATCACGCCGCCCGCCGACGCGTCGAGCCGCTTCGGGCCGAAGTCGGGCTCGAGCTCGCCGTCGTCGATCCGCCTCTGCAGCTCGACCGGCCCGCCCCGCCGGAAGAACGCGGGCCGCCGCTCCGGTGCGAGCTCGCCGTAGAGGAACACCGGCAGGCCGAGCTCGTCGCCGATCCGCCGCGCGACCTCGAGCGCCGTCTCCCGCGCGCGCCCCATGTCGTCCGGCCGGATCGGGACGACCGGCACGACATCCGCCGCGCCGATCCGCGGGTGCGCGCCGTCGTGCGCGCCGAGGTCGACCCGCTCCCGCGCGACGGCCACGCCCGCGAGCAGCGACTCGACGATCTCCGCCTCGTCGCCGACGAGCGTGAACACCGAGCGGTTGTGGTCCCGGTCGGTGTGCACGTCGAGCAGCGTCGCCCGCGACGCGAACGCCGCACCGACCGCGTCGACGATCGCGAGATCGCGCCCCTCCGACACGTTCGGTACCGCTTCGAGCGGCAGCGCCATCGCTGGAGCCTACGCGGGCTCTTGCGCGAGCGTGCGCGCGCAGTCCTCGCACACCGCCGCCGGCACGAGGCCGAGCCGCATGCCGAGGAAGAACGCCTTGCACCCGACGCAGAGCCCGAACGCCGCCTCCAGCGTCGCGAACACCGCGACGACCCCGACGAGCGCCAACGCCGCCGTGTGCTGATCCGCGCCGTAGTACAGGCAGGTCGCCGTCACGGTGAACAGCGCCCCGATTCCCTGCGCGAACCGCTTCGCCGGCCCCGGGGAGTACCGGTGCCGCACGTGGAGTCGCGGCGTCACGACACGGGTGGCGACGAGACCGAGCGGGCTCAGCTTCGGCCCGGTCAGCACCCGGGCGAGGAAGCCGTACGCGAGCACAGGGATCAGCCACCCCTGCTGGAATGCGACCGTGAGCACGCAGAGCACCGCCACCGTGCCGGCGACGAGCCGCGCCGAGGTTTCGTTGACGGGGTTCGGGAACGAGAAGAGGTCGTGCATGCACGCGGGACGCTACCGGCCGTGACGTATCGCTCGCTGCCGTCGCTCCAACGCGCCGTCGCCCGCTGCCGCGCGTGCGCGGACGCGGGGTTCCCGCTCGAGTCGCTGCCGGTGCGCGCGCCGGTCGCCGGGCAGCGCGCGTACATGTTCGGCCAGGCGCCGGGGATCGTCGAGGGCGAGGAGCGCCTGCCTTGGCGCGGCCGCGCGGGCAAGCAGCTCCGGCGCTGGCTCGAGCTCGACGAGGACGCGTTCTACGACACCTTCTATTGCGCGTCCGTCACGCGCTGCTATCCCGGCCGGGCCGCGTCCGGCCGAGGCGACCGCGCACCGACGCCCGAGGAGCAGGAGCTGTGCGAGCGCTGGCGCGACGCCGAGCTCGCGCTGCTTCGACCGAGGCTCATCGTCACGGTCGGCGGCCTCGCGCTCCGCCGCATGCTCGGGCTCGCGGAGTTGACGCCGGCGATCGGCGAGCGGTTCGAGCGCGACGGCGCGACGGTCGTCCCGCTCCCCCATCCCTCCGGCGCGAGCAGCTGGCCGAACGTCCCCGCGAACCGCGTGCGCCTCGAGCGCGCCCTCGCGCTCGTCCACGACGAGCTCGCGCGCCTGGGCTAGGCGGTCGCGAGCGCGACCATCCGGAAGTGCTCGCGCGTGAGCGGCTCGCCGTCCTGGCCGAGCGCCTCGACCGACGTGAAGCCGGCGCCGAGCATCCAGTCGCGCAGCTCCGTGAACGTCGGCATCCGGATGAACACGTCGTAGCGCCGCGCGACGCCGCCGCGGATGGCGATGAACTCCGTCCGTGCGCCGCCGCGCGCGGGCTCGAGCCGGCGTACCTCGAGCAGGAAGTCGCCGTCGCGCTCCGTCACGCCCGCCGGCTGGAATCGCGCCGCGAGCGCCGTGTACGAGATCGTCTCCAGCGCGAACCTCCCGCCCGGACGCAGCGCCTCGCGCACGCCGCGGAGGATCCCGCGCAGCTCCTCGTCGGGGTGGTACCCGAACGCCGTGAACCAGTTGAGCGCCGCGTCGAACCGGCCGCGCCACGGGATCTCGCGCATGTCGCCCTCGACGTACTCGACGTCGACGCCGAGCGCCGCCGCGTCCGCACGCGCCTTCTCGAGGAAGAGCGCCGAGCGGTCGAGCCCGGTCACGCGCGCGCCCCGCTGCGCGAGCCGGTTCGCGAGCCGGCCGTGCCCGCACGCGAGGTCGAGCACCTCCATCCCCGGCTCGAGCCGGAGCAGCCGCCACGCGAGGTCGGCCTCCGCGTCGCTCCGCTCGTCGGTGAGCAACGGCAGCCAGAACCAGAGGTAGTCCTCGCCGAACAGCCCGTCGAATCCGTCCATCCGAGCGCCTAGACCCGCTCGTGCCGAATTCGCATCGCGGCCTTTCCCCAGCCCCAGTCGTAGGTGCCCCACTGGAACAGGCACATGTGGGCCTCGATCACGCTCGGCGCAGCCGCGACCACCGGCCGCTCTGCGAACGCGACGAACGCGCGCCAGGTCTCGGCGACAACCGGTCGGTCGTCCGGCACTCCTGCGTCGGCCGGCATGCCGACGAGCGTCTCCCGGGCCTCTGAGAGCGCGATCGCATCGCCCGACCATGCCGGCGACGGATCGGCGGCGGAAGGTTCGGGCGGAACCGGACGGCTCTCCAGCCGGACTCGGTCCGCCTCATCGTAGGCGGGAGTCGTCACTCGGGACGGAGCAGCATGCCGACCGAGCCGCGGCTCTCGAGGACGAAGCCGTACTTCTCGTAGAGCGACCGGCCGGCGTTCGTCGCGACGAGCATCACGATCGAGCGGACCGACGCCCGCGCGAGCAGCTTCTCGAGGATGGCGCGCCCGACGCCGTGGCCCTGCTCGCCCGGGAGGACGATCAGGTCCCAGATCGTCGCGTACATCGCGCCGTCGTCGAGCAGCCGCCCGATCCCGACGAGCTCGCCGTCCTCGCGCGCGACGACGTTCCACGTCGCGTCGAGCGCAGCCTGCACGGCGGCGTCCGACGCCGCGGGCGCGTCCCAGCCGACCGCCTCGCGAAAGCGGCGGTAGTCGCCGATCGCGACGCGCGCTCCCTCTTCGAGCTCCAGCACGGCCCGACGATATCGCGCCCGTCCGAAACCGCGTAGGGTCCCGAACGGTGAGCGCGGCGGCAGGCGAGATCGCAGAGAGCCCGGCCTCGGAGGCGGACGACACCGTCCTCGAGGCGCCTGCGGTCCTCCGGATCGTCTGGGCCGACCCGCAGCACATGGCGGAGCAGATCGCGGTTTGGTCGCTCCACCGCTTCGGCCCGCGCGCCGATCGTGCCGTCGAGAAGCTCCGCACGAAGCATCCGGGCGCCGACCGCGCCGAGCTCGAGCGGCTCGTGATCGAGCGGCAGACGCGGATCGGCATGGCGGAGGGAGCGTTCGTCGGCGGCCCGTTCATCGTGCTCATCGCCGTCGCATTCATCGCGGCGCTGCTCGCGCAGGCGCAGATGGTGTTCGAGCTCGCCGCGGTCGCCGGCCGCTCGCCGACCGACCAGATGCGCGCGGCCGAGCTCCTCGTCCTGCTCGGCGCGTATCCGACGACGGACGACGCGATGGCCGCGCTGCGCGAGATGAAGACGAGCCCACGCGATCCCGGGAAGAAGCTCCCTCGCGGCTCGCGCTGGAACATGATCATGAAGATGGGCTACCTGCTCGAGGTGTTCGGCCCGGCGGACACGACGCGCACGAAGCTCCGCTCGACGCTCGGCTGGATCGGCGTCGGCTTCATCTTCCTCGTCGGCCTCGTGCTGCCGCTCGTCTGGGTCCCGTACATGGCGTACGCGATGCGGAAGAGCTCGCTGCGGCTCGCGGACCGCGCCGTCCCGTACTACGCGGGCGAGACGACCGACGCGGGCGTCACCGTGACGAGCAGGCCGCTCAGCGTCGGCGGGACGGCGGCCCTCGCCCGCACGGTCCTCCTGCTCCTCGTCCCGATCGCCGCGGCGATCGTCGCGCTCGTCGCCGGCCTCCAGATCACGGGCGGCAGCTGGGCGAGCGCCGGGATCCTCCTGCTCCTCGTCTCGGCGGTGGCGACGCTCGCCTGGCTCGGGTTCCGGTGGTGGCGGCGGCGCCGGCGCCTCGCCGCGTCAGTGCCGGGCTGACCAGCTCCGCCACGCCTGCGCCATCGCGATCCGCTGCGCGATCGTCGGATGGTTCTCGAGCAGGACGTAGTCCCACGTCGACGGGCTCGGCTCGTCGAGCGTCGTCGTGACGAACTGCCGGAAGAGCTGCGTCGCCGCGGCCGGGTCGTGCGTCGTGCGGAGCGCCATCCAGTCCGCCTCGGCCTCCATGTGCCGCGAGATCGCGTTCTGGAGCGGCAACGCGAGCAGCCCGAGCGCGACGAGCACGAGCAGCGCGAGCGGCACCGCCTCCGGCTCGCCCATCCCGCCGCGCCGCCGCGTGATCCGCATCAGCAGGTAGACGCCGGGGAACGCGAACAGCGCGTACCACACGACGTCCTTCCGGATGTGGTGCCGCGCGAGGTGGCCGATCTCGTGCGCGAGCACGACGCGCAGCTCGCGTTCGCTGAACCGCCCGTCGACGAGCGTGTCCCAGAGCACGATGCGACGGCTCGGCCCGAGCCCCATCGCCTCCGCGTTCGGCATCGCCGTCACGGTGTGCACCCGCTGCACGACGACGGGGACGTCATGGACTCCCTCGGCTCGCTCGAGCGCGCGCACCTGGCTCGCGAGCACGGGATCGTGCAGCCTGTGCGTCGGGACGAGATACGGGTCGACGAATGCGAACAGCGTCGCGAGCCCGACGAAGAACGCCGCCGCCGGAATCCACCACCAGTCGCCGAGCCGGCGCGCGAGGCCCATCGAGACGCCGAGGGCGACGCAGAGGAAGACGAACTGCCCGCCGAGCGCGAACCAGTTCGCCGTCACGTGCGTGAAGTAGCCCTCGTGCGAGAGGCCGTGCCGCCGCTCCCACCAGAGTCCGAACACGTCGAACGGCAGCTCCGCGAGCCAGAGGAGCGCGAAGCCGATCATCCCGAGCAGCATCCCGGTGCCGACCGGCCCGGCCGCCGACTCGCGCATGAACCGCACGCCCCACCTCGCGTAGAGGACGAACACGCCGAGCTCGACGACGGTCGAGGCGATCCAGAGCCGCGAGCTGAACTGCCCGAAGCGCGCCGCTTCGCGCAGCTGTGCCGCGGAGAAGTAGTCGTGCACGTCGATGTGCGGCAGGTGGAGCGAGCCCGGCACGACCGAGGTCTGCCAGAGCAGGTAGGCGGAGACGAGCCACAGTGCCGCGAGCGCCACGACGAGCGCAGCGCGCGCAGGCGACCGTGTCACCAGGCGTATTGCGGCTCGGCCGTCGGCTCCGGCTCGGGCGGCGGCTCGGCGCCCTCGAGCGGACTCGAGTTCGGGTACACGTCGGTGAGGAGGTACGCGAACGCGTTCGTCTGAGCCTGGTAGCGGAGCGCGTACACCGCGAGCTTGTGCAGGCCGGGCGACGAACTCCCGCGGACGAGCCCGACGAACCAGCCGAGGACCGCCGTCACGTAGAGCGCGGCCGCGAGCGCACCGGCGATGAACCAGGCCGGCACCGCGAGCACGCCGCGGAAGAAGGTCTTCCACCGGTTCTGCCGCTCCGGGTCGGGAAGCACGACGTCGACGGGGTACGAGCCGGGAATGCCGGTGAAGCCCGGGAAGGGATTCCCGGCGAGGAGCAGGTACGCGTACACGTGGAGCTCGTAGCGGATGAAGCGCGAGTTGAACCGGTGGAGCGGCCGGGCCGGCGTCCCGCGGAAGAGCGTCACGAACCAGTTGAGGAACACGGAGACGAGGAATGCGACCGCCCAGAGCGCGAGCCACACGATGTGCGGGATCGCGAGCAGCACGCGGAAGAACACCGTCAGCCGCGAACGCCGCAGGTCGTCGGAGTCGGTCGTGTGCACCGGATGCACCGGCGGGGCCTCGACCGTCGTGAGGATCGGCGCGGGATCCGCGAAGGGGTAGCGGTCGGTGACGAGGAGCACGTACGCGAGCATCTGCGCCGTGTAGCCGATGCCGAACGCCCCGGCGTCGCGCATGCCCTTCGGCATCCGTGCGACGAACACCCCGGTGAACCAGCCGAGGAAGCCGACCGTCGCGAGCAGCGCGCCGGTCGACACCGAGAACGACTGGAAGAGCCCGTGGCTGCGGTTCTGCCCGAAGCCGCCCGTGTACGACACGTTCCCGCCGCCTCCGAGCGTGGCCGCGATCATGAGCGCCGGGATCGCGAGGAAGATCCGGAACAGCGTCCGCCAGCGCGACTGCGCGGGCGCCTCCGTCGGGAGCTCGACGTCGATGCGGTAGTCGCCCGCGGTCCCGGCGAACTTCGGGTACGGGTCGCACAGCATCCAGACGTAGCTGTAGACGTGCGCGCTGTAGCGGATGTAGCGGCACGCGAACTCGTAGAGCGACGCCGCGGGCCGGCCGGCGAACAGCGTGATGAACCAGTTCACGAGCGTCGTGAAGAAGACCCCGATCGTCCACAACAGAAGCCAGAAGAAGTGCGGGATCGCGAGCAGCCACCGGAAGAACACGGTGACGCGCGTCCGGCGGAGATCGCCGCCGACTGCCAGCTGGACGGGATGCGGCTCCACTGCGTCTAGTTATGAACGACGCGGCGGACGTTGACAACGGGCCGGTCGGCGTATGCTCGCAGAATGGCCGACGAGCCCGAGATCGACGAGCCGATCGCGCAGCCCCCTGCCGCCGAGCCGGAGCGCGAGGCGCGGATGACCCCGGCCGAGGCGATCTCGCACATGCGGATCAACGTGCCGGTGCGCGGCAACCGCAAGCTCCGCTCGCTCGTCGACCGCGTGAACGCCGACAAGGAGCTGAAGGCGTGGTGGCACGTCTCCAACGTGAACGCGGTCGCGCGGATGGAGATCAACGACCACTCGTGGGTGCACATCCAGATCGTCACGAACATCGCGCTGAAGCTCCTCCGCCAGCTGACGAAGCACCACGTCGAGCCGGCGATGGTGCGCGACTACGGGATGACGCGCGACGACGCGGAGATCGTCGTGACGCTCGCCGCGCTGACGCACTGCATCGGCATGTCGATCCACCGCCACGGCCACGAGGACTGGAGCCTCTTCCTCGCGGAGCCGAAGCTGCGCGAGCTGCTCGAGGGGCTCTACGACGAGCCCGACCTCACCGTCGTCGTCTCGGAGGTGCTGCAGGGGATCACGAGCCACCGCGCCGACGGCCAGCCGCTGACCCTCGAGGCGGGGATCCTCCGCGTCGCCGACGCGCTCGACATGGCGAAGGGCCGCTCGCGGATCCCGTTCGAGCGCGGCCGGATGTCGATGCACTCGCTCTCGGCGGCCGCGATCGACGACGTCACGATCTCGGACGGCGACGAGCGCCCGATCCTGATCGAGATCCGGATGAACAACTCGTCCGGCATCTTCCAGGTCGACGAGCTCCTGAAGGCGAAGCTCCGCGGCTCCGGCCTCGAGCCGTACGTCGAGGTCGTCGCGCACATCGACACGGAGACGGAGCAGCGGCTCGTCCCCGTGTACCGCCTCGAGATTTAGCCCGCTACACTGCGCGTCTGACCCGTTGCGGGGTCGTCTAATGGTAGGACGCCTGACTCTGGATCAGGAAGTTGGGGTTCGAGTCCCTGCCCCGCAGC
>DATJOZ010000141.1:0-4550 GCA_035506655.1 Gaiellaceae bacterium
ACCCCGCGGTCGAGCCGGCCGAGAAGAACGCCCACGCACCGCCGGCGCCGGCCGCGGCGGCGGTCACGACGAGAAGGAGCGCGAGCCGCCTCACGAGTGCGCGCTCCCGGAGTAGCCGAGCGTGAACGTCCGGTTGCGGCATGCGTCCTGGCTCGTCCCGCTCTCGACGAGCCGCACCTTCGGCTCGAACGCCGCGGGCACCGGCCAGCTCGTCGCGCGCGCCGGCACGCGCAGCGCGTTCGCCGTCGACGCGGGCGACTGCTGCACCTCGAGGCTCGTCGCGGGGCACGCGTGCGAGCCGCCGCCGACCGTGACGGTGATCCCGGTGACGTAGATCGGGACCGGGTTCGGATTCGTGATCGTGAGCGCGAGCGCCGTGAACGGCGCACCGGGGTACAGAAGCCCGGCGGCGTCGCCGGCGATCGTGAACGGGACGCCCTGCCGTACGACCGTCCAGGTGAAGGTCGCCGCCTGCGACGTGTTGCCGGCGTGGTCGCGCGCCTCGACCGAGAACGTGTGCGACGCGAACGAGAGCCCGGTGTACGTCCACGGACTCGAGCACGGCGCGTACGCGCCGCCGTCGAGCTTGCAGCGGTCGGACGCGATGCCGCTGCTCGGCGCCGTGTCGGAGTCCGTCCACGCGAACGTCGCGCTCTGCGACGTGCTCTGTTCGTCCGGCGTCTGCGTCAGCGCCGGCGGGTCCGGCGGAACCGTGTCGACGACCCAGACCCAGGTCGCGTCCCCGGACTCGTTCCCGGCCGCGTCCCGCGCGCGGACGGCGAAGACGTGCGCGCCCTGGGCGAGCGCGGCGTACGCAGCCGGCGAGGAGCAGGCCGCGGGCGCGCCGCCGTCGAGCCGGCAGAGGAACGTCGCGTGCGCCTCGCCCGTGAAGCGGAAGCGCGCCTGCGTCGACGGCGCCGCATCCGGCAGCTGCGGCGGCCCCGACGCGATCGTCGGCGTCGCGGGCGGCGTCCTGTCGACGGTGTAGGTCTGCCCGTTCGCCGGCAGCCCGGCGAGCGCGTTCCCCGCCGCGTCGCGGATCGCGCCGGCGCTCGTGAGGCGCAGCTGGAGCGTCCCGTCCGCGCCGGTGGACGCGGAGACGGTGTAGCTCGAGCCCGAGCCGGCGACCGAGGTGACGCCGCCGCTTCCGACGAGCGAGAAGCTCGCCGCGGCGACGCCGGTCACGTCCTCGGTGAAGGTCACCGTCCACGCGACCGTCGCCGCGTTCGTCGGCGTCGGCCCGGTGCGCACGATCGAGACGACGCGCGGGGGCGTCGCGTCGACGGTCCACGCGTACGACGTCGCGTCGCTCGTCGTCGTGCCGGAGACGGCGCGCACCCGGAACGCGTGCGGGCCGTCCGAAAGCCCGTTGTAGGTCTTCGACGCGGGCCGCGTCGTGCCGCACCGCGCGAATGCGGCGCCGTCGAGCGAGCACTCGAAGCTCGAGATCGCCTGCGCGTCGGTGTACGTGAACGTCGCCGAGCGCGCGCTCGAGAGGCTCGGCGGCGACGCTGTGATCGCCGGCGGCGGGAAGACGGGCGCGCCGAAGCCGACCGCCGCCCACGCCGCGAGCGCGGTCGAGATCGCGACGAGAAGCGCGACCCGTCTCACGGGCCCGCTCCGAGATAGACCGTGAATCTCGCGCCCTGGCACGCGTTCGACGCGTCCGTCGTCATGCGCAGCGAGCCGGCGAGGTCGAGGTCGAGCGTCCCGTTCGCCGGGATCTCCCAGCCGGCGCCTCCGTTCGTCTGCGTCGTGAACGCGAGCGCGTCGCCGAGGTTGCAACCGGGCGGCGACGCGTCGAATCCGTCCGTTCCCTGCGAGGCGTCGAGTGCGAGCGAGCCGACGTGCACGGCGTACGGATTCGGGTTCGAGATCCGGGCGGTGACGTCGCCGTCGCCTCCGGGGACGAGCGGCGTGGACGGAGTGGAACCGGCGGCGATCGTCACGGGCCGCGACGAGCCGAGGCCCGCCGTGCCGCTGCCCGAGCCGGCCGTCGTGAAGTACGCGGCCGCGCTTGCGGCCATGCACAGCACGGCGACGACGATCACCGCCGCCACTCTCTTCCGTCTCATGACCATGCGTGCTCCTCCCGCGTGGGGTGGAGGGGCGGCGCGGGGCCGCCCCTCCGACGAGACACGCGACGAGCGCGCGTTAGGTCCATCTGCCTCCCACACGGCGGTTCGCTCCCGGGATCCGGAAGCTCGTGAGCGCCGTCTCGCAGCCGTCGGCGAGGATGCCGTCGGCGTCCCTCCAGCCCGCCTGGCAGACCTGGATCACGCCGACGCCGCCGATGCACGCGGCGACCGCGACGTGCGCGAGGTGCGTGAGGTCGTTCCCGACCGAGCCGCAGTTCGCCAGGTTGTTCGAGAGGTTCACCTCGCAGCCGTCGGAGAACTGATGGTCGACGTCCGCGAAGCCGGCGTTGCACCCGACGATCACGGCGGTGCCGGCGACGCAGCCCCCGGTGCCGTTCGGCACGTTCCCGACGTTGTTCCCGACCGTCCCGCAGTTGCCGACGTCGGTCATGAGGTTCACTTCGCAGCCGTCCGCCAGGCTGTGGTTCGCGTCCGCGAACCCCGGGTTGCACTGGATCAACGCGACGCCCGCGGTGCACGTGCCCGTGCCGTTCGGCACGTTCGAGATGTTGTTCCCGACCGTCCCGCAGTTGGCCGGGTCGGTCTCGAGGTCGACCTCGCAGCCGTTCGCCGGGCTCTGGTCGACGTCGGCGAAGCCGCCCTTGCAGACGTACGACCACGTGTTGTTGGTGCACGTCAGCACGGCGTTCGGAACCGAGCTCGGGCACGGACCGGGGAACGTCCCGCTGGTGCCGCCGCCCGGATTCCCGCCGCCGCCCGGATTCCCGCCGCCGCCCGGATTGCCGCCGCCGCCGGTCGTCCAGTCGATCGTGACCGTCTTGCCCTGGCACGCGTCCTGGCTCGTGTTCGTCTCGGTCATCGCGATCGTCGTGCTGCCGTCGCCGGTCGCGCCGGCGTTGACGACCTGGTCGAACTCGAGCGGGGCGATCGCGAACCAGGAGCCGAGGCACCCGCTGTCGTCCTCGACGCTCCCGGTGATCTCGCCGACGAACTCGTTCCCGCCGCCCGGGTTGTGCACGTGCACCGTCACGGACGAGCTGCCGCCGGGATAGAGCCCGGCGACGGGATCGTTCGACAGCACGACGTTCGTCGCCGTGCCGATCGTCGCCGTGCCGCTCCCCGACCCGGAGGCCGTGAAGTAGGCATAGGCGATTGCCGCCGCGATCACGGCGGCGATGGTGACGAGAAGGCCGAGGCCCTTCTTCGTCCTGAAGAACGCCAACATCGCTTGCTCCCTTCGTGTCTCGTCAGTCGAACCGGGGCACGCGGACGCGCGCCCCTCCCCTGGACGTGCCCCCTGGCCGCTCGATCCGTACCCCCTCCCCTTAGGGGTCGACGAAGGCCTGTGGGTCTACTCCCGTCGGCGGGGCGAGTCAAGACCCCGTATAACCGGGGCGTGGAGCGGTTCCTCGTCACCGGCGCGTTCGGGTGCATCGGCGCCTGGGTCGTCCACGAGCTCGTCCGCGGCGGACGCGACGTCGTGATGTTCGATCTCGCGACCGAGCCGCGCCGCCTGCGGCTGCTGCTCGGCGACGAAGCGGACGCCGTGGCGCACGTCGCCGGCGACATCACGGACCTCGCGGCGCTCGACGCGGCGGTCGAGCTGCACGACGTGACGAACGTGATCCATCTCGCCGCGCTCCAGGTGCCGCTCGTCCGCGCCGACCCGCCGCTCGGTGCGCGGGTCAACGTCGTCGGGACGACGAACGTCTTCGAGGTCGCGACGCGGCGCGGCCTCGCGCCGGTCGTCTACGCGTCGTCCATCGCGGCACTCGACGGCGACGCCGGGACGGCAGGCACGCCGTCGACGCTCTACGGCGTCTTCAAGCGCGCGAACGAGCAGGCCGCGCAGGTCTACTTCGCCGAGAGCGGGCTCTCGAGCGTCGGCCTCCGCCCGCACACGGTGTACGGCGTCGGCCGCGACCAGGGCCTGACGTCGGCGCCGACGACGGCGATGCTCGCGGCGGCCGCCGGCGTGCCGTACCGGATCCCGTTCGGCGGCGCCTGCCAGATGCAGCTCGCCCGCGACGTCGCGCGAGCGTTCGTTGCGGCGAGCGACGCGGGCGCAACCGGCGCGTCGGTGCACAACCTTCCCGCGCCCACCGTGCGTGTCGCCGACGTCGTCGCGGCGATCGGCGCCGACGGGATCGAGGTCGACGAGACGCCGCTCCCGTTCCCCGCCGAGAGCGACTCGACGTCGTTTCGCGCGCTCGTGCCGGACTTCGAGCCGACGCCGCTCGCCGACGGCGTGCGCGAGACGGTCGACGCGTTCCGCGCGCTGCTGGCGGGCGGGCTCGTCGAGCCGCCGGGCTAGCTCCCCGTCGCCCGCTCGATGTACGTGCGCGGGAACGGGCCGACCGCGGTCCAGCCGCCGTCGACGTAGAGCACCTGGCCCGTGACGTGCCGCGCGTCGTCCGAGGCGAAGAAGACGACCGGGCCGACGACGTCCTC
>DATJOZ010000142.1:0-7383 GCA_035506655.1 Gaiellaceae bacterium
GCGCGGCGTGCAGTCCACGAGGCCGAGCTCGCGCACCGCCGAGCGCACCGCGTCGTCCGTGTACCAGCCGCCGCCGCAGAAGAACGCCGGCTCGAGGCCGCGCGCGCGGAGCCACGCCGCCTCCTCGCGGACGCGCGCCGCGGGATCGCCGCCGCTCGGGCGCGCATGCGTCGGGCTCGTCCAGTGCGTGTGGAGGCCGAGCGGGGCGCGCGCCGCTGCGGCGCGGGCGCGCTCGAGCCACGGCTCCTCCGCCTCCCCGTGCGCCGCGTCCGGCGGCCGGATCAGGGCGATGACGTCGAACCCGCCCGGGCGGCTCCGCTGGAGCGCGTCGAAGCGCCGCCACGCCTCGTCGTCGAGCGGCCGCTCCACATGGCACGACACCACAGCCGCGGGCCCGACGGACATGGAAGGCACACTGTCACACCATGTGTGGGATCTGCGGGCTCTACGCGGCGTCCGGGCAGCCTTCTGCGCAGCTCGTCGACGCGATGCGCGCGCGCATCCGCCACCGCGGTCCCGACCAGGGCGGGACCGAGCCGCTCGGCCCGTGCGTGCTCGGCCACCAGCGGCTCCAGGTGCTCGACCCGGAGCTCGGGTACCAGCCGGTGGCGAACGAGCGCGGCGACGTCGTCGCGGTCTTCAACGGCGAGCTCTACAACTTCCCGGAGCTGCGGGCCGACCTCGCGGAGAAGGGTCACGAGGTGCGCGGCCGCGGCGACACGCCGGTCATCCCGCACCTCTACGAGGAGTACGGGCCGCGCTTCGTCGAGCGGCTCGAGGGGATGTTCGCGATCGCGCTGTGGGACGGCGCGCGGCGGCGGCTCGTGCTCGCGCGCGACCGGCTCGGGAAGAAGCCGCTCGTGTGGACGCGCCTCGACGACGGGACGCTCGCGTTCGCGTCCGAGCTGAAGGCGCTGCTCGAGCTTCCGGGGCTGCGGCGCGAGCCCGACCTCGCGGCGCTCGACGCGTACCTCGCGCTCCAGTACGTCCCCGGCGACCGCACCGGGCTGCGCGGCATCCACCGGCTCCCGCCGGCGTCCCTCCTCGTCGCGGAGGGCGGGAGCGAGCGGATCGAGCGCTACTGGGAGCCGCGCGTCGACTCGACCGCGCGCTCCGACGAGGACTGGCTCGCGCTCGTGCGCGACGAGGTCGGCGCCGCGGTGACGAAGCGGCTCGCGTCCGACGTCCCGCTCGGCGCGCTCCTCTCCGGCGGCATCGACTCGGCCGTCGTCGTCGCACTGATGGCCGGCGCGTCGACGGAGCCGGTGCGCACGTTCACGGTCGGCTTCGCGGACGACCGCTACGACGAGCGCGCGTTCGCACGTGCGGTCGCCGAGCGCTACGCGACACGGCACGAGGAGATCGTCCTCGAGCCGGACGCCGCCGCAACGCTGCCGCGGCTCGCGGCCGCGTTCGACGAGCCGCTCGGCGACGAGGCGGCGCTGCCGCTCTATCTCATCTGCGAGGCGGCGCGGCACGAGGTGACGGTCGCGCTCGTCGGGGACGGCGGCGACGAGTCCTTCGCCGGCTACGAGCGCTACGCGGCGGTCGACCTCGCGGAACGCGTCCCCGCGTCGGCCGCGTCGGCGGGAGCCCGCATGCTGCGCGCGATCCCGGCGGGGCGGCGCGAGCGGCGCTCGCCGGTGTTCCGCGCGGCGCGCTTCCTCGAGGCCGCGTCCGTCCCGCGGAGCGAGCGCTACGGGCGCCTGATGCAGGTCGTCCCGCTCGCGACGCGCGCCGACCTCTGGACGGACGAGGCGAAGACCGAGATCGGGCCGCTCGCGTCGCCCGGGATCCTGCTCGGCCCGCCGCCGCGCGGCGGCATCGCAGGCCTCCAGCTGCTCGACCTCGGCACGTACCTCCCCGGCGACCTGCTGCCGAAGTCCGACATCGCGTCGATGGCGCACTCGCTCGAGCTCCGCTCGCCGCTCCTCGACCATCGCGTCGTCGAGCTCGGCCTGTCGCTGCCGGACGCGCTGAAGATCCACGGGCGGACGACGAAGCTCGGAATGCGGCGCGCGTTCGCCGCGGAGCTTCCGGCACCCGTCGCCGGCCGCGGCAAGACCGGCTTCGCGGTCCCGCTCGCGCGCTGGTTCCGCGGCGAGCTGCAGCCGCTCGCGCGCGACCTGCTCCTCGACGACCGTGCGCGCGGCCGCGGCTGGTTTCGTCCGGACACCGTCGCGCGGCTGCTCGCCGAGCACGCGTCGGAGCACGCCGACCACGGCCACGCGCTCTGGACGCTCTGCATGCTCGAGCTGTGGCAGCGGACGCACGTCGAGGCGGAGGCGCCTGCGGCGGTCGCGACGCGGTGACGCGGCGCGTCGCGTACCCGCTGCTCGCCGTCGTCTGCGCGGTCCCGCGGCTCGCGGTCCTCTTCCACGAGCGCGGGACGATCCTCACCGCGTACACGGAGAAGAGCGACACGTTCGCGCTGACGTTCGTGCACCACGGGACGTTCGGCTTCATCCCCGGCGAGCCGTCGGCGGCGACGCAGCCGCTGTACGGCTGGTTCCTGATCCCGCTCTACGGGATCGCCGGCCGGAGCTGGGAGTCGGTCGGGCTCGCGCAGCTCGCGCTCGCGATCGCGACGTGCTGGCTCGTGTTCGAGATCGGCCGCCGCCTGTACGGCGCGCGGTGGGGCGTCGTCGCCGCGGCGATCTCCACGCTCAACCCGTACCTCGTGTGGCACGACATGCACGTCAACCGCGAGATCGTCGACCAGCTCTGCGCGGCGGCGCTCGTGCTCGTGACCCTGGTCGTCGCCGAGCGCCCGTCGAAGAAGCTCGCGGCGCTGCTCGGCCTCGTCGCGGGGCTCGCGATGCTCGGCAACACGCGGCTCGTGTTCCTGCCGATCGTCTGCGCCGGGTATCTCGCGTGGCGCCTGCCGCGTGTCCGGCTCACCGCGTGGATCGCGGCACTCGTGCTCGCCGGCGCCGCCGTCGCGGTGACGCCGTGGCTCGTCCGCAACGAGGTCCAGCTCGGCTGCGTCACGCTGACGACCGACGGCAAGGCGCTGTGGAAGGCGAACAACCTCCAGACGTACGCGCTGCTCAGCTCCGGCCAGTGGATCGACAACATCGCGTCCAACTCGCCGCGGCCGCCGAAGCCGAACGAGCTGACGCCCGAGGAGGCGTACGGCTACTACATCAAGCCCGGCGTCCCGCACTCGTACGCGATCGCCCGGTATCCGCACGAATGCGTCGAGATGTCGTTCTACGAGCACCTGACGGAGCAGTACTGGAAGCACCATCCGGGGAACAAGGCGAAGCTCGCCGCGCTCTCGCTGCAGCTCCTGTGGCAGCCGAACGTCTTCGAGACGAGCGGACGGAACGGCGCCGGGACGAGCCTCGACGTCGGGCGGCGCTTCGCGGAGCCGGCGTACATGTGGATCGTGTACGTCCTCGCGATCGGCGGGCTGTTCCTCGCGCCGCGCGCGTTCGTCTGGCTCGCCGTGCTGCTGCTCGCGTACCAGAGCGTCAGCGCGGCGCTCTTCGTCGGCGCGACGCGGTACCGGGTCGCGTGGGACTTCCTCGTCGTGCTGCTCGCGACCGCGACGCTGAAGCGCGGCTGGGAGTGGTTGGAGACGCAACGCCGATGAGGGTCGCGCACGTGCACAGGATCCGCGGGATCGGCGGCTCGGAGCGGCACCTGCTCACGCTGCTGCCGGCGCTCGCGGAGCGCGGCTTCGAGCCGGTGCTCGTCGGGCTCGACGACCCGGAATGGGACGCGGCGGACTTCTACGGCGCGCTGTCGGTGCCCTCGATTCGTGTGCCGTCGCCGCGCGACGTCGACCCGCTCCTCCTCGCACGGCTCGTACGCTCGCTGCGCGCGGACGTCGTGCACACGCACCTCGTGCACGCCGACGTCTACGGCGGCGTCGCCGCGAAGCTGCGCGGCGAGTGGCTCGTCTCGACGAAGCACAACGACGACCCGTTCCGCACCGGTCCGTTCCGCTACGTCGAGCGTACGGTGTCGCGGCTCGCGGACCGCGTCGTCACGATCACGGACGCGCTGCACCGTTTCACGGTCGACGAGGTCGGGATCCCGGCGGCGAAGGTCGAGACGATCCACGACGGGCTCGACGACCTGCCGGCGCCGTGGGGCGCGAACCCGCCGGACACCGTGCCGGACGGCGCGCGCGTGCTGCTCGCGATCTCGCGCCTGACCGGGCAGAAGGGGATCGACGTCGCCGTGCGGGCGCTCGACTCGCTGCCGGACGACACGGTGCTCGTCGTGCTCGGCGAAGGGCCGGAGCGCGAGGCGCTCGAGTCGCTCGCGCGCGAGCTCGGCGTCGACCGGCGCGTCTTCCTCCTCGGCCGCGTGCCGGACGTGGCGGCGTGGCTGCGACGCGCGACGCTCCTCGTCCACCCCGCGCGCTGGGAGGGCTTCGGGCTCGGCGTGCTCGAGGCGATGCTCGCAGGCCTCCCCGTCGTCGCGTCGAACGTCAGCTCGCTCCCGGAGCTCGTCGTCGACGGCGTGACCGGGATCCTCGTCCGCCCGGACGACCCGTCCGCGCTCGCGCTCGGGATCGCACGCGCGCTCGACGAGCCGTCCTTCGGCGCCGCGGGCCGCGACCGTGCGCACGCCGAGTTCTCCGTCGCGCGGATGGCGGACGCGACGGCCGCGCTCTACCGGTCGCTCACGTGATCCGCCGGCTCGTCGCAGGCGTCGCACGTGCGTACGTCGTGCGCTTCCCGTTGGCGCGCGGCAAGGGCTTCGTCGTCGGCTCGGTGGCGCCGCGTCTGCCGGTCGAGGACCGCGAGTTCGAGGCGGCAGTTCCCGGCGGCACCGTCGTGCTGCGCTGGGATGAAGCGTCTGGCCGCCGTGTCCTCCGCGAGGGCGCCTACGAGCTCGCCGAGGTCGAGGCGGCGCGACGCGTGCTCGCACCCGGCGACACGGCGATCGACGTCGGTGCGAACGTCGGACTCTTCACGATCCCCCTCGCCACCGCAGCGGGCCACGTCGTCGCGGTCGAGCCGCTCGCAGAGAACGTCGAGCGGCTCGTGGCGAACGTCTCGCGGAACTCCCTCGACAACGTCACCGTCGTCGATGCGTCCGCGGGCGATACGGACGGGACGATCGAGCTGACGGTCGCAGCGGACCCGGCCTTCGGGAGCGTCGGCGAGGTGACGAAGCACCACGCCGCTGGGACGCGGGCCGTCCGCTCGATCCGCATCGACTCGCTATGGGCCGAGCTCGGATGCCCACCGGTCGCGTTCCTGAAGATCGATGTCGAGGGCGCCGAGCTCCGCGTGCTCGACGGCGCGAGCGAGCTGCTGCGGACGTGTCGACCCGTGCTGCTCGTCGAGGCGGATCCGGGCGACGCGGCGGCGGCGGTCGCGGCGCATCTCTCCGGGTACACCGAGACGACGCCGGCCGGCTTCTCGCCGGTGAACCACCTGTTCGAGCCGCTCTAGGACGACGTCTCGAGCGCGCCGGGGTAGAGCAGCTGGGTGCGGTCGGTGCAGAACTGCTGGAGGAAGCGCGACAGCGCGCGGCGGCGGCCCGCCTCGCCCATCGCGCGCGCGAGCTCGAGGTCGCCGGCGACGCGGACGATCGCGTCGCGGAGCGGCTCCGCCTCGCCCGGCGGGACGAGCACTCCGGTCTCTCCGTCGCGGACGAGCTCGCCGAGGCCGCCGATCGACGCCGCGATCACCGGCCGCGCGCGCTCCATCGCCTCGAGCGCGACCATCCCGAACCCCTCGCCCATCGACGGCACGACGACGACGGACGACTGCTCGATCGCGCCCTGGATCGGGCTCACGTGGCCGAGAAAGTGCACGGCATCCGCGAGCCCGAGCTCGGACGCAACGGCCCTCAGCGCCGGCTCGAGCGGCCCGCGGCCGGCGATGTCGAGCTGGAGCTCGGGGAGCTCCCTCCGCGCCTCGGCGAACGCGCGCAGCAGCACGATGTGGCCCTTGATCGGGATCAGGCGCCCGACGCAGAGCAGCCGCGGCACGCCGTTCGCGTACGGCGCGGGCTCGCCGTCGGGGTCGATCCCGTAGTGGACGATCTCGAAGCTCTCGCCGTCGAAGCCCTCGACGTCCTCCAGGTAGTGCGCGAGCCCCCGCGAGATCGCGATATGCACGTGTGCGAGCGCGGCCACGGAGCGGTCGGCGAGCCCGAAGTACGGCGCCTCGCGGAACTCGTTGAAGCCGTGCTTCGTCGAGAAGCGCACCGGCACGCGCGCGGCAGTTCCGGCGAGGAGCCCGTACGCGTCGGCGTGCACGAGGTGCGTGTGGAGGATCGACGGCCGCACGCGCGCGAGGTACGCGCTGAGCTGCATGAACGCGATCGGGTCGACGTCGGCGCGCAGCCGGATCGAGTCGAGCGGCACGCCGCGCGCCGTGAGCGCGCGCGCGAAGTCCCACGCGCCCGGCTCGTTCTCGTGCAGCATCAGCATCCGGATGTCCCACCCGCGCTCGCGCAGCCGGGGCAGGAGCGCGAGCAGGTGCGCCTCCGAGCCGGAGATGCCCGCGACCTTCTGGAGGTGGAGGACGGTCGACCTCATCGCTCCTCAACGGTAGCCAGGACGCCGTCGGCCCAGTGCTCGACCGAGTGCCGCTCGGCCACGATCGCGCGCAGCTCCGGGCGCCGGCGGCGGTCGAGGGAGCGGAACCGGCCGGCGAGGCTCTCCGGGTCGTCGCGGTCGAAGCGAAGGTCGTCCGGGAGCAGGTCGTCGAAGACGGGGTTCGACGCGAGCACCGGCAGGCACGACGCGGCCGCCTCGTAGACGACCTTGTCCGGCGCGCCGGCGCGCATGTTGTTCACGAGGACGTGGCTCCGCGCGAAGAGCGCCGGGATCTCGGCGCGCGGCACCGGGCCGCCGAGCTCCGCGTCGAGCCCGAGCTCCTGGGCGATCCGCCCGAGCTCGCGCCTGTGCTCGTCGTACTCGCCGTCGCCGGTCGAGCCGTGCACCTCGAGCCGGACGCCGCCCGCGAGCGCGGCGCCGCGGAGCACGACGGCCAGCCCCTTCGCCGGCGAGTAGCGGCCGAGGACGAGCGCGCGCAGCGGGCCGTCGCCGGCCGGAGCGTCGCTGCACGGGAACTCCGCGAGGTCGATCCCGTGGCCGATCCCGCGCACCTTCGCCGAGTCGAGGGGGAACGAGCGCGGGTCGACGGTGACGACGGCGGTGCAGACCTTCTCCGCAGCGCGGACGACCGAGTGTCCCTTCCAGTGCGTGTACCAGAGCACGAGCGGGATCCCGAGCGGGCGGACGAGCGGCGCCGCGAGCACCGCGTAGAGCGGGACCATGTGCGCGACGACGCCCATCGGCTTCGGCCGGAGTTCGCCGGCGAGCGCCGCGGTGAACTTCGCGCCGCGCTGCGCCTGCGTCGCCGCGCCGAACTCGTGCACGCGCGCGTTCGCGGGGACCGCCTCCGG
>DATJOZ010000143.1:0-25410 GCA_035506655.1 Gaiellaceae bacterium
GCAGCGCGGCCTGGGGCAGCGCGGCCTGGGGCAGCGCGGCCTGGGGCTCCGCCGCCTGGGGCAGCGCCGCCTGGGGCAGCGCGGCCTGGGGCAGCGCGGCCTGGGGCTCGGCGGCCTGGGGCAGCGCGGCCTGGGGCAGCGCGGCCTGGGGCTCCGCCGCCTGGGGCAGCAACGCCCAGGGCGACGCGGCGGCGAACGATCTCTCGATGACGCCGAACGCGACGAACGCGACGGACGACGAGATCGACCAGGTCGAGTCGAACCTCGGCATCGTCGACCCCGCGTGCGATCCGATTCTGTCCACCACCTGCACCGCACCAACGCAGCCGTAGCATCCGCACCCCCGTAGCACCCTCATCGCCAGACAGCGGGCCCCGCGTCGCACCGGGGCCCGTTGCATTTCGGAGTGCCTTTCCAGATTCACTCGAACGGGGGAAATTGCTCGGCGCGGCGCCGGTGCCCCGTACGGGGGACGTATCGCGCACACGCCGCCCGTAGGTTCCACGGGGTTCACGTGGGACTGCGGCTCCGCACTCGTGCGGACGCGACGGAGAGGGGAGACACTGGCAATGCGGCTTCGCGGGGTAGGCGAAGATTCGCGCGCGAATGCGCTGTGGGGACGGGGCGGACGCCGGACGAGCATCGTCGTCGCGGTGTGCGTCGTCGCCGTCGCGTCGCTCGCGTCGACCGCGGCCGGCGGCAACGGCCGCCGTCACTTCTGGGGCTTCGACGTTCCCGGCATGGGGCGGACGAGCGCGTACATCCCGGACTCGCTCGCGAGCGCGATCCAGCAGAACCCGCGCCGGCGCTTCGACGTCATCGTCGAGGGCGTCCAGACGCCGCAGGACTCGAGCCAGACGAGCGTGAGCCCGACGGGCCTGCGCACCGGTCTCCTCGGGCAGCGGCAGGGGGCGAACACGGTCGGGACGACGCAGATCGGCCGCCTCTACCACGCGATCGACGGCCTCCATGCCACGCTCAGCGGCATCCAGATCCGGTTCCTCGCGCGGCTCCCGTACGTGTCCGCGATCGTTCCGAACGACACCGTCCAGATGAGCGGCTGGAGCGGCGGCTACACGAGCGCGCTCTACTCGAACGCGCAGCGCTGGGCCTGGACGGTCGGCGCGCGGACGGACTGGACGTGGTCGTCGTCGCAGCTGAACGTGCCGACGATCGCGGTCGTCGACTCGGGCGTCGACGCGAGCTCCGGCGCGTTCGGCGGCCGGCTGCTCGGGCAGGTCGACCTCGCGAGCCTGAGCCCGAACTCCGACGGCGACGGCTACGGGCACGGCACGTTCGTCGCCGGGATCGCCGCCGGCGCCGAGACCGGCTACGCCGGCGTGACGCCGACCGCGAAGCTTCTCTCGCTGGACGTGATGAACGACGAGGGCGAGGCGACGGTCGCGGACATCGTCGCAGCGTGCGACTGGATCCTCCAGAACAAGGCGCAGTACGACATCGAGGTCGCGAACTTCTCGCTCCACGCGATGAGCCGCGCGAGCGTCTTCTTCGACCCGCTCGACCAGGCGGTGGAGAAGCTGTGGCTGAACGGCGTGACCGTCGTCGCCGCGTCGGGGAACTACGCCGTCGACGGCCAGCAGAGCGACGTGCCGTTCGCGCCGGGCAACGACCCGTTCGTGATCACGGTCGGCGCGGCGGAGATCGGCGACACGATCTCGACCGCCGACGACACGAGCGCGCCGTGGTCGGCGTGGGGCTACACGCCGGACGGCTTCGCGAAGCCGGATCTCTCGGCGCCGGGCCGCTACCTCGTCGGGCCGGTCGGGCCGAACGCCTTCCTCGCGGTCGAGCGGCCGGATCACGTCACCGCTCCGGGCTACATGCAGCTGAGCGGGACGTCGTTCGCCGCGCCGATGGTCGCGGGCGCCGCCGCGATGCTGCTCGCGCAGCATCCGGACTGGACGCCGGACCAGGTGAAGGGCGCGCTCATGGTCTCCGCGAACGCGACGCCCGCCGCCGCGCCGGGCTCGCTCGGCGTCGGCGAGCTGAACGTGGCCGCCGCGCGCGCCGTCACGAATCCGCCGAACCCGAACGCGGGGCTCGACCAGTACGTCACGACCGCAGCCGACGGCACCGTCAGCTTCGACAGCGCCGCCTGGCAGTCGGACGCGCTCTCGAACCCGGCGTGGAACGACGCCGCGTGGGCCTCCGCGGCCTGGGCGTCCGCCGCGTGGGCGTCCGCGGCGTGGGCCTCGCAGGCCTCCGGCGACGCGGCCTGGGCCTCGGCCGCCTGGGGCTCCGCGGCGTGGGCCTCCGCGGCCTGGGCGTCGGCCGCCTGGGCGTCCGCCGCGGGTGCCGATTCGGCGATGGCCGACGCCGCCGGCGGGGACGGGCTCGCCCCCGACGGGACGACCATCTCGCCGGCCGACATGGCCGCCGTCGACACCGCGCTCGGGATCGACCCGACCGCCGACCTCACGGCCTCGCACTAGCCGCGCGATGCCGCTTGGGCAAAAGGGCGGAATGCTCCGAACGGGGGATGCCCCCCGGACGAGGGGTTCCGTACGCTCCGCCCATGGCTCTGCGGCCATACGACCGGCGTATGCGGGTCACCCTTCCCCTCTGAGGTGCGAGGCGAAACCCGGATGAGCGCCGTCCCCGAAACGATCCCCGTCGCCGAGGTCCACGCCGGACGGAACGGCGCGCCGTCGGCTGCGCCCGCGGGCCTCCCGCGGTCGGCGCAGATCTACCTCGTCGTCCTCGGCCTCGTGGCGCTCGCGGCCGCCGGCCGCTTCTACCTCAAGGTCCCGACGATCACGAGCAAGTCGGACTGGTTCGCGTTCGCGATCCTCGCGACCGCGGCGACCGTCGCGCACCTGTTCCCGGTGAAGGCGCCGCGGAACATGATGTTCCACTCGTCGACGGTGTTCCTCGTCGCGGCCGCCCTGCTCCTGCCGCCCGAGCTGCTCGTGCTGATCCCGCTCGTGCAGACGGTGCCGGAGTGGTTGAAGGAGCGGTACCCGTGGTTCATCCAGGTCTTCAACGTCTCGAACTACACGCTCGACTCGCTCGCGGCGTGGGGGGCGGCGACGCTCGTCACCGACCACACCGGCGGGCTGATCTCGAACCCGGACGCGCGGCTCGCGGTCGCGGGTCTCGCCGCGGCGGTTGCGTTCACGGCCGTCAACCACGTCCTCGTCGCGCTGATCCTGAAGCTCGCGCGCGGCCACAAGTTCCGCGAGACCGGGCTCTTCTCGGTCGAGGCGATCTCGATCGACCTCGTGCTCGCGATCATCGGCGTCTCGCTCGCCGCCTTCTGGAAGTGGAACCCGTGGCTGATCTTCGCCGCGCTCGCGCCGCTCGTCGGCGTGTACCGCTCGGTGAGCGTGCCGCAGCTCCAGGCCGAGGCGCGCGTCGATCCGAAGACGGGTCTCTACAACGCGCGCTACTTCGCGACGACGCTCGCCGCGGAGATCGCGCGTGCCGCGCGGTTCGAGCGGCCGATGTCGCTGATCATGGCCGACCTCGACCTGCTCCGCGACATCAACAACAGCTACGGCCACCTCGCCGGCGACGCGGTGCTGCAGGGCATCGCCGAGATCTTCCGCGCGCAGCTCCGCCACTACGACGTGCCGGCGCGGTTCGGCGGCGAGGAGTTCTCGATCCTCCTGCCGGAGACGCCGCCGGAGCAGGCGCTCGAGATCGCCGAGCGGATCCGCCGCGCCGTCGCCGAGCGCGAGTTCGAGGTCGAGACGGCCGCCGAGCCGGTGCGCGCGACGGTGTCGATCGGCGTCGCCGCGTTCCCGAAGGACGGCTCGGACGCGAACGAGCTGATCCACCAGGCCGACCTCGCCGTCTACCGGGCGAAGCTCCAGGGCCGCAACCGCGTGCTCGGCGCGAGCACCGAGCCGCTCCTCGACGCGTCGACCCGCGGCGCGAAGCTGCGCGCCGTCCGCGAGGACGGCGACCATGTCGCGCCGCTCCCGGTCGCGGAGCCGATCGAGACGGTGGCGGAGCGCCGCCAGCCGCGCCCGCACGGGATCCACGGCCCGCGCTTCCTCTCGCTCTCGCCGCGCCTCGCCCTGCTCGTCGGCACGGTCAGCGTCGTCGGCATCGCCGCGGGCATCGCCGGGCTGATCTGGGGCCAGAGCACGGACATCTACGGCCTGCTCGCGGTCTGCGCGCTCGTGGGCGGCGGCCAGGCGCTGTCGCTCGAGCTCGCCGAGGTGGAGGGGTCGATCTCCGTCAGCGCCGTCGGCTCGCTCGCCGGCGCCGCGCTGTTCGACTACCGCGCCGCGCTCCCGCTCGCGCTCACCGTCGCCGTCGTCGAGTGGAGCGCCCGCCGCCCGTCGCTCCACCACGTGCTCTACAACATCGGCACGCTCTCCCTCGCGTCGCTCGCCGCCGCGTCGGTGATGTCGATCCACGTCTCGCACGGCGTGGCCGAGCACCTCGTCACCGCGGCCCTCGGCATCGTCGGCGGCGTCGTGTACTTCGGCGTGAACATGGGCCTCGTCAGCCTCGCGTCCGGCATCGAGGGGCACGAGAGCCCGTGGCGCGTGTTCCACGAGCGGTTCGCATGGCTCATGCCGCACTACGTCGTCTACGGATTCATGGGCGCCGTGATCGCGCTCGCCTACGGCGCGATCGGCCTCTTCTCGCTCGCCGTCTTCGCGGCTCCGCTGCTCCTCATGCGCAAGACGCAGGAGGCGTACCTGAAGCACACGCAGCGCTCGGCGCTGAAGCTGCGCGAGGCGGCGGACACGATCCAGTCCCAGAACGTCTCGCTCGAGCAGGCGAACCGGCTGCTCCGCGAGCGCTCGACGGCCGCGATGGAGTCCCTCTCGGCCACCGTCGACGCGCGCGACTCGTACACCGCCGGCCACTCGCGGCGGGTCCAGCAGCTCGCCCTCGCGATCGGCCGGGAGCTCGGCCTCTCGCAGCCGGAGCTCGAGGTGCTCGGGCACGCGGCGCTCTTCCACGACATCGGCAAGCTCGCGATCCCCGACGCGATTCTCCTCAAGCCCGCGAGCCTCACGGGCGAGGAGTGGGCGCTGATGCAGCGCCACGCGGAGGAGGGCGCGCGGATCATCGACCGCCTCGGCTTCCTCCAGGACGCCGTCCCGGCGATCCGGCACCACCACGAGCGCTTCGACGGCACCGGCTACCCCGAGCGGCTCGCGGGGGAGGAGATCCCGCTCGGCGCCCGCATCATCCACGTCGCCGACGCGCTCGACTCGATGCTCACGACCCGGATCTACCGCGCCGCCCGCCCGGTCGCCGAGGCGCTCGCCGAGGTGAAGGGCGCGTCCGGCAGCCAGTTCTGCCCGCGCTGCGTCGCGGCGCTCGAGCGGATCCTCCCGCTCGAGTCCGTCGTCGCCGGGCAGAGCCCCGAGCCGGAGCCGCAGCAGCGGCCGCAGCTCGTGAAGGCCTCGTAGGCCCCCGCACGGGCCTACTTGCGGATTCTCCAACCTGCTCTAGAATTGTTGGATGGCGCAGAAGCCGCGCTATCCGGCGGTCGCCGCGATCGACCCCGGAGCCCTGGCCGAGTTCCAGGCCGGCATCCGGAAGCGGTACTCGGACGACCAGATCCTGACCGAGCTGCGCGAGTGCGCCGAGCGGCTCGGCCGCTCGCCGACGATGCGTGAGTTCGCGGCCGACCCGGCGACGACGCTCCATCCGCAGACGGTGATCGAGCACTTCGGCTCGTGGAACAACGCAAAGCGCGCCGCGGGCCTCGTCCCGCGCCGCTTCGCCACGCGCGAGGAGCTGCTCGGCCTGCTGCGCGGGCTGGCCGACGAGCTCGGCCGGCCGCCGACGGCGAGGGACATCGACGAGCGCAAGGGGCGCATGCCGTCGAAGTCGCTCTACTGGCACACGTTCGGCTCGCTCTCGAACGCGCTCCGCGAGGCCGGGTTCGACGTGCCGATGGGGGAGGAGAGGCTCGAGCGCGCCGTCGAGCAGGGCGCCGGGCTCGCACGCCGGCTCGGGCGGCTCCCGAAGTTCGCCGACTGGGCCGAGGCGCGGAAGGAGGACGAGTCGCTCCTGACCGAGTGGCAGGTCTACCGGATGTTCGACGCCCGCCGCGGCGCCTGGTCGACGTTCCAGTTCCTCGTCCGGGAGCGGCTCGACGAGCAGGGCGTCCGCGTCGGGACCGACGGGCGCGTGCTCGGTAAGAGGAGAAAGACCTAGGCCGCGAGCGTCGCGAGCCGCTGGAGGCACGAGAGGCCCTCCTGCGGCGCGCGGACGGCCGGGAGATGGCCGTCCTCGACGTAGCTCCGGTCGGGCCGGAAGCGCTCGTTGCGGACGATCGCGCCGTCGCGGAGCTCGAGGAAGCTCCCGTCGGCGAGCCTGCGCTTCTTCAGCCGGAGTCCGGCGTAGCGCTCGAGCACCTCGAGCGCGTCGCGCGTCGACGCGAAGACGAGCTCGTGCCTGCCGGAGCCGAGCCAGAGCGGGCGGCCGATGCCGCGTGCGACGAAGACGCTGCCGGGCGAGCGCTCGTCGAGCCAGGCACTCGCCATCGACCCGACGAGGGCCTCGAGCGCGCGCGGCTCGTTCCCGGAGTGCGCCGCGAGCGCGAAGATCGCCTCGGAGTCGACGGTCATCCCGGGCTCCTCGCGGGCGCAGCCGTGCGGGGCGAGGAGCTCGTCGTCGTTCACGATGATCCCGTTGTGGATCCCGATCACCGGCCCGTGGCGGACCGGGTGGTTGTTCGCCGCGATCGACGGGTGGCCCTTCGTGTAGTCGCGGACGTGGACGAGGAGCTCGGTCGCGGTGGGGGGGACGGAGATCCGCTCGAGCAGGTGGCTGGCCGGGGTCTGCTGCTTCGTCACCGTCGGCGGGGTGTCGCCCGGCCGCCGGTACGCGTACCCGACCGCGTCGGCGCCCCGCTCGGCGATCCCGGCGAGAAGCGCCTGCGCCGCGAGCGTGCGATCCACGTCGCTGCGCGCTGAGAGGCTGTATCCCGCGATTCCGCACATCGGTTTCGATCCTCCGGAGACCCCAGGGCCGGCAGGTGCCGCAGCCAGACCCTATGTCTCCTTACGGACGAGTCGCTTCAGTGGTTGTTAGATCGGCAGCTCGACCTCTAACGATTAGCTCACAGTTCGCCGTCCGAGGGGTCGTCCCTCGTTCGCCCGCGGCCCTGCTCAAGCCTCGGTTGAGGGATGCCGATAGCCCATCCGATGGAGCAGCGGCCGCTCCCAGACGCCGTCCTCAAGCCCGATTCGGAGGCGTCCGAGCCGCGCCTGGAGCTCGTTCCCGAGCTCGACGCGGGGGACGCCGAGGACGCGGCGGCGATCGACGCGCCCGAGGCGGGCGCCGAGCTCGACGAGCCGGACGCCGCCGACGAGCGCGACGAGGCCGACGAGGTGGAGGCGGTCGAGGGCGCGCTCCAGGTCCAGGATCCGCTGAAGCTCTACGTCCGCCAGATCGGCGGCGGCCCGCTCCTGACCCGTGACCAGGAGCGCGAGCTCGCGCGGCGGAAGGACGCCGGCGACGAGGAGGCGAAGCGCCGCCTGATCGAGTGCAACCTCCGGCTCGTGATGTCGATCACGCGGAACTACACGAAGTCCGGCGTGCCGCTCCTCGATCTCATCCAGGAGGGCAACCTCGGCCTCATCCGCGCGGTCGAGAAGTTCGACTACCGGATGGGCTACAAGCTCTCGACGTACGCGACGTGGTGGATCCGCCAGGCCGTCACGCGCGCGCTCGCCGACCAGGGGAGGACGATCCGCCTGCCCGTCCACGTCGCCGAGCAGGTGCGCCGGCTGCTCCGCTCGCGCCGCCAGCTCGCGCAGAAGCTGAATCGCGAGCCGACGATCGCCGAGCTCGCGAAGGAGACGCAGCTCACGGAGAAGCGCGTCGAGGAGCTGCTCGACCTCGTCGAGGAGCCGGTGAGCCTCGAGACGCCGGTCGGCGACGGCGAGAGCCTCTACGCCGACCTGATCGAGGACCAGCACGCCGAGCGGCCGCACGAGAGCACCGCCGAGCGGGCGCGCGCGAGCGAGCTCGCGAGCGCGCTCTCGCACCTGAACCCGCGCATGCGCCGCGTCCTCGCCCTCCGCTTCGGCCTCGACGGCGCGTCGCCCCAGACGCTCGAAGAGGTCGGCGCCGGCCTCGGCATCACGCGCGAGCGGGTGCGCCAGCTCGAGTCGCGGGCGCTGCGCGAGCTGCGCATCGCCGCGCCGGACCTCGAGCTCTACCTCCGCGCCGAGTAGCGCGCTCGATCGCTCTACGTGAGCGCCGCCCACCAGTCGCCCGTGATCGACTCGACCGCTTCGAACCAGCGTGCCACACGGGTGGTAGCCGCACGACAGTCGCCGCGGCTCGAACCAGCGGAGGCGAGACCGCGCTCTCGCCGCAGCGAACGGCGCGAATCTCCACGCGTGGCGTCCAGCGAGGAAACGCGAAGCGTTTTCGAGCTATGAAGACGCGACGACCTGCATCTCGCGCAGGCCGGCGAGGCGCCGGAGCGACTCGAGCTCGATCTGGCGGACGCGCTCGCGCGTCAGGCCGAGCCGCTTGCCGATCTCCTCGAGCGTCTTCGGCTCCTCGTCGAGGAGGCCGTAGCGCAGCACGAGCACCTGGCGCTCGCGGTCCGGCAGCGCCTGCAGCGCGACGGCGAGCGCCTGGCTCCGCAGCGAGACCTCGACGCGTTCCTCCGGGAGCGGGTCGTCGCCGGCGACGAAGTCGCCGAACACCGCGTCGTCCGTCTCGCCGACCGGCTGGTCGAGGCTCGCCGACGCGCGCGCGGCCGCGCGCACCTCGAGCGCCTGCTCGAGCGGGAGCGACGCCTCCTCGGCGATCTCCGCGATCGTCGGCTCGCGGCCGAGCTCCATCCAGAGCGTCCGCTCCGCACGGTTCATCTTCTGCATCCGCTCGACGATGTGGACGGGCATCCGGATCGTCCGGGCCTTGTCGGCGAGCGCGCGGGCGACCGCCTGCCGGATCCACCACGTCGCGTACGTCGAGAACTTGTAGCCGCGGCGCCAGTCGAACTTCTCGACGGCGCGGATCAGCCCGAGCGTCCCCTCCTGGATCAGGTCGAGGAACGGCAGGCCCTGGTTCCGGTAGTTCTTCGCGATCGAGACGACGAGGCGGAGGTTCGACTGGATCATCCGCTGCTTCGCCTCCATGTCGCCCCGCTCGATCTTCTTCGCCAGCTCGACCTCCTGCGCCGCCGTCAGCAGCTGGTGCCTGCCCGCCTCGCGGAGGAAGAGCTGGAGCGCGTCGGTCGTCGTCTCGACCGGGGGCGGCGGTGGGGGAGCCGCGTCCTTGTCCGGCTCGTCGAGCAGCTCGATGCCCCGCCGGTCGAGCTCGGTGTAGACGGCGTCGACCTCGAGCGGGTCGAGCTCGAGCGGCTCCAGGATCTCCTGGAGCTCGACGGCGCGCAGCTGCCCGCTCGACTCTGCGGATTCCAGCAGGGCGGCCAGCTCCTCGTTCCGCAGAATCGACTCGATCTCGACGGTCACGCCTGTCCTTTCTTCCCCGAAAGCTAGCCAAACACGCGCCGGTCCCGGGATCAAGGGCGCGCACACCCTTGCAGGGCGCGTGCACGAGAACGGGCGTTATGTCAAGTTGGAGTATCGGGGCACCGGCACGGCCTCTATCGTCCCCGGGGTGACGCGCCTCGGGGTCGCCGCCGTCGTCGCCTCCGCCCTTCTGGCCGGCTCGCTGGCGCTCGCGGGCCGGGCGCGGGCCGAGAGCGTCCCGTCGTCGGCCGGCGCGACCGACGCCGCGCTCGCCGTGGCGCCGGACGGATCGCCGCGCGTCGCGTTCGCCGCGGCCGACGGCTCGCTCGTCGTCGCGGCCCGCGCGGCCGACGGGACCTGGTCGAACCGGACGCTGCCGCAGCTCCCGGGCGCCCGCGCGCTCGTCGTCGGCCTCGCGGTCGCGCCGAGCGGGAGCTCCGTCGTCCTGGCCGAGGATCCCGGCGCCCACTGGCTCGCCCTCGCCGAGCAGTCCGGCGCCGGCTGGCGCGTGCGGACGGTCGCGACCGCGCCGGCGGGCGGCCTCCTCGGCTTCGGCGGGCTCGCGCTCGACCGCGCCGGGAGCCCGCTCGTCGCCTACGTCTACGAGCTGCGCTCGCACAAGAGCTGGCTCCGGCTCGTCCACGAGGACGCGACCGGCCGCCTCGTCGGCGAGCGGGTCACGCGCTCCGGGTTCCCGTCGAGCGACACGCTCCCCGCCGCCGCCCCGGTCGTGATGCCGGGCGGCGCCGTCCGCGTCGTCGAGGCGTACGACTCGGCGACCGTCGAGTGGTCCCGCACGAAGAACAGGAAGGACTGGATCGGCCAGTTCGTCTACGGGACGGCGCTCGGGTCGCCCGCCGGCGTGCTGAAGGCGGCTGCCGGCGCGACCGGCGGCGTCTGGAGCGCGTGGACGGAGCTCTTCCCGTCGTTCGACGAGAGCCAGCTCGTGCTCGCGAAGCACCTGAACGGCGAGACGTCGACCGTGCTCGCGAACCACGCGTTCCTCGTGTCGCTCGCCCTCACGTCCGCCGGCCCCGAGGTCGCAGGCGACGACTACGTCGATCTCGGCACGCGCACCGCCTACGCCGGGCTCGTGGCCGACGCCGCCGGCACCACGATCGAGCTCGCCGGCGACCTGATGGGCTACGACGCCGATCCGGCCGGCGGGCGGCAGTACCTCCTCGCCGAGCCGGACGGGCTCGACTGGTTCCGCGCCGCCGTCCCCCCCACGGCGCATGTCGCGCTCGCCGTCGGCATCGAGGGCGCGTCGTTCGCGCTCACCGGCACCGTCTACGAGCAGTCCGGTGCCGCAGCCGCGGGCAGCGTGCAGATCTGGCGCGAGACCGGCACCGGCCCGGAGCTCCTCACCACCGTCCCGCTCGCGGCCGACGGCACCTTCTCCGTCACCGACCTTCCGCCGGTGCGGCCGCTCGTCTATCGCGCGGTGTACGTCGACCCGGCGTCCGGCGTGCCGCTCGCATCGCTCTTCCGGACCGTGCTCGGCAGCTGACCGGGGTTATCCACAGGTTGCACAATGGGCTGTGGAAATGTTGATTATTCACTTTCCGCAAATTGCGGATTTTTCGTTTTTCCTGCCCTTGATCGGACCCTGGACACCCCCTAGATTCCCCATTGCGCCGAGCGCGGCGCGGGAGTAGGACGAAGCAGGGCCGATAGGCAGTACGGGGAGGCTCGCAAGGGCCAAGTCGGAAGGTCGAGCGGCTCTGTGGACGAAACCGCGACCGGCTCGGCGAATCTTTATTTTTGGAACGGGGACTGACTGCGGTCGTCCCCGTTTCCGTTTCCGGGGCCATGTGTAGGATCGCTGCGTGTCCGCGCCGACCCGCCCGCCGAGCATCGACCACGGCGTCACGTCGCTCCTCTGGGCCGTCTTCTTCGGCCTCTTCATCTACTTCGGGCTCGTCGCGATCGGCGCGAAGGGCGGCTTCGCGTTCGTGCTCGCGCTGCTCGCGGCCGGCGGGATCTGGCTCTTCGTCCGGACGCGCGGCGAGAGCCGCGGCTAGGCGGCGTGGAGCACGACGCGCCGCTGTTCGGGCGCGCCGGCGCAGAGCGCGTAGACGAGCTTGCGGGCCAGCTCGGGCCCGAGCACGACGTCGAGCCGCTCGCGGGCGGTCAGGCCCTCGGGGGCGAGGCTCGCGCAGTGCGCGAGCAGCAGGGGCAGGCCTTCGAGGCCCTTCCCTTCCCATGACGATGGCACTCCGCTCATCCCGGTTTGACTATCGACACGGCGGACGGCCCCGCACCATCCCTCCCGGCAGGGAAAATCCGGGCTAAAGGTCGAGCCGCTTCGTGTCGAAGGCCGAGCCCCAGAGCTCGGCCTCGAAGGCCGCGATCGTGACCAGGGCGTCCTCCGCGAAGACGTGCTCGACGACCCCGACCTCCCGGTCGTTGTGGAACGGCACGTCGACGTGCTCGCAGGAGACGAGGTTCACGGACAGCCGGGCGCAGACCGGGCAGCGGACGGCGAGCCCGAGCGTCCCGTCGCCGGGCGCGAGGAGCGAGAACGAGGACGGGAAGACGGGCCGCGGCCGCTCCTCCGGGTAGCACCAGAAGCTCCACGGCCACTCCCCCGCCCCGATCCGTGCCGCGGCCAGCTCGCCGAGCTCCGCCCCGACCGGCTCGACGCGGTCCGTCATGAGGTTCAGGAAGACGCCGGCGTCGAGTCCGAGCGGCGCCCAGTCGAGGTCGTCGTGGCTGACGAGGCCGTCGTGCTCGCCGCCGCACGGGCAGTCGAAGCGGACGCGGTAGACGACCGGGTGCGCGGTCCCCGGCAGGCGCTCGAGCCGCCGGAACGACGACAGCGCGACCCTGCTCTCGCCGCGCACGGGGCAGGCGAACGTGTACCGGCTCGTGAGCGCGTCGTACATGTCCTCGGGTTTCTAATCGGCGCCGCGGACGGCGCGGCCCTCCCCCTAGTACGTGATCAGCGAGTAGAGGTCGTAGCCGCCGAGGCGGCTGCGGCCGTTCAGGAACGACAGCTCGATCACGAAGTTCACGCCGACGACCCGGCCGCCGAGCTCGTTCTCGACGAGCCCCGCGATCGCCTCGACGGTGCCGCCGGTCGCGAGGACGTCGTCGTGGATCACGACGCGGGCGCCCTTCCGGATCGCGTCGGCGTTCACCTCGAGCGAGTTCTCGCCGTACTCGAGGAGGTAGCGCGCGCTGACGGTCTCCGGCGGCAGCTTCCCCGGCCTGCGCGCGGGGACGAAGCCGCAGCCGACCTCGCACGCGACGGCCGCGCCGAGGAGGAAGCCGCGCGCCTCGGCGCCGAGGATCAGGTCGGGCTTCCGCTCCGCGGTCCAGACGGCGAGCTCGCCGACCGCCTGCCTCAGCGCTGCCGGGTCGAGGAGGAGCGGCGTGATGTCCTTGAAGCCGATGCCGGGCTCGGGGAAGTCCGGCACCTCGCGGATCTTCGTTCTGAGGTCGATCATCCGCCGGCGATCCGCCGCACGTTCCGCACGAACAGCAGCTGCGAGAGCTCCTGCGCCGCCTCGCCGAGGGCCTGCAGGTCCTCGAGGCCGGCGCGGCGCCGCTCCGGGTTCCGGGAACGGAGCGCCGGCGCGACGAGCGCGTCGAGGAGCCCCGACTCGCGGTCGGCGGCCGTCCGGAACGCGCGCAGGTGGCGCGGCGCGATCCCGAATCGCGCGAGCGTCTCGCAGGCGACGGCGATGTCGGCGTCCGCCTCCGAGTAGATCCGCTGGCCCGACTCGACGCGCGGCTCGAGCAGGCCGAAGTCCTCGAGCTCGCGCGCGCGCTCGGGCCCGATGCCGGCGCGCTCGCAGAGGCCGTCGAGGTCGAGCCCTTCCTCCCGCTCGCCGAGCGCCGCGGTGCGGCGGCGGCGCCGGTCCTTCCCCGCACCGGCGGCGAGCTCCTCGCGGATCACCCGCAGCGGCAGGAACTCGTCGCGCTGGAGCCGGAGGATGGTCTCGAGCCGCTCGACGTCGTCCTCGGCGAAGAGGCGGTACCCGCCCTGCGTCCGCTTCGGCGTCAGGAGCCCCTGGTCCTCGAGGTAGCGGATCTTCGAGATCGAGATGTCGGGGAACTCCGGCTGGAGCCGCCGGCACACGGTTCCGATCGTGAGCAGGCGCTCGCGCGCCGGCTTCGAAGGGGCAGGTGCCTGGGTCGGAGCCATCAGCGGCTGAGGTAGGTGAGCCGGTACTTGCCGATCTGGAGCTCGTCGCCGTCCTCGAGCTCGGCGGACTCGACGCGCCGCCGGTTCACGAACGTGCCGTTGAGGCTCCCCTGGTCCTCGATGTACCAGCGGCCGTCGCGCTCGACGACGACCGCGTGGCGGCGCGAGACGGTGACGTCGTCGAGGAAGACGCCGCAGTCCGGCGAGCGGCCGATCGTCGTGCGCTCGCCCTGCGGGACGAAGCTCTCGCCCGCGCGGCCGCCGCCGGAGCGGACGACGAGCGCCGGGCCCTCGACCCCGAGGTCGTCGAGCGTCGAGATCGCCTCGGCGGCCTCGGCGGCGCTGAACGTCTGCGTCGTCTCGTCGCTCTCCTCGCGCACGAGGAGCTCGCCGCACTTGGCGCAGTAGTTCGCGGCCTCCGGGTTCTGGAAGCCGCATTCGGGGCAGTAGACGTGGCTCATCCGGAGGGCGGCGTGGCCTTCCCGGTGAGGATCTCGGTCAGCGACTCGACGTCGACCTGGTCGAGGACGCTCCGCCCCGCGGTCTTCTGGAGGCGGGCGACGAGCTCGGCGCGCAGGATGTCGATCTTCCCGTGGAGGATGCGGCGGCGGTACGAGACCTCCTGCTCCTCCTGCGTGTACTCGTCGATCAGCTTCTTCAGGTCCTCGTCGGACATGGTTGCAAGATCGGGCAGCGGTTCCAACGGCCGGCCTTTCGCTCGGAAGACGGGAGACCACCAAAGGGTCAAGTTGAAGTTTAGCCTTTGTCGGGCCCGCGTCCAGGGGCCCGGTCGGACTCGTCGTTCTAGGTTCGAGCCGCCGCCGCCTCGCCCTGCTCGATCTCCTCGACGATGCCCTGCAGCTCGTCGGCGAGCTCGTCGGAGCTCTCGCGCGTCTCGCCTTCGGCGTAGAGGTGGATCAGCGGCTCGTCGGGATCCGGCAGCACCTGCGTCCAGCCGCGCTCGTCGAAGACCTTGATCCCGTCGGTGAGGTCGACCTCGCCGCCGGCGAGGCGCTCGTTGAGCACGCGCATGACGAGCCCCTTCAGCGCCCACGGGCAGCGGAGCGGGCGGTGGACGAGCGTCAGCTGCGGGAGCTCGGCCACGAGCTCGGAGATCGGGCGGTCGACGACGGCGAGGAGCTCGAGCAGCTTCACGAGGCTCGCGACGCCGTCGTACGCCGGCAGGAAGTCCGGGAAGACGTACCCGCCGCCGACCGAGCCGCCGAAGATCGCCTCGTTCTCGGCGGCGGCCTTCGTCAGCGCCGGCAGGGACGCGCCGGTCCGGAGGACCTCGAGCTCCGAGCCCTCGGTGAGACGGTCGACCCACGCCGTCGCGATGACGGGGAACGCGAGGCGGCCGGTCCTCCCCGCCGCGCGGAGCAGGCTCACGTACAGGAGCAGCGCCTGGCCGGCCGGGATCTCGCGCGCCTTCTCGTCGACGAGGTAGAGCCGCTCGCCCGCGCGGTCGAGAACGGCGCCGAGGTCGGCACCGACGGCCGGGACGAGCCGCTGCGCCTCCTCGATCGACGCGGCGGGGCCCGCGCCGTCCGCGCTCCGCTCGCCGGGGAACGCGTGCGCCGCGACGACCTCGATCCCGAGCGGCGCCGCGACGAGCGGCAGCACCGACGACGACGCGGAGAAGCCGTAGTCGACGACGACGCGGAAGCCGCGCTCGCGGATCGCGTCCGCGTCGACGGTCGCGAGCAGCCCGTTCGCGTAGCTGTCGCGCACGCGCGCCGGGTACGAGAGCTTGCCGACCTCCGACGCCGAGACACGGCGCAGCTCGCCGCGCGAGAAGTGCTTCTCGACCTCCGCCTGCAGCGCCGAGGTGATCTCGATCCCCGGCTGCTCGAAGAACTGGATGCGGATCACCTCGGGATCGGCCGGGCTCTCGCCGACGTGGAAGCCGGCGCGGTAGCCCTCCGCCTTCAGGAACTGCCGCGCGACCGCGGCGGGGAGCACCTGGAGGTCGGCGACGTCGACGCCCGTCGACGAGAGGCCGGAGATCATCGCCCGCTTGATCATCAGGCAGACCGGCGAGCCCTCGCGGCTCGCGACGACGCGCGCCTCGCGCTTCAGCGCCGTGCCGAACGCGGCGGCGAGCCGCAGCGCGACGTCGGGCGTCAGGTCGACGTTCACCATCCCCGCGACGCCGGAGCCGCGGAAGATCCGCGCCGTCCCGCGCGACTCCCAGATCAGGCTCTCGAAGATCTGCGACCCGCTCTCGACCTCCTTGTGCGGGTAGATCCGGACCCCGGGCATGATCACGCTCTCGGCGCCGATCGAGACCTCGTCCCCGATCGCGACGCCCTCCCGGATGCGCACGTGCGAGCGCAGGTCGCACGAGCGGCCGAGGATCGCGCCCTCGACGACGGCGCTCCGACCGATGTACGACGACGCGTCGACGATCGACCGCGACGTGCGCGCACCCTCGCGCACGGTGACGCTGTTCGAGAGCACGGAGTACGGCCCGATCGTCGCCGCCGGCGAGATGCGGCAGTAGCTGCCGATGTAGACGGGCCCCTCGACCGACTCGAGGTCGGCGAGGTCGACGCCCTCGCCGAGCCAGACGTTGCCGCGGATCCGGATCCCGCCGATGTCGAGCTGCACGCGCTCGTCGAGCGCGTCGAAGTTCGCCTGGCGATACTGGTCGAGGTTCCCGATGTCCTGCCAGTAGCCGTCGAGGACGCAGCCGTAGATCGGCCGCCCCATCTCGAGCAGCAGCGGGAAGAGCTCCTTCGAGAAGTCGTACGGCCGGTCGGTCGGCACGTGCGCCAGCACCTCCGGCTCGAGCACGTAGATCCCCGTGTTGATCGTGTCGGAGAAGACCTGGCCCCACGACGGCTTCTCGAGGAAACGCTCGACGCGGCCCTCCTCGTCCGTGACGACGATGCCGAACTCGAGCGGGTTCTCGACCGCCTTCAGCCCGATCGTCACCGACGCGCCTTTCTCCTTGTGGAACTCGACGAGCCGTGTGATGTCGACGTCGCAGAGCGCGTCGCCGGAGATGACGAGGAACGTGTCGTCGAGCCGGCCGGCCGCATGGCGCACGGAGCCGGCGGTGCCGAGCGGCGACTCCTCGACGGAGTACGCGATCTCGATCCCGAGGCTGTCGCCGTTCCCGAAGTAGCTGCGGATCGCCTGCGGCAGGAACGCGACGGTGACGATGACGTCGTCGAGCCCGTGCCGCTTGAGCAGCTCGATGATGTGCTCCATGCACGGCTTGCCGACGATCGGGACCATCGGCTTCGGCTGGTTCGAGGTGAGCGGACGGAGCCGCGTGCCCTCGCCGCCCGCCATCACGACGGCCTTCACTGTCGCAGCACCTTCCACGCGTCGCGCGCGTAGAGCGCCGCCGCGACGACCGCCATCCCGAGCCCGACCCAGAAGAGGACGAGCGGCCACTTCGTCGAGTCGGCGAGGACGATGCGGAACGCGATCGACGCGTACAGCACCCACGTCGCCGCCTTGCCGAGCAGGCTCACGTCGAGCTCGTAGCCGCGCGGCGACAGCACCTTGTAGCCGACGATGAGCAGCACGTCGCGCGCGACGATCACGACGAGGCCGATCCACGGCAGGCGTCCGTAGATCACGAGCAGCAGGACGGCCGCGTCGATCATCAGGCGGTCGGCGAGCGGGTCGGCGATCTTCCCGAAGCGCGACTCGACGTGCCAGCGGCGCGCGAGGTAGCCGTCGACCTGGTCGGTCACGCCGGCGATCCCGAAGATGATCCCGGCGGGCCACGAGGGCGACTCGCCCGCCTTCACCATCAGCACGACGAAGACCGGGATCAGCAGCAGCCGGAAGATCGTGAGCGCGTTCGGCAGCTGCGCGAGCGGTGCGGGGACGGCGCGGGCTGCCATGGCGGGAAGGATACGGTCAGGTCACGGCCCGGAATGGAACCGGGTCGTCCAGTACGCCGTCCGCAGGAGATACGCGGTCATCGCGGCGGCGCCGGTGAGCCCCCACGCGCCGTCGTAGGCGAGGTAGCCGGGCTTCGGCTTCGCGGGCTCGATCTGCGTCCCCTCGCCCCACTCGTTGTAGCTCGTGATCGTGACGATGTCGGGGCGCGCGGCGATCGCGGCCGTCCAGAGCGCGTCGTAGGTCTGGCCGCGCCTCCGGTTCGTCGCCGCCCCCGTCAGGGCCGTCTCGCCGGCGCGCGTCCCGTCGTAGCCGGGGCCGACCGACGGCGCGCAGAGGAGGTGGACGGCGTGCGCCTGCGCGCAGAGCCGGGCGAACTTCGCGCCGCCGAAGTTGACGAAGTCGTACGTGTAGAAGCCGTCGAACTTCGCCGCCGCGGCGAACCCGACGAGCTGCGTCCCGGCGAAGAGGCGGATCGAGCGCGGGAGCTGCGGCCGGAGCGTCGCCCAGTCCGCGGCCGCGATGTCGCGCGGGTGGTAGACGTAGATGTCGCGGATCCCGAGCGCCGCGAGGTAGTTCGCGTCGTCGAGGACGGTGTCCGTCGAGCGGCCGGGGTACGGCTCGAGATGGATCGCGACGCCGAGGCCGTGGCGGCGCGCGGCCGCCATCACCATCGGCAGGCGCTCGTCCTCGATCGAGCCGCGGCCCCACCACGAGACGATGACCTGGTCGATCCCGGCCGCAGCGATCTCCGCCATCTGGCCGTCGACGACGGCGGGGTCGGAGCTCGAGTACGGCCCGCGCGCCGGGTAGAAGCGCGAGTAGACGTCGGTGGGCGGCGCGTGCCCGTTCTGGTCCCAGTGCTGCCAGCCGCCGTCGCGCGCCGGGGTGCCGTACCAGGCGTAGTAGAAGATCGCGACCGTCCCCGCCTGCGCAGGCGCCGCCAGGCAGAGCGAGACGAGGCCCACCACGAGGAGGCGCCGCAGCACGCGCGTATCCTCTCGCAGGTGCCGGACACATTCCAGCTGGACGGATTCGTGAATGCGCACTGCCACGCGTTCCAGCGCGCGCTCCGGGGACGGACGGAGGGCGCGGACTTCTGGGCCTGGCGCGAGACGATGCTGGACCTGGCCCGGGGTCAGACCCCGGGACGGGTCCGCGAGGGCTACGCGGCCGTCTACGCCGAGGCCCGCGCGGCCGGGTACACGGCGATCGGCGAGTTCCACTACCTCGGGCTCGCGGAGGCGGCCGCGGCGGCCGAGGCCGCGCGCGACGCGTCCGTCGAGATCGTCGTCCTCTACGTCGCGTACGCCCGGGGCGGGATCGACCGCTTCCGCCAGGCCTCCGTCGGCGACTACCTGCGCGGGCTCGAGGAGCTCCGCGCGGCGGGCGTCCGCGTCGGCGTCGCCCCCCACTCGGTGCGCGCCTGCCCGCGCGACTGGCTCGAGGAGCTCGGCCGCTACGCGGCGGCGGAGGAGCTCCCGCTCCACGTTCACGCCGACGAGCAGCCGCGGGAGATCGAGGAGTGCGTCGCCGAGCACGGGCTCCGGCCGGTCGAGCTGCTCGCCGAGGCCGGCTGCCTCACGCCGCGGACGACGGTCGTCCACGCGACGCACGCCGACGGCCGCGAGCTCGACCTCCTCGCCGAGGCGGGCGCCCGCATCTGCGCCTGCCCGACGACCGAGGCGAACCTCGGCGACGGCTTCCTCCCGGTCGAGCGGGTCCTCCATCGCGGCATCCCGCTCTGCATCGGCTCCGACTCGAACGTCCGGATAGACCCGTTCGAGGAGCTGCGCGAGCTCGACGGGATCGCCCGCCGCCAGTCGGGCCGCCGCGACGTCTTCACCGTCGACGCGCTGCTCGGGATCGGCTCGAGCGAGGGCGCCGCGTCGCTCGGCCTCGACGCGTGGCCCGCGATCGCGATCGACGCGGCGCACCCGCAGCTCCGGGGCGTCGAGGAGCCGCGGCTCGCGCTCGTCGCCGGCTGCTCGGCCGACGTCGTCGTCTAGCCGAGCCGGCTTGCGAGCAGCTCCGCGCCGCGCCGCATCTCGTCCGCGGAGTACGCGCGCGCCTCGCTGCGGTAGATCTCGACGAGCCCCCAGACCTCGCCCTCGAAGTCGAGCGGGAGCATGAGGAGCGCGCCGTAGCCGAGCTCGCGGAGGAGCGCCTCCTCCGCCGGGTCGGCGTCCGGTTCGCCGACGGTGACCGCGCGGGGCTCGCGCGTCCGGAGCACGACCGCGGTCTCGGGGAAGTCCGACACGAGGTAGCCCTGCCCGAGCTGGAGCGTGCTGCCGTCGGTCGTGTGCTCCGTGATCAGGATCAGCATGTCCCCGATCACGCGGGAGATGCCGCACGCGTCCGCCTCGAGCGAGTCGACGAGCTCGCGTGTCACGGCGGCGAGGATGTCCACGAGCCGGGTCTCCATCGCTGCCGCCATTCCAGCACTATCGGAGGACGCGCGTGGCGGCACCGCCCCCAGAAGGGTTATGGAGTGCCGGGCGCGGTGCCCTTCTTGTGCTTCGTGAGCGTCGCCTGGAGGTTCAGGCACCGCGTGAACGCCTGCGTCCCCTGCTTCAGCCCGAGGTTCCGGCAGACCGCCTTCGCGGGCGTCGCCTTCGGCGGCGTCGACGAGCCGGTCGTCGGGGTCGTCTTCTTCGAGGAGCCGCCGAGCTCGCGCGCGACGCACGCCGTGAAGTCCTGCGTGCCGACCGTGAAGCCCTGCGCCCGGCACGACTGCTGGGCGGTCACCGTCCCCGGCGGGCTCGGCGAGGCTGCCGCCGCCCCCGCGGCGGGCACGAGGAGCAGTGCGAGAAGGACGACCGCGTACCGCATGACCCACACGCAGTATCGGCCCACCTCCCGGGGGCGGCAAGCAAAAAGAACGTAAAACGCTCGGTTGTCCTAGGCGTCGGCCGAGGCGAGAACCCCGATCGCGACGAGATCCTTGGCGTGGATCCACTCGTCCGCGAGGACGAATCCGTTCGCCCGCGCGATCGAGTCGCGGAGCGGGATCGCCCACCGGTGCTCGAGGAGCGCGATCGCGGTCGCCGTCCCGGTCGGGATCACGTCGGCCGCGTACCAGACGTCCTCCTCCCCGATCACCGAGCCGCCGTCGGCCATCGCCTCGGCGCCCGCCTCCGCGCCGGCGACGAGACCGTCCTCGCCGGCGGCCCCGAGGCCGATCAGCGCGCCGATGGTGGCGCCGAACTCCATCGCCTCGTCGTCCGAGAGGTCGCTCGTGTGGAGCATGTCGACGCTGCCGTCGTCGTTCTTCCGGACGACCGCGGCGTCGATGACGCGGACGACGTCGGCCTCCTTGAGGCGCTTCAGCTCGTCGAGGATCTCCCCGTTGAACTGCGGGTCCTCGAAGCCGAGGATCAACAGCTGGACTGGTCCGATCGACATGTCTACCTCACATCCCCTGGAGGATCTTCTGCTTCTGGACCTCGAACTCGGCGTCGGTCAGCACGCCCTGCGTGTGCAGGTCGGCGAGCTGCTTCAGCCGCTCCATCGCGTCGTCCGACATCCCGCCCGGCGCAGGCGCCGCGGGGGCTGCCTGCTGCTGGGCCGCCTGCTGCTCGGAGAGATACTCGATCTGCGCGTTCTGGTCGGCCTCGCGCTGCGCGCTCTGCGCGCCCTTCTTGCCGGCGTAGTACGCCGCGCCGCCGACGACCGCGGCCCGGGCGAGCGGCCGGCGACGCATGAAGATCGATGTGATCAGAAATGGGAGCAATCCCCACATTTGAGGTCCGCCTTTCTCGGAGTTGATTCGAGCTTACTACGGCCCAAACAGGAGGATCGGGGCGCGCGCATCCGGACGCGGCGGAGGCGCACGTGACTCCGAGTCGGGGCGCCGAGATTCGAACTCGGGACCTCCAGTCCCCCAGACTGGCGCGCTAACCAGGCTGCGCCACGCCCCGCGACGGCGACACGGTATCAGGCTGTTTCGCGGGGCGGACGCCGACGCACGCCCGCCCCGGGCGAGATCGTTCAGCGGGCGCGCCCGCCGGCGAGGATCGCCCGCTTCTGCTCGAACAGAGGCGCCTCCGCGCGCGCGTCTTCGACCTCGCCGACGAGGACGACGGGCCGCCGTCTCGCCGCGGCGTCGGACTACACGACGTCGGCGGCCGTCCCGTTGTCGCCGGGGTGGCCGGAGCTCGGGCCGCCGGGCCCGCCCGTGCCGTGCGTCAGCGTCGAGTGCGCGGCGACGGCCGTCGAGCCGCCGCCGCGGAAGATGCCGATGCTCGGCCCGCCGGCGCCGCCGCCTCCGGCACCGCCCGCGCCGCCTGCGCCGCCCGTGCCGCCGTCCCCGCCCTTCGTCATCTGGCCCTGAACGCCCTGGCCGCCCTTGCCGCCCGGGCCGCCCGCGCCGCCGTCGCGTCCGGCGCCGCCGGCGCCGCCGTTCCCTGCCGCCACCGTCGAGCTCCGGACCGCGACCTGGCTCTGCCAGAGATAGATGCCGAACGAGCCGCCGCCGTAGCCGCCGCCGCCACCGCCGGTCCCCGGGGACCCGCCGGACCCGCCGCCCGCTCCGCCGCCGCCGCCGGTGCCTCCCGACGACTGGCTCGACGTGTACTCGTAGTCGCCGCCGGATCCGCCCCCGCCGCCGCCCGAGCCCGGCTGGCCGGTCCCGCCGTTGCCGCCGTTCTTCCCGATCCAGGTCGCGCCCGCGAGGTCGGGGCCCGCGGAGCCGCCGTAGCCGGCCTCGCCGGCCTGCCCCGGCTGTCCGTCGCCCCCGTTGGCGCCGTTCGTCGGCAGGTGCGTCGTGTTCGAGCCGTCGAGTCCCGCCGCGCCGCCTGCGCCGCCGCCCGGGCCCTGGCCCGGGTAGCCGTTCGGCACGACGTCGGCGTTCGTGACGCCGGTGCCGGCCCCGCCGGCGTAGCCGCCGCCGGTCCCGCCGGGCGCAGGTCCGTAGCCGCCGTTCCCGCCCATCGCACCCGCCGTTCCGGCCGTGCCCGCGCTCGCGCCGGCTGTGCCGTCGCGTGCGCGCCCGGCGCTGATGTGCGCGTGGTCGAAGGTGACGCTCGAGGTGACGAGCCGCGCTCCGTAGACGCTCAGGTCGTCGCCCGGGGCGGCCGCGGCGACGAGTGTCACGAGCTGCAGCATCACGCCGTGCACGCCGTTGCCGAGGACGGCCTGCGGCGCGCCTGCGATGAGGACGCCGTACGACGTGCTCCGCGTCCACCTGCGGTTGTAGCCGCCGTAGATCGAGACGTCCGACGCAAGCTGAAGACCCGTGCCGACGTCGTAGCGGCCGACCGCCGCGTAGACGTCCTTCCCCTGCGCCGCCGCGCGCTGGACCGCGGCCTGTAGCGACCGCAGCGGCCGCTGCCGCGTCCCCGGGTTTGTGTCGGTGCCGAACGGCGCGACGAAGACGGCGTGCGCCGCGACGCCGTCGATCCCGTCGCAATTCGTGTCCGCGAACGCGAGGTCCGGGGCGTCCGCCTTCGTGCACTTCGCCGGCGGCTTCGCAGCGCCGGACGCCGCGCCGGCGGCGGCGACGGCAACCGAAGCGAGAAGTGCGGCGATGACAACTCTCATGGCGACCCCGGTCAACTCGAACCGCGCGGAGCATCGCACCGTCCCGCGACGGCGACAAGCCCCGGTTTGGGTCAAGCGCTACTCGCCGAGCCGCTTGTAGAGCCGGTCGATCAGCTCGGGCATCTCCTCGAGCCGCTCGGTGATCACGCGGAGGCGGAACTCGCGGAAGTGCTCCGGCTCGACACCGAGCGCCTCGGCGAGCGTGCGCACGACGTCGTTCGACGGCACCGGCCGGTTGCCGTGCACGAGATGGTTGAGGTAGCCCGCGGAGAGACCGGTACGCGCGGCGAGCTCGCGGTACGTGACGTCCCCCTCCGCCATCAGCTGCTCGATCGTCGCCCCGAAGGGCTCCTCGCTGAACCGCCGCCGCCGCGCCATCAGTGCGCCAACTCCTTTGCGAGCTCGCCCACATCTAACCGCTTCTCGTCGCCCGTCGCGCGGTCGCGGACGTCGACCTTGCCGTCCTCGAGGCTTTTCTTGCCCGCGGTGACCCGGATCGGGCAGCCGATCAGGTCGGCGTCGGCGAACTTCTCCCCCGCCCGCTGGTCGCGGTCGTCGAGGATCACGTCGAGGCCGGCGGCGGAGAGCGCCTCGGCCGCCTGCTCGGCGATCTCGGCCGCGCCGGGGAGCGCGACGACGTGTACGTCGTAGGGCGCGATCGACGCCGGCCAGACGATCCCGTTCTCGTCGTGGGACTGCTCGACCGCCGCGGCCATGATCCGCGCCGGGCCGATCCCGTAGCTCCCCATCACGACCGGCTTCTCGCGGCCGTCCTCGTCGAGGAACGTCGCGCCGAGCGGCTCCGAGTAGCGCGTGCCGAGCTTGAAGATGTGGCCGACCTCGATCGCGACCCGGAACTCGAGCGCGCCGCCGCAGACGGGGCACGTGTCGGTCGCCGCCGACGCGCGCAGGTCGGCGAAGCGCGCCTCGTAGTCGCGGCCCGCCTCGACGCCGCGCAGGTGCCACCCGTCGCGGTTCGCGCCGGCGACGAACTGGCCCTCCTCCAGCGCGAAGTCGGCGACGACCTCGCCCTCGAACCCGACCGGGCCGAGCGACCCGCCGGACGCGCCGAACGCGGCGCGGATCTGGTCGTCGTTCGCCGGCCAGAGCGGCTCGCCGAACGCCGCGGAGAGCTTCGCCTCCTCGAGCCGGTCGTCGCCGCGGACGAGCGCGAGCACGACGGTCCCGTCGAGCTTCACGTGCGGCATCGCCTTCGAGGTCGCGGTCGCGTCGATGCCGAGGAGCTCGGCGAGCCCGTCGATCGTCGTCGCGCCCGGCGTCTCGACCTCCTCCGGCGCGTCGAGCCGCGGCGGGAGGACCGGCGGCTTCGGGATCGTCCGCGACACCTCGAGGTCGGCGGCGAAGTCGCCGTTCACGCACGTGACGAGCGTGTTCTCGCCGACGGCGGCTGGCGCGAGGAAGTCGAAGGACTCCTTGCCGCCCATCATCCCCGGCTCCGCGTCGACCCCGTGCGTGACGAGGCCGCAGCGCTCGAACGTCCGGACGTACGCGCCGCGCTGCTTCTCGAACGAGACGTCGAGCCCCGCCTCGTCGCGGTCGAACGAGTACGCGTCCTTCATGATGAACTCGCGCAGCCGGATCAGCCCCTTGCCGGGCCGCGGCTCGTCCCGCTCCTTGATCGCGATGTGGTAGAGCATCTGCGGGAGCTGGCGATAGCTCTGCAGCTCGCGCGCGTGGAACGTGACGGTCTCCTCGTGCGTCAACGGGAGCACGTAGTCGGCGCCCTTGCGGTCCTTCAGCCGGAAGATCTCCTCGATGAAGTCGCGCTTGCTCTGCTGCCAGAGCTCGAGCGGCGTCAGCACCGGCATCAGCATCTCCTGGCCGCCGATCGCGTTCTGCTCCTCCCGGATGATCTGCTCGACCTTGCGGTACACGCGCCAGCCGAGCGGCAGGAACGTCCAGACGCCGGCGCTGACCTGGCGCACGTAGCCGCCGCGCACGAGGAGCTTGTGCGACACGGCCTCCGCGTCGGCGGGGTCGTCGCGCAGCGTCGGAATGAAGAGCTGTGAGGCCCGGGCGATCGTCATCGTTGTCCGCTCAGGCTACTCGAGCGGGATGAGGCTCGCCTCGGCCATCGCGAGCGCCGCCGGCTTCGCCATCTTGAGCCGCTTCGGGCGCTGCATCCCGTCCTCGATCCACCGGTCGATCTCGAAGAAGAGCTCGTCGATGAGGATGTCGGAGGAGACCTTCTTCAGCACGCGGCCGTGGGCGTAGATGAACCCGACGTCGCGGCCGCCGGCGATCCCGAAGTCGGCGTCGCCCGCCTCCCCCGGCCCGTTGACCGCGCAGCCGAGGACGGCGACCTCGACGTGCTGCGGGTACGCGGCGAGCCGCTGCTCGACCTCCTCGGCCAGCAGGTGCACGCCGACGTTGTCCCGGCCGCAGCTCGGGCACGCGATC
>DATJOZ010000144.1:0-77157 GCA_035506655.1 Gaiellaceae bacterium
GCCGGGGGAAGTAGGAGCGTCGATCGGCGGGGCCGCCGCGATGCCGGTGCCGACGTCGACCGTGTCGTCACCGGAGGACGCCGCCGTGGCCGGCGGAGCGTCGATCTGCGAGGCCGACGAGTCGTCCGGCGGTTCCGCAGCAGTGATCGTGTCGTCGGAAGGTGTGGTCTGCGTCACCGACTGCAGCCCGCGCGCCGGCTTCGACGGCGGCGTCGGTGTCGTGCTCGTGCTCGTGCCGCCGCTCGGCGTGCCCGAGGCTGCGGGCGTCGTCGACGGCGCGCTTTGCGATGCCGCCGACTGCAGCGGCGGCGCGCCGACGGTGTCGTCCACCACCGGCGCCTTTGCGAACGGATCGGTCTGGGATGCCGCGGCGGCCTGCGCCACGGCCGGAGGAGTGAGGGAGTACGTGTCGTTGACGACCGGGACGCGGCGATTCGCGTTCGTCGCGGCGTTCTTCGACGTGCCTGCCGCGCGGGACTGCGAGGGGAGCGCGGCCTGCGCGTGCAGCTTGGGAACCGCCAGCTGGGGGAAGCGGACGGCGGGGATGCCGAGGGCGGGAAGCGTCTTGCCGGGCGCGACGTACGCGGGCTGTCGGAACGCGGCGAAGCCGCTCGCATACGGAACCGCGAGTCCGACGAGACCGACCATCGCGAGCACGTGACGTGCACCGCGAAAGCGGAACACCGAAAGACCAGGAAGCTCCGCCGCCGCGGAACCGGCCGCATACACCTTGTGGACTTCCCCCTCTTCCCCTTATGCCGGGGTGACCCCGGCTCCCGCGCGCACTTTGGCACACATCGGACTGTGTTGCAAGACGGAATTTACGTTTGGTCACCGTCTCGAAACGAGACGGTCACGGAGGGTCAGCCCAGCCGCTTCTGGACGTTCGCGCGCTCCGTGTCGACCGCGCGCGCGAGCGCTCCGATCGCCAGGACGCGTGCGTTGTACGCCTTGATCGCAGCGATCTGCGCCTCCTGCGCGCTCATGCTCGAGCTCGTCCGCGCCGCCAGCTGGAAGGCGCGGTTCAGGCCGCGGACGTGCTTGAAGTCCTTCGCGCGGAGCGCGGCGACGAGCGCGGTGCCGGTCGTGTGCACCTTGGCGAGCGTCGCCGCCTGCGCGCGGTACGCCGGTGTGAGCGCCGGCGGCGGGTCGAGGCCGCGAAGGTGCGCCTGCACGCCCGCGATCGCCGTGAGGTAGGCGTCGAGCGCGTCCGCCTGTCCGACGGCCGCCGCGTCGACCGCGCGCGTGTATGCCGCCCGGGCGGCCTTCAGCTTGGACGAGGGGACCGACGTCGGTTTCGGGACCTTGATCGCGGAAAGCGACTTCTGAAGCGTCGTGTTCGCCGCGCCGAGCGGCTGCAGCGCCCGCACGAAGGCGGGAAGGAACACCGCGAGGGTCGAGAGCTCGTGCGCGAGCTCGACCTCCGCCCCGGTCAGCCGCACCATGAGCGCGCGCAGCTTCTTCGCGTCCGGCGGCGCGGGGATCAGCGCGACGCGCGTCTTCAGCGTGTGCAGCGTCGCCTCCGCGCTCGCGAGGCGCGCGGCGGTCGTCTTCGGCGGTTCCTTCTTCTTCCCGAAGTCGCGATACGCCTGCTCGACCTTCGTCAGCGGGACCCGCAGCTGCTGCTCGACCGTGTCGATCCGCACGATGTAGTCCGCGACGGCGTTGCGCCGCGCGGACTGCCCGCTGCCGCCGCCGCACCCCGCGGCGGCAAGAACGAGCGCGAGCACGGCAACCGCAAGCCCGACGCGCTGCACGACCGCGCTACTTCAGCAGCTCGACGGTCGACGTGCTTCCGTCGCCGTGCTTGAACACGAGCTTCACGAGACCGCGGTTCGCAGCGAACCAGCTCGTGCGCACACCGCTCCCGAACGGGAAGCCCGGCTGCTTCAGCGTCGAACGCACGACGAGCGCGTTGAACGTGCCCGCGGGGACCTTGATCCTCTGCATGCCGACCACCGTCGTCGTGCCGGTGACGCCGTAGATCTGGTAGTCGCGTCCGCTCGCTGCGCCCTGCCATGTGTTGCCCGCCGCGGGATACGCAGGAAGCATCGGGTTGAATCCGAACGTGAGGAGATCGAACGGCGTCCTGAAGTGGCGGCGCTGGTCCGGCGGCAGTGAGCTCGGGCCGAGCGGCGGGAACTTCACGAGCGTCTTGCTCGACGTCGATGCGAAGAAGTTCGTCACGCCGTCGAGCCGCGTCGTGAATCCGTACGACCCGTTCACCTTGATCGGGCCCGACACGTCCTTCACCGAGATCTGTCCCGTGCCGTTCGACACCTGGTCGACCGAGTAGCTCTCGACGACGGGCTTCTTCGGGAACAACTTCGTGTTCGTCCAGCGGAACGTTCCCGTCAGCCCGAGCTTCATCGGGAAGTAGTTCGCGTCGCTCGGCGGTGTCTGCGGCGTCTGGTTCGTCGACACGAGCACCGCAGTCGTGATCGGCGCGCTCGATCCACCCGCATGGTCGAACTCGACCTTCACCGGACCGACGCCGTACACCCACCACGTCGTGCGAATGCCGCTGCCGTACGGATCGCCCGGCGCGCCCGCCTGTGTCACCTGCGAGCGGATCTTCGCGGCGGTCACCGGATTCGGGAACGCGGGAACCGTGATCTGCTCCGTCCCGACATACGTGTTCGTGCTCGAGCTCGGGACGTCGCGCGTGTCACCGCCCGTCGTCGACCACGTCGTCCCCTGCAGCAGCGGCTCGAAGAGCGTCGGGAAGCGTGTGCCCCAGATGACGTTGTAGTACGCGCTCGCGAGGCTGTTGCCGCACGGCGCGCTCGCGCACAGCGCCGGGAAGTTCGACGGCGGCAGGTTGCTGTTCCAGTCCGTCGTCGCGAGACCGAGTCCTTGCTCCGCGAACGAGACGGTGCCGCGGCTCGCCGGCGCGCCCGCCGGATTGTTCTCGCCGTCGGTCGTCCACGTGAGCTGGAACGCGGTCGGCGTCGGGTCGGTGCCGCTGCACGGCGCAGCCGAGCTCGCCTGGCAGACGGTCACCTTCTCCTTCGTCGGCGTCGTGTTGTAGACGCTGTCCGTCCACTGGTACTCCCACGTCGCGTCGGTCGAATGGGGGAGCCAGCTCGGCGCCGGTGTGCCGTCGCCGACCGCCGATGGGGCGATCGCAAGCAAGAGGGCGACCAGCCCGAGCAGCGCGGCAGAACGCACCGTCCCAGGGTAGTCGAAACCCGGGCGAACGCAACGCCTATATATAAGGACAGATCCGCTAACCAAACAGCGCGGAAATCGTCGCCCTTTCGGCCGTGTCCAGCGGGATCCCGAGCGCGGCGAGCGGCGGCTCGAGGTGCGCCGGACGCCGCGGCCCGACGATGACCGCAGTGACGCGCGGATCGGCGAGGAGCCAGGCGATCGCGAGCGCGGCGGACGTCGTGCCGCGCGCGTCCGCCGCCGCCGCGAGCCCGTCGAGCGCGCGGTACACCGAGTCGTCGCGGAGGTGGAGATACGGCTCGGGGCGCGTCGTCATCCGCGAGCCGGCGGGCGCGTCCTCGCCGCGGCGGTACTTCCCCGTGAGCCAGCCCCCCGCGAGCGGGCTGAACGGCGTGAACCCGAGCCCACCCTCCGCGCAGAGCGGCAGCACGTCGGCCTCCGCGTCGCGGTCGAGCAGCGAGTACGAGTTCTGCACCCACCCGAAGCTGCCGGCGCCGAGTGCCTCGCCCAGCTGCGCGCCGTCGACGTTGCTGATCCCGTAGTGCCCGATCTTCCCCTCGGCCACGAGCTCGTCGAGCGCGCCGGCCGTCTCGGCGATGGGGACGTCCTCGTCCCACGCGTGCGTGAGGAACATCTGCACGCGCTCGACGCCGAGCCGCCCGAGGCTCGCCTCCACCTGCCGCTTCACGCGCGCCGGGGCGAGACCCGAGTCCTCGCCTTCGTCCATCGGGTTGAACGTCTTCGTCGAGAGGACGATCTCGTCGCGGACGTCCGGCCCTTTCGTCCGCAGCCAGTCGCCGATCCACGTCTCGCTGCGTCCGCCGCCGTAGGCGTCCGCGGTGTCGAACGTCCTGATCCCGGCCTCCCACGCCGCGTCCATCAGCGCGAACGACTCCTCCTTCGTCTCGCCCTTGCCGAAGAACGCGGGCGCCGAGCCGACGCCGCCGAAGTTCCCGCAACCGAGGATCACGCGGGTGACGCGAAGTCCCGTCCGGCCCAGGTACGCTCGGTCCATGAGCGCGACGCTACTCGACGTCGAGGCCGTCAGGCGGCGCTTCTCGTCACTCCGCGACGGCGGCTTCGTGTTCCTCGACGCGCCGGGCGGCTCGCAGGTCCCCGACGAGGTCGGCGAGGCGATCGCGGCCGCGCTGCGCGACGCGTCGGCGAACGTCGGTGCGAACTACGAGACGAGCAAGCGCGTCGAGCGGATCCTCGCGGCGGCGCGGGAGGACGCCGGCCGCTTCCTCGGCTGCGCGCCCGACGACGTGATCTTCGGCCAGAACATGACCGTCCTCGACTTCACGCTCTCGCGCACGGCGGCGCGGGACTGGAAGGAAGGCGACCGGATCCTCGTGTCGCGCCTCGACCACGACGGCGGCGTGGCGCCGTGGATCGAGCTCGCCGCCGACCGCGGCTTCGAGGTCGACTGGATCGACGTCACCGAGGACCTGCGGCTCGACTACGACGACCTCGCGCGGAAGCTCGACGAGCGGACGCGCGTCGTCGCGTGTGTCGGCTCGTCGAACGCGCTCGGGACGATCGTCGACGTGGCGCGGGTCTCCCAGCTCGCGCACGAGGCCGGCGCGCTGTGCTGGGTCGACGCGGTGCAGTACGCGGCGCACGAGCCGGTCGACGTGCAGGCGCTCGGCTGCGACGTCTTCATCGCGTCCGCGTACAAGTTCTGCGGGCCTCACCTCGGCGTCGCCTACGGACGGCACGAGCTGCTCGAGTCCTGGCGCCCGTACAAGGCGCGGCCGGCGCCGATGGAGCCGGTCGGCCGCCGTTTCGAGCCGGGCACCGCGTCGTACGAGCTGCTCGCCGGCTTCTCCGCGACGATCGCGTACCTCGACGCGATCGGCGGCATGGAGTCGATCCGCGACTACGAGCACGAGCTCGGGCAGCGCTTCCTCGACGGGCTGCCGGACTCGGCGACGGTGTACGGCCTGCAGACGATGGACGGCCGCGTGCCGACGTTCCTGCTGAACCTCGAGGGCGTCTCGGCCGCGGATGCGGCGCGCCGCCTCGCCGAGCGCGGCTTCGGCGTGTGGTCGCACGACAGCTGGTACTCGCTCGGCCTCCGCGACAGCCTGCCGTACCCCGACGACGCGCTGCGCGTCGGGCTGATCCACTACAACACCGCGGACGAGATCGACCGCTTCAACGCCGAGCTCGCGAAGCTGTAGCGCGGCCGTTTCGGTGTCTGACACCGAAGAGCTATTTGGTGTCTGACACTTTTCGGGTGTTTGGTGTCAGACACCGTTTGTGACGACTTCGTAACGGGCTACGGCGTCTCGCCCGCGAGCACCGCGGCGAGCACCGCCGCGTCGACGTTGCCGCCGCTCACGATGCAGACGACGCGGCCCTCGCCTGCGTCGCCGCGGGCCGCGGCGGCGAGCGCGAGCGCGCCCGCGCCCTCCGCGACGACGCGCGCGCGCGACGCGAGCGCGCGCATCGCGGCGGCGACGTCGTGGAGCGGGATCGCGCTGGCCGCGTCGACGAGCCCATTCGCACGGTCCCACATCGTCGGCAGCAGCGCGCGGCCGCCCGCGCCGTCGACGAAAGACGTCTCGAACCCGATCTCCGCCGGCGCGCCCGCCGCGAACGACGCGGCGAACGGCGCGGCCGTCTCGGGCTCCGCCGTGACGATGCGTGTGTCGGGCCGCAGCGACTTCACCGCGCTCGCGATTCCCGTCGTCAGCCCGCCGCCGCCCCACGGGATCACGACCGCGTCGAACGCGTCGAGATCCTCGACGAGCTCGAGCCCGATCGTCCCGTTGCCGGCCATCACCGCGTCGTCCTCGACCGGATGCACGAACATCCCACCGACGTCCGGGTGGCCGCGGTCGACCATCGTCTGCCACCACACCTCGTGCGGCACGAGGATCACCTCGCCGCCGAGCCGCTCGACCGCGTCGAGCTTCGCGCGCGGCGCGTTCTCCGGCGCGACGATGCGCGCGCGCACCCCCGCCTCGCGCGCAGCCCACGCGACGCCCTGTGCCATGTTCCCCGCGCTCGCGGTGACGACACCGTCCGAGAGCTCCGCGCTCGACGCCGCACGCACCGCGCTCAGTGCACCGCGCAGCTTGAACGAACCGATCGGCTGCAGGCATTCGAGCTTCAGCCACACCTCGCACGGCGCGTCGACGTCGACGCGCACGACCGGCGTGCGCGCGACCACGTCCGCGATGCGCTCGCGCGCGCGGCGAATCTCGTCGAGCGGGATCAATCGCTCTGCTTCGCGAGCTCCGTCAGCTCGGTGCGCACGCGCCAGAGCTCCGGGAACATCTTGTTCTTGATCAGACCCGCAAGAAGATCGACGGGCGTCCCCTGCGTGCCGACGACGTCCTCGCCGATGATGCGCGCGACGACCTTGAAGTGGCGGAAGCGCCAGACGCCGACGCGCTCGTCCCACTCCGTCAGCAGCTCGGCGATCTGGTACACGTCCTCGTTCGCACGCCCCTCGGTGTAGACCTCGAGCAGCGACAGACCGCGCTCGCGACGGAGCGCGTCGAACGCGGCGAGCAGCGGTGGCGACACGCGGCGGATCTCGCGGAAGCCGGGCGAGTCGAAGCCCGAGCCGTGCCCGAGCACGCGGCGCACCTCCTGGTACTCCCACGGCGACATCAGCTCGAGATGCTCGAGGAAGCCCTCGACGTACTTGATGCACGCGCAGGCACGACGCAACAGGCGGATCGCCCCCGCAAGGTCGCGCGCCTCGATCAGACGCGTCGCCTCCTCGACCTCGACGCACGCGTGCTTCAGCCAGAGCTCCGACGACTGGTGCACCGTCTGGAACAGGAGCTCGTCGCGGTGCACCCACTCGTCCGGCGCCTTCTGAAGCGCGAGGAGCTCGTCGGTGCGGAGGTACCGCTCGTAGTCGCTCCCTCCGGGGCCGGGGAGGATCGGGGCGAATTCGTCGGCAGCGGTCACGCCTGGACCCTAACCGTGCGGACGGGTCTCGGTGCCGTCGAAGATCTTCATCGGCAGCCCGGCGAGCGGCACGCCGCCGTCGTCGGTGACGAGCCACGTGTCCTGCATATAGAGGCACGACTGCCCGTCCGCGGCGATCGCATGCGGGTGCATCGAGAGCACCATCCCCGCCTCGAGCACGGTCTCGTCGGTCTCGCCGATCTTCGGGAACTCGATCATCGTCATCCCGATCGAGTGCCCGGTCACGTGACCGAGATGGAAGCCGCGGTCGAGGAAGCCCTTCGCGACGGCGCGGTGCGCGTCGCGCGCGGTGCCGCCGGCGCGGAGCGCGGCGGGCGCGGCGGCGTAGTACTCCTCGTACGCCTCCATCATCCGCTTCGTGTCGTCGCTCGGCTCGCCGGCGCAGATCGCGCGCGACACCTCGACCCAGTGGCCGCCCGGCCCGGCGACCTCGAGCGACGGGAGCAGGAAGTCCGTCGCCGCGATCGGACGCGTGCCCGCGATCTTGAACTCCGGCAGCGCGCCGCCGTTCGGCCCGTCGAGCACCATGTCCATCGTCCAGCGGCCGCACCCCTGCGAGACGAAGTACTCCTCGCACGGCGCGAGGACCTCGCGCTCCGAGCGGCCCGGCTCGAAGCTCTCGAGGAAGACCCAGAAGCCCTCCGTGTTGATGCGGACGCTGTCGCGCACGGACTCGAGCTCGAGCTCGCTCTTCACCATCCGCGCGTGGTCGAACTCGACGTCCCAGCCGATGAGCATCGCGTCGCCGGCGAGCGCGACGTAGTCGCGCACCGCCATCACGTAGTCCATCCCGTAGACGCCGACGCGCTTGCCGCGCACCTTCTCGGCGAGCCAGTTCCCGGGACGGTCGACGAAGACCTGCTCGTCGATCCACGTCGTGCCGTGCTCGCCGACGTACCGCGCCTCGCTCGGGAAGACGATCGCGGGATCGCCGTCCACGGGGAGCAGCACGTACGCGTAGCGGTGGACGATGACGAATCCGGACAAATACGTCACGGCGCCTTCGAAGCCCGTGTACTCGTTGCCGCACACGAGCACGGCGTCGAGCCCGTCGCGCGCGGCCGCCTCGCGGATCAGCCCGTAGCGGCGGTCGATCTCCTCCTGCGGCAGTCCCGTGTACGTCGGGCCGGTCACTGAAGCCACGACTGCTCCACCCCCTTGACGAGTGCCCAGATCGCTTCGTTCAACGGCGTCGGCACGCCCAGCTCGTGCCCGAAGCGCACGATACCGCCGTTCAGGTAGTCGATCTCGGTCGTGCGGCGCGCCTCGACGTCCTGCAGCATCGACGCCTTGTGGTCGTAGGCCACCTCCGGCTTCGCGGCGTGGTCGATCAGATCCTCGGGATCCGAGTCGAGCTCGATCCCCTGCGCCGCCGCGACTGCCTTCCCCTCGGCGATGAGCCCGCTGACGAGCGCGCGGAGATCCGGCCGCTCGCAGACGCGGCCGTGCGTAAGGCCGGTGAGCGCGCCGATCGGGTTCGACGCCGCGTTGAAGATCACCTTGCGCCACTGCGGGCCGCGCGCGTCGGGGACGGCGTGGGTCGGCATCCCGCCGCGTGTGCACGCGTCGGCGAGCCGCTCGACCTCGGCGAACGGCGCCGGCTTCGGCTCGAAGGGGCCGAGTGTCGTGTCGCCCCTCACGTCCCACTGCACGTGGCCCGGCTCGAGGATCTTTCCTGCGGGGAACGTCGTCCCGCGGATCACACGCTCGACGTGCTCCGCGATCACCTCCTCGTTGCCGATCCCGTTCTGGACGGTCGCGACGCAGCCGCCGGCGAACGCGTGAGCGGTCGCCGCGATCGCGGCGCCGGTGTGCATCGCCTTCGTCGCGACGATGCCGAAGTCGCACGGCGGCAGCTCGGCCGCGTCCGTCGTCGCACGCAGCGTCGCGTGCACGTCGCCGGCGCCGCTCAGCGTGAGCCCGTTCGCGTTGATCGCGTCGACGTGCGGCTGCGACGCGTCGTACGCCCAGACCTCGACGTCGTCCAGTTGCGCGAGCGCCGCGGCGAACAACGAGCCGACGGCGCCGCAGCCGACGATGCAGATCTTCATTCCGAGTAACTCGCCTCCTTTGCCTTCACGAGCCGGTAGAGGGCGGTGTGCAGCGGGACGGGGACGCCGGCGCGCTGCGCCTCGCGCACGAGCGAGCCGGTGATCGTCTCGATCTCCGTCGGGCGGTGCGCCTCGACGTCCTCGAGCATCGACGGGTAGTGCCGGTGGCCGCGACGGGTCGCGAGGACGTTCATCTCCCACGGGTCCTCCCACAGCTCGACGCCGGCGGCCGCGGCCGCGGCCTTCCCCTCGTCGACGAGGTCGCGGACGAGGTTGCCGAGATCGCCGAGCTGCTCGACCTGCGCGAAGTGGAAGTCGTGCGGGAGCTCGGTCAGCGCCGCGACCGCGTTCACCGTGGCGTTGAAGATGAGCTTCGACCACTGCGCCGGGCGCAGGTCGTCGAAGGCCTCGGCCTTCAGGCCGGACGCGACGATCAGGTCGGCGACGCGGTGTGCGTCGGCCGGCGTCGTGTCGCGGTACGGGCCGATCCACGTCGCCGTGTCGAGAATGTACTCGACGTGCGTGTCGGAGTGGCGGGTCCCGCTCATGAACGTCACCGACGACAGCAGCGGCCACGCGCCGTGCGCGCCGACGATCTCCTCCGCGCCGAGCCCGTTCTGCACGGTCATCACGGTCGCTCCGGCGAAGTGGCCCTCGAGCCGGGCGGCGAGCGACTCGAGATCGGTGCCCTTGCAGGCGAGGATCACGAGCTCCGGCTCGGGAAGCGCGGCGGGGTCGGTCGACGCGACGACGCGCGACGTGAGATCGGAGCGGCCGGAGACGCGCTGTCCTTCCGCGTTGAGCGCGTCCGCGTGGGCGTCGCGGCGCGTCAGGACCGACACCTCGCAGACCTGCGCCAGGTGCCCCGCGAGCAGGCTCCCGATCACACCGGCGCCGGCGATGCACACGCGCGTCATCGCGCGCGCCCCGGGAGCCGGAACTCGCGGCCGCCGGTGATCCCGGTCGGGCGCAGGATCAGCACGGCCGCCATCAGCACGCCGACGACGACGAGCCGTGTCCCCGCGGGGAGGTTGATCGTCCAGCCGAAGATCGTGACGCCGTTCTCGGCCGCGGCGAGGAACGAGTCGAGTGCGGCCACGGAGAGCGCGCCGACGACCGCGCCCCAGAGGCTCGTCGCGCCGCCGACGACGAGCATCGCGAGCGTGATGAACGTCAGGTCGAGATAGACGACCTCCGTGTTGAGCGGCAGGAAGTGGACGTAGAGTCCGCCCGCGAACCCCGCGAGCGCGCCGGAGAGCGTGAACGCGATCAGCCGCTGCACGTAGATCGAGATTCCCGTCGCCGCCGCGGCGTACGGGTCCTCGCGCGTCGCGCGGAGCGTCCGCCCGTATCGGCTTCGCTGGTACGCGAACGCGACGACGACCGCGATCAGTGCGCCGATCGCCGCCTGCCACATTCCCGTCGTCTGCGGCACGGACGAGAACGTGTTCAGTCCCGGCCCGATCTTCTCGTAGTAGCGGAGCATGTTGTGGACGATCTCGAGCAGCGCGAACGTCGCGATGCCGGCAGCGAGCCCGGAGAGACGCATCAGCGCGAGCCCTGCGATGAGCGCGAAGACGGCGCCGACCGCAGCCGCGATCACGAGCGACGTCGGGCTCGACACCGTCGTGACGCGGAGGAAGTGCGCGAGATTCGGCATGATCGCCGGCTTCTCCCCCCGCGGCACCGACAGCACACCGGCCGCCCAGGCGCCGAGCGCGACGAAGCTGATGTGCCCGAACGAGAGCACGCCGGAGTTGCCGATGAAGACGTAGAGCGCGACGACGATCGTCACCTTCACGAGCGTGTCGATGAAGTACGTCTGGTTCGACTGCGACGCGCTCAGTCCGAGCAGCGCCGCGATGAGCACGAGCGCCGCAGGCGCTGCGAGCTCGACCCAGGTCGTGAGCCGCCTCATGCCCGTTCCACGTTCCCGCGGTCGCGCGTGAAGATCCCGTCCGGCCGGACGAGCAGCACGAGGATCACCGCGACGAAGAGGAACGAGTCGAGGTACTGGCTCTGGTTCGTCGGGAGCGCCCCGCCGAGGAGGCCGCTCGCGAAGCCGATCGTGAAGCCGCCGAGGGTCGCCGAGAGGGGCCGGTTCATCCCGCCGAGCACGACGCCGGCGAGCACGATGATCGTGTCCCGCAGCGCGAAGTCCGGCGTCACGAGCGGCGTCTGCACGGTCATCATCACCGCGACGACGGCGGCGATCAGCCCGGAGATCAGCACGGCGCCGCCGATGACGCGGTTCGCGCGCACACCGAGCATCCGCGCCGTCACGAAGTCCATCGAGGCCGCGCGCATGTGGAGGCCGACCGACGTGCGGTCGAGCAGCAGCCGCAGCAGCAGCAGGCACGTCGCCGCGACGACCACCGTGACGATCGCGATCTTCCGGATCTCGACGCCGCCGATGTCCCACGGGCGGTTCAGCGGCGCGAGCGACGTCGCGATCGTCCCGAGCGAGCCGAACCAGAGAAGGGCGACGGCCTGCATCAGGTACGCGACGGCGAACGTCGCGACGAGCATCACTGCCGGACTTTGTCCTCGCAGCGGCCGGAACACGAGCCGGTCCATCCCCACGGACAGCACGAGGACGACCGCGAAGCAGAAGAGGATCGAGACCCACGTCGGCAGGTTCCACTCGGAGCCGAACGCGAGCGCGTAGGCGCCGGCCATCACGAGCTGCCCGTACGCGAAGTTGACGAGACGGAGCACGCCGAACACGAGGCCGATGCCGACGGCCATCAGCGCGTAGATGCCGCCGAGCGCGAGCGCGTCGGCGAGCGTCTGCCAGTCGATGTTGAGAATCGCGACGGTCACGAGAAGTAGGCGGCGACGAGCGCGTCGGTGTCGGCGGCATCCTTCGGGCCGAGCGTCAGGCGGAGCTCGCCGTTCGAGATGACGTGGGTGCGGTCGGCGAGCGCGACGGTGCGCTGCGCGCGCTGCTCGACGAGGAGCACGGCGATCCCGCGGTCCCGGATCGCGACGAGCGCATCGAAGACGACGTCGACGACGCGCGGCGCGAGCCCGAGCGACGGCTCGTCGAGCAGGAGTACGTCCGGCTCGGCGACGAGCGCGCGCGCGATCGCGAGCTGCTGCTGCTGGCCGCCGGAGAGCGCGCCCGCGGAGCGCTTGCGGAACTCGTCGACGACGGGGAAGAGCTGCGTGACGCTCGCGATCGCCGCGCTCGCGTCGCCGTTCGAGCGGCGGCCGGCCAGCCCGAGGCGGAGGTTCTCCTCGACGGTCAGCTCGGCGAAGATGCGGCGGCCCTCAGGGACGAGCGCGACGCCGCTCCGCGCGATGTCCTCGGAGCTGCGTCCCGCGAGCGGGACGTCGCCGAGACGAACCGTGCCGCCCGCGACCGGCGCCGCGCCCATGATCGCGTGGAGCGTCGAGGACTTCCCCGCGCCGTTCGGGCCGATCAGCCCGACGATCTCACCGGGCTGCACCTCGAGCGAGAGGCCGCGGACGGCCTGCACCGGCCCGTAGCGGACGTCGAGCCCGTCGACGACGAGCGCGCTCACTCGGCGTCCTCGTCGGTGTGCACGGCGCTCTCGCCGAGGTACGCCGCGGCGACGTCGAGGTTCGAGCGGATCTCGGCCGGCGCACCTTCGGCGAGCGTCGCGCCCTGGTCGAGGACGTGGATGCGGTCGCAGACGTCCATGATCAGCGCCATGTTGTGGTCGATGAGCAGCACGCCCGCGCCGTGGTCGTCCCGTACGGAGCGCACGAGCGACGCGAACGCGGGCACCTCCGCCTCCGGCAACCCGGCGGCGGGCTCGTCCATGAGGACGAACCGCGGCTCGGTCGCAAGGGCACGCGCGACGCCGAGTCGCCGCTCGTCGCCGTGCGCGAGCGCGGCGGCCGGCGCGTCGGCGTAGTCCACGAGATCGAGAATCGAGAGCAGCTCGTCAGCGCGCGCGGCCGCGCGGCGCGGCGCGGCGCCGACTCCGAGCGCCGCGACCTCGACGTTCTCGCGGACGGACAGCGCACGGAACGCGTGCGTGTGCTGAAACGTGCGCGCGAGCCCGTGGCGGCCGCGCCGGTGCGCGGGCCAGCGGGTGACGTCGCGGCCCTCGAGCTCGACCGAGCCCTCCGTCGGGCGGTCGAACCCGCTGATGACGTTGACGAGCGTGGACTTCCCCGCGCCGTTCGGGCCGATCAGCCCGAGCACCTCGCCGCGCCGCAGTTCGAGCGACACGCCGCGAAGCGCCTGAACCCCCTCGAACGCACGGGATACGGAGGAGGCCCGGAGCGTTCCCCCGGGCCTCCTCTCCCGCTGGTCGTGCGGTTCCGTCAACCGTTGATCTTCGGAACGACCTTCGCGGTGATCGTCGTGATCTCCCGCGGCTTGTTGTTGTTGATCTCGATCACGCGGTACGCGCGGCCGTAGACGGTGTGCAGCTGCGGCGAGAAGCTCACGAGGCCCGACAGCGTCGGAACCTTGTGGAACTTCTCCATCGCGTTCGCGAGCACCGTGCCGTTCGTCGAGCCGTGCGTCTGGATGATCGCGGTCTTGAGCCCGTCGATCGCCGCCGAGCCGGTGACGAAGCCGCCGGTCCCCGCGTGCACCTGCTTCGCGAGCACGTTGACGGCCGGGTTCGGATCCTGGCCGAACGCGTTCGCGAACGTGACGAAGTAGTAGTTCGTCACCTGCGGGCTCTTCGGCAGCCAGTAGACGCCGTCACCCGCCCACGAGTTGAGGATCGGCGTGTTGACGCCTGCCGAGCGGAGCCCGGCGACGAGCGTCGAGAGCGCGCCGAACGCGCCCGCGGTCGACGTGACGAACACGTCGGCGTTGACGCCGTTCCACTTCGAGACGACGTTGTTGATGTTGCTGCCGCCGAGCGACTGGTACGTCTCCTGGTCGACGATCTTCCCGCCGAGCTGCTGGAAGCGCGCCTTGAACGCGGCGACGACGTCCTTGAAGTAGACGATGACGGTGTCGGTTGCGAGCGCCGCGGTCTTCCAGCCGCGGCCCCAGGCGTACTGCGCCATGGCCGAGCCCTCGTCCTGCGCGACGTTGCCGAAGCTGAACGCGAGGCGTCCCTTCGGGCCGAAGCGCTTCGGGCCCATCTGGTCGGTGCCGATGCACGGCGCGATCGCAAGCACGCCGCGGTTGATCGCCTCCTGGACGACCGGGGCTGCGTAGTCGACGTCGCACGTCGTGAAGATGACGTTCGCACCCGCGCCGAGCAGCTTGTCGGCGCACGCCTTCGCGATCGCCGGCTTGTTGTTCTGGGTGTCGCACGTCTGGATCACGAGCGGGCGTCCCATCACGCCGCCCTTCGCGTTGACCTGCTTCACGCGGAGCTGCGCGGCCGCGAGCGCCGGCCCGTCGAACGGCGCCATCGCGCCCTTCGCGTCGTACGCCCACCCGATCGTGATCGGGGCGCCGGCGGTACGTGCGTGCGTGCGAGCCGCCGCGGTCGTGGCCAGCGCGAGCGCCGCGACGGCCACGAGGACGAGCGCGGTGCGCGCCCGTGTGACTCCCTTCATGCCTTCTCCTCTCCGGGCCCGGCTCACGCCGCGACCCTCCGTTCCTGCCAGCACCGAGCGAACTGTTCCCTGCTGCGGCGCACGAGCTCGGCGGGGTCCGCGTCCCAGAGCGAGTCCGGGTACGCAGTGCCGAAGGCGCCGTTGTCCGAGAAGATCTCCAGGTCGTAGTAGCCGCCCCACCCGGCGGAGTCGAGGGCGCCGAGGATGGCGGCGACGTCCGCGACGCCGTCGCCGGGAAGTGCGCGGTCGGCCCAGCCGCGCGTCGGCTCCCGCCAGTCGTTCACGTGCACGCCGGCGAAGCGGTGGATGGTCGTCGGGATGTGGTCGAGCAGGTCGGGTGTGTTCCAGAGGTGCCAGATGTCGAACTGGATGCCGAACGCCGGGCTGCCGATCTCGTCGATCAGCTCGACGGCCTCGGGGATCGTGTTGATCTGCGACCAGAACTCGATGCCCTCGCGCTGGAACGGCTCGAGCGCCATGCGGACGCCCGCGCGCTCGGCCTCGGCGCCGACCGTGCGCAGGCCGTCGATGGTCGTCGCGCGCGCGTCGTCCGGGTCGCGGTCGCCGGCGGGGCCCGTGAGGCAGACGATCGCGGTCGGGCCGAAGGCGGCCAGGCGGTGGATCGAGGCGCAGAGCGCGTCGACGCGCTCGCTCGGGTCGTCCGGGCCCGGGAGCAGCGGGAGCGGAAGGACGGACGGGACCGCCGGGACCGCGGAGGCGGCGCCGAGACCGCTCGCGGCGAGCTGCTCACGCGCCTCGGCGTCGTTGCCGTCCTCGGCGAGCTTCGTCTCCCAGATCCCGATCGCGTCGAGGCCGCCGGCGGCGTACGTCGCGACGTCGTCGGCGAAGCTCGAGGTGAGGGTGCTCACCTGCGAGATCGAGACCAGCGGCTGAGGCGACTCGCTCGTCAATGCGCCGGGCGGAATCGTGTCACGGGTTTGACATCTGATCAAGTGTGATTCACGCTCCACGTCGGTGGAGGCACCGACGCGGGTCACCGGGGGGGCCGCCGTTCGTCACCGGACGATGGCGGAGGCGGCGTTGGAGCGGCTGCGCGAGGCGATCATCCTCGGCGAGCTGACTCCCGGCACGCCGCTGCGGCTGGAGGATCTGGCCCGGTCACTGGGGATGAGCATCTCGCCGATCCGCGAGGCCGTCCGCCAGCTCGAGGCGCTCGGGCTCGCCGAGCACGTGCCGCATCACGGGGCGAAGGTGATGGGGCTCGACGTCGAGGAGCTGCGAGAGCTGTTCTCGATCCGCCTCGCGCTGGAGACGATGGCGGTGCGGCGGGCGGCGGAGCTCTTCACGGACGAGGACGAGGAGCGCGCGCGGGCGCACCTCGGCGCCGAGCGGGAGGCGCGGCGCGACGGCGACGTGCGGACGGCGGTACGGGAGCACGCGGCGTTCCACTTCACGCTGTACGACGCGGCGCGGTCCGGATGGTTGGTGCGTCTGATCCGGCCGACCTGGGACAGCTGCGAGCGCTACCGGGGCGTGCTCCTTGCGGAGGGCGAGATCCAGGACCGCCACGAGGAGCTGGACGTGGAGCTGCTGGAAGCGTGTGCCGCCCGCGACGCGGCGCGCGCGGCGGCCGCGTTCCATGCGCACCTGGAGCTGGCGACGGACATCTACCGCGTCGAGCTCAAGGGCCGTTCGATCTTCGCGTTCTAGCACTCTCGGTATCTCACTTTCGGTGTCTGACACCGAGTCGCCTTTCGGTGTCTGACACCAAACGCGTGCCTGATGTCTGACACCAAACGCAGGTCCGGTGTCGGACACTTCTTGGCCGATTTGTGTCGGACACCGGACGTGAGGTTCGCGACACCATTGCGGATTCGTGGAAGATCACGAAAGACGGTTGCGGTGGACGCTCACCGTCGGCATCGTCGTCGGTATGGCACGCCCGCCGCGTCCCGTCCACGAAGGCCTCTACCACGTCGCCACCGGATCGACGCGCCCGGATCCGTTCTTCCGCGACAACGTCGACCGCAGGTCGTTCCTCGCCGAGCTCGAGACGATGCTCGAGCTCGAAGACGTCGTCTGCGTGTTCGTCTGCCTCCTTCGAACCCACTACCACGCGATCTTCGACGCGGCAGAAGGCGCGCTTCCGCAGGCGATGCAGCGCCTCAACTGGCACTACGCGCGCGCGACCAATCGCCGGCACGGGCGCCGCGGCCACGCCGTCGGCGGGCGCTACATGGGGAAGCCGATCCTGGACGACGCCTACCTTCTCGAGGTCTACCGCTACGTGGCATGGAATCCGGTCGAGGCCGGCGAGGCGACGCGGCCGCAAGACGCGCGCTGGAGCAGCTACGCGACAACCGTCGGCCTTCGCGGCGGCTACGAGTTCGTCGACGCCAGCCGCGTCGTCGGCTGCTTCGGCCGCCCACGCTCCGCGGCGCTAGAGCGCCTGCGCGGTTTCGTCGAGGCGCCTAGCGCTGCACGAGCGAGCGAACCTTCGCCGCCGCACGCTGCGAGGCTGGTGGCTTGAGCAGCTCCGCTGCGACGAGCGTGCCCGAGCCCGCCCCGAGGCCCGGGCCGGGCCAGGTCGACGCGCCGATGTGGTAGAGCCGCTCGACCGGCGTCGCGTGCCCTGGGTTTCGGCCGAACGGACGCCACAGAAAGTTCTGGTCGAGCGCCAGCGCGCCGCCGTACGGATCGCCGTGACGCAGGTTCACGTTCGCGGCCTCGAGGTCGTGCGGGCCAAGGGACACGCGCGCGACGATCGACGACTCGAGATTCGGGATGTGCCTCGCGAGGCGCGCCTGGATGCGATCCGCGTAGCGCTCGCGCACGTCGTCCGTCCACGAGCCGTCGCCGACGTCGATCTCGCCCGCCGCGTCGCCCTTGATCCGCCACGGCAGCTCCTGCAGCTGAATCCAGAGCAGGCCCTTCCCGTCCGGCGCGCGGCCGGCGTCGATCGTCAGCGGCTGGCCGACGACGACCGTCGCCTCCGCCGGGAGCAGACCGCGCTCCGCCTCGTTCACCGCACGCGACACGCCGTCGAGCCCGGGGGTGACATGCACGATCGCCGTCCCGTTCAGCCGCTCGTCGCCGTCCCAGCGCGCAGGCTCCGACAGCGCGAAGTGGATCTGCATCTCCGAGCGCCCGTACCGGAACCGCCGCGCGCCGTCGAGCACCGCCGGCGGAACGTCGCCCGGCAGCAGCAGCTGCTCGTAGAGCTGCGTCGGCGTCACGCCCGCGACGACCGCACGCTCCGCGCTCACCTCGTCGCCGCCCGCGACACGCACGGCGACCGCGCGGCCGGACCGGACGACGACGCGCTCGACGTGGACGCCCGTCTCGCACGTGCCGCCGTTGTCTCGGATCAGCTGCACGAGCGCATCGGCGAGCCGCGCGCCGCCGCCGCGCGGGATCGGCATGCCTCCCTCCTGCACCGCGACCGCGATCACCTGCGTCATGAACCCCGACGTCGCCGCGTCCGGTCCGAGACCCGTGTGCAGCACCCACGGCGCCAGCAGCCCGTGCGCCCGCTCGGACGCGAACGTCGTCTCGAGCCAGTCGCGGCTCGACTGGAGCAGCTCGCCGGTGAACGCCGCCGTCCCAGTGCGCCCGAGCCGCCGCACCGCCTTCGTCGCGAGCCCGATCCCCGCGCCCGACCAGAGCTCGGTCCCGAGCAGCCCGAACGCGAGGTCGGCGTTGGGGAAGAAACGCTCGAGGACGCCCGGCCACTCCGGCCCGAGCTCGCCCGCGTTCGCCTCGCCGCTCCGCAGGAGGAACGCCGCGCTCCCGTCCGGGAACGCCGTCGCCGTCGGCAGCTCGGTGTTGAGGTACTCGAGACCGCGCGCCGCGAGATCGTCGCCGAGCTGCGCGTGCGCCGCCCCGCCGACCCACAGCGGATGCCACGCGGAGAAGACGTCGTGGACGTACCCCGGCTCCGTGATCTCCGCCGTCCGGATCGCGCCGCCGAGCCAGTCGTTCCGCTCGAGCACGCAGACGCGCCAGCCGGCGCGCGAGAGCAGCGCGCCGCACGCGAGCGCGTTGACGCCGCTGCCGACCAGCACGGCGTCGAAGTCAGCCACCGGCGACCAGCGCCCGGAACTCGTCGTCGGTGACGAGCCCGCGCTTCTCCGCGCCGAGCGCCTTCACCTCCGCGAGCAGCTCCGCGCGCCGCTCCTCCGGGACGTCGAGCCCGAGCTCGTCGGCCTTGATCCGGATCGAATCGAGCCCGCTCTTCTTCCCCAGCACGATTCCGCGCTGCGCCGCGACGAGCGCCGACGAGTACGGCTCGATCGACGGCGGATCGTGGAACTGCGACGCGACCGCGCCGGACTCGCGCCGGAACAGCGTCTCCCCGGTCACCGGCTTCCACGGCTCGAGCTCGTACCCCGACAGCTCGCGGACGCGCGCCGAGACGCCGCGCACCCGATCCAGCCGGAGGTTCGACTCGACGCCGTACAGCGCGCGCAGCGTCAGCGCGACCTCGCCGAGGTTCGCGTTCCCCGCGCGCTCGCCCATCCCGTTGATCGTCCCGTGCACCCAGCTCGCGCCGGCGCGCACGGCCGCGACCGCCGACGCCGTCGCGAGCCCGAAGTCGTTGTGCCCGTGGAAGTGCACCGGGACATCCGGCCCGACCCACTCCACCGTGCGGCCGACGAGCTCCGCGACCGCTTCCGGCGACGCGATCCCGAGCGTGTCGACGACCGCGACCTCGCGCGCGCCGGCCTCGACCGCGGAGACGTACACGCGCTCGAAGAAGTCCGGCTCCGCGCGCGTCGAGTCGACACCGAAGAACGCCGCGTGGATCCCGTGCTCCGCCGCGAAGCGCATCGCGTCCGTGATCCGGCCGAGCATCTTCTCGCGGTCGACGCCGATCGCGTTCAGCTTCAGGTCGGAGATCGGCGATTCGATCACCGACGCGGGCACGCCGAGCTCGACGAGCGCCTCGAGGTCGGCGGGCACCGCCCGCGAGAAGCCCCATACCTCCGCGCGCAGCCCCGCTCCCGCGATCGCCGCGACCGCGTCCCAGTCGTCCTGCGACACGCGCGGGAAACCCGCCTCGATCCGGTCGACGCCGAGGTCGTCGAGGAGCCGCGCGATCTCGAGCTTCTGCTCCGGATCGAGCACGACGCCGACGGTCTGCTCGCCGTCGCGCAGCGTCGTGTCGTACAGCCCGACGCTGCCGCCGATCCGGTACGCGTCGTTCAGCGCGCCGGTCCAGATCTCGCTCATACGCGCACGACTCCGTCGGGGAACGGCGAGAGCTTCTCGACGCCGCCCGCGCGCACGACGAAGTTGTCCTCGACGCGCAGCCCGCCGCCGCCCTCCCAGTAGACGCCGGGCTCGACGGCGAGCACCATCCCCTCCTCGAAGACCCCGCCCGCCGCCTGGTGCGGGTACGGCGGCTCGTGTGCGCGCGCGCCGACGCCGTGGCAGACCGGATGCGAGGGCTGGCCCGGATAGCCCATCGCCGCGAGCCCGTCGCGCACGAGCACGTCGAACTCCGCCATCGACGCGCCGGGCCGGATGAACTCGAGCCCGGCCGCGTACACCGCCATCAGCGAGGACTCGAGCTCCGCATACGCCGGCGTCAGCTCGCCGACGACGAGGTTCTTCGTGTGGTCCGCCCAGTAGCCGTCCGCGCAGACCCAGATCTCGAACAGCACCGGCTCGCCCTCGCGCACCGGCAGGTCGCCCGTCGCCGTGAACGTCTTGATCCCCGGCCCCGACCAGATGAGCGAGAACGGCAGCGCGAGGTCGACCTTGCCCCGCCAGCCGGTCCCGGCGCCGTGCACGTAGCCCTGCCACAGCGCCGCGACCTCCGCCTCCTTCATGAACGGACGGACGTGCTCGCGCGCGTGATCCATCGCCGCGGCCGCGATCTCGTTCGCGATCCGCATCCGCTCGATCTCCTGCTCCGTCTTGATCGACCGCGCGCGCGCGAGCAGCGGCGCCGCGTCCGCCGCGTCCGGCCACGCGTCGAACCACGCCTTCGTGAACGTCGTCGGCTCGCCGACCATCCGGTCCGACGCCTGCGTCCCGAGCGAGAGCTCGAGCCCGACCCGTCCGAACGCACGCGACGCCTCGAGCGCCGCCTCGAGCGTCCGCGCCGGGACCGGCCGGGGGTCGCCCGCGTCGTAGCCGCGCACCAGCCGCACGTCCGCGGTCCACGCAGTCCGCTCCGCGTCCTCGGCCGACGCCTCGAGGCAGATCAGCATCGGCTCGCCCTCGCGCGGGAAGACGCACGCGTCGAATCCCTTCATCCCCCAGAAGTTCGTGAGGTAGAGGACGTTGTCGGGCGCGCGCACGACGAGCGCATCGAGCCCGTCCTCCGCCATGAGCACGCGGACGCGGTCGAGCTTCGCGTCGTCGCGCGGCCAGCTCACCGGGGCCAGCTCACACGTAGTTCTCCTCGGTGCTGCTGCGCACGCGGTCGGCGTCGACCATCATCCGGACGAGCTCCCGGAAGCGGACTGCCGGCTCCCAGCCGAGCTGCGCCTTGGCCTTCGAGTAGTCGCCGATGAGGACGTCCACCTCGGCGGGACGGAAGTACCGCGGGTCGATCCTCACGTAGTCCCGCCAGTCGAGTCCCGCGTACGTGAACGCCTCCTCGAGGAAGTCCTCGACGGAGTGCGTCTCGCCCGTCGCGAGCACGAAGTCGTCGGGCTCGTCGGCCTGGAGCATCATCCACGCACCCTCCATGTAGTCGCGCGCGAACCCCCAGTCCCGCCGCGCCTCGAGGTTGCCGAGCTTCAGGTCCTTCTGCTCGCCGCGGAGGATCGCGCCGACCGCGCGCGTGATCTTCCGCGTCACGAACGTCGGCCCGCGGCGCGGCGACTCGTGGTTGAAGAGGATCCCGTTCACCGCGTACATGTCGTACGCCTCGCGGTAGTTGCGCGTGATCCAGTAGCTGAAGACCTTCGCGACGCCGTACGGGCTCCGCGGGTGGAACGGCGTCGTCTCGCGCTGCGGGATCTCGGCCGCCTGGCCGAACATCTCGCTCGACGACGCCTGGTAGAAGCGGCACTGGACGCCCTCCTCGCGGATCGCGTCGAGCAGGCGCAGCGTCCCCATCGCGTCGGCGTCGGCGGTGTACTCGGGAATGTCGAAGCTGACGCGCACGTGACTCTGCGCGCCGAGGTTGTAGACCTCGTCCGGCCGGATCGTCCGCATCAGCTGGTTCAGGACCGAGCCGTCGGTCAGATCGCCGAAGACGAGCTCGATGTCGCCGAAGATGTGGTCGAGCCGCGCCGTGTTGAACGAGCTCGAGCGGCGGATCATCCCGTAGACCTCGTAGCCCTTCTCGAGGAGGATCTCCGCCAGGTACGAGCCGTCCTGGCCCGTGATGCCGGTGATGAACGCTCTGCGCTTGTCGGCCACGGCCCGTTTCTACCAGCGGACGCGCGCGGGCGCGTCGGACCCGTGGCCCTCACGCCACGAGATCACCGGGTTGCGGAGCACGCCGATCCGCTCGATCTCCGCCTCCATCACGTCGCCGGGCTTCAGGTAGAGCGATGCCGCGTCCTCGCTGAACCCGGCCACGCCGCTGACCGTCCCGGTCGAGAGGACGTCGCCGGCCGAGTAGCCGAGCGGCGAGTAGTGGCTCAGGATCTCCGGGATCGTCGTCGACATGCGGCCCGAGTGGGAGACCTGCCGCGACTCGCCGTTGACGCGCAGCTCCATCGCGAGATCGTGCGGGTCCGGGATCTCGTCCGGCGTGACGATCCACGGGCCGAGCGGGCAGAACGTGTCGATCGCCTTGCAGAACGAGAAGACGCCGGAGCGCATCTCGCGCCGCTGGATGTCGCGCGCCGTGATGTCGTTGAAGATCACGTAGCCGGCGACGTAGTCCATCGCCTCCTCCGGCCCGAACCACTTGCCGTCCTTGCCGATGACCACGGCGAGCTCGAGCTCGTAGTCGAGCTCCTCGGTCAGGTGCTCGGGGTAGATCACGGGCTCGTCCGGGCCGACGATCGCGTCGACGTTCTGGAAGAACATGATCCACGGCGCGATCTCGTGCGACCAGCCGACGCGCTTCGACTCCTCCTCGTGCTCGCGGAAGTTGCCGGCGGTGTGGAAGAACTTCTTCGGGACGATCGGCGCGCGGAGCGTCGCGTCGGCGAGCGGCGTGCGCTCCGCGGTGTCGTCGGCGCCGCCGCGCTCGAAGTACGCGCGCATCGTCGGGACGTCGAGGCGGACGATCTCGTCGCCGTCGACGCGGCCGACCTTGCCGTCGTCGAAGGTCACGAGCTTCATGCGACTCCGCACACCTCCGTCGCGACGCGGGCGTAGACCTCGGCGGTCTTCACGAGCCCGTCGATCTCGAGGTTCTCGCCGAGCTCGACGTCCATCAGCCCGGTCGACGTGCCGTAGTTGACCGTCGGGATCCCGTAGCGCGTGAGCGCCGACGCGTCGCTGAACCAGCGCGTCACGTCGCGCTCCGGCGTCGTGCCGAAGACATCCGCGTGGGCCTTGTCGATCGCCGCGACGAGCTCGTGCCCCTCGTCGATCTCTGCGCCCGGCGCGGTGACGTAGACCTCGCCCTCGACGCCGTAGTCCGGGAACCGCTCCGCGAGCCCGCGCACGACGTCGAGCACCTCGCGCCGCGCGACGCCCATCGGCTTCGTCGGCGGCACGCGCACGTCGAGGAAGACGTCCGTATGGTGCGGCGTCCGTGAGACGCGCCAGCCGAAGCCGCCCTCGACGGCGCCGACGTTCACGATCGCCTTCGCGCCGCGGTACGCGTTCGCGGGATCGTTCTCCCAGGCCGGGATCCACTCCTGCACCGCGGCGAGCACCTCCTGCATCCGGAGAATGGAGTTCTGGTCGCGCTTGCCCTCGCTGAACGCGGTGTGGATGAAGTTGCCGTGGACGCGGACGCGCAGCCAGAGCGCGCCGAAGTGCCCGAGCACGACCTTGCCCTCCGTCGGCTCGCCGAGGAGGCACATGTCGGCGACGCCGCCGTGCGAGACGAGGTAGCGCGTGCCGGCGGCGTAGCCGCGGTACTGCGCACCGGTCGCGTCGCCGTACTGCGTCTTCTCGATCTCGCCGCACACCGCCGCGATGAGCACGTCGCCGCGCAGCCGCACGCCCGCGTCCTGCAGCGCGCGCACCGCCTCGACGTAGCACGCGAGCGCGCCCTTCATGTTCGAGATCCCGAGCCCGTAGAGCCGGCCGTCCTGCTCGAACGCCAGCGGCTGGAAGCCCCGGACGAACTTCAGCCACGGCTCGCGGCCGGAGTACGACGTGTCCATGTGCCCGTTGAACATGAGCGACGGCCCGCCGCCCGCGCCCGGCCACGTGCCGAGCGCGTTCGCGCGTCCGTCCTCGACCTGCTGCCACTGCACGTGCAGGCCCATCGACTCGAACAGCGAGGCCATCAGCTCGGCCATCGCCTGCTCGTCGCCCGTGAAGCTGTGGACGTTGATCATCGCGCTCGCCGTCTCGACGAGCCGGTCGCGGTTCACGCTCACCATGCGTCGTAGCCCCCGATCAGGTCGCCGGCGTCGACGCCGAGGTCGACGAGCGACGCCGCCGCGAGCGACGACGAGTAGCCCTGCTGGCAGACGAGGCAGAGCCTGCGGCCGACGAGCTCGTCGTCGCGCGACTCCGACGTCGGGTCGGCGCGCCACTGGATCACCGAGTACGGGACGTGCTTCGAGCCCGGGATCGTGCCCGTGCGCTCGCGCTCGTCGACCGAGCGGAGGTCGACGATCAGCAGGCCGTCGTCGGCCGCCGCCTCCTCGGGCGTGTACCGCCGGATCCGCGTGCGCGCCTCGGCGAGCATCGTGTCTACCCGCGACGGAATTGCGGCAGCACCTTCTCGCCGAAGAGCCGGATCTGCTCGTGCCGGTTCGCGCCCCACAGCTCCAGCATGACGTGTGTGCAGCCGGCGTCGCGGTACTCCTCGATCGCGGCGATGCAGTCGTCCGGGGTCCCGGCGATCGGACGGCACTTGTCGAGGAGCGCGTCCGAGACCTTCGCCTTCGCCGCGAGCCGCCCGCCCTGCTCCATCGCCTCGGCGACGGGGCGGATCTCGTCCTGCTCGATCCCGGCGAGGTCGAGGAGCGTGTCGGCGGCGCCCTGGATGTTCTGCACCTTGTTCGCGAGGTACATGCCGGCGATCTCGCGCGCGCCGTCGCGGCCCTCGTCGCGGTCGTCGGCGTGGATCGACGCGACGACGGTGCAGCCGACGTCGATGTCCGGCCCGACGTTCTCTCGCGTGTAGCGGACGAACGGCGGCGTCGTGATCGACGGCGTGAGGCAGCCGTCCGCGATCTCGCCGGCGAGCTGCTGCATCTTCGGCGCGGTCGCGGCGATGTAGACGGGCGGCACCTCGCGCGTCGAGTGTGCGTCCGCCGCGAGCGCCGGAACGTCGGCGCTCCACGTGTCGCCGTCGTACTCGAAGCGCTCGCCGCCGAGCACGCCGCGCGCGATCGTCACCGCGTCACGCATCGGGCCGAGCGTCTTCTTGGTCTGCGTCTTCGTGTTGTTGAGGAAGATCTTCGACGTCCCGAAGCCGAGGATGAACCGGCCGGGCCCGGCCGCCTCCTGCACGACGCGCGCGTCCATCGCGGCCTGCACCGGATGGCGCGTCGAGGCGGCGATGATCCCCCAGCCGATCGTCAGCCGCTTCGTCTCTCGGCCCATCAGTGCCGCGACGCCGGTGGACGAGCGCGCCTCCATCCCGTGCTTGCGCCACCACGGGTACGCCTCGGCGAGCCAGATCGTGTCCATACCCGCGTCGTCCATCGCGCGCGCCGACGCGAGCATCTCGTCGAGCGGCTCCATCGTCAGTTGCATGACGCCGATCCGGAACGGAGCCGCCATCAGCCTGCGGCGAGCGCCTCCTGCACCTCGGCGTCCAGCGAGGCGAGCACGCCGTCGACCTGCTGGTTCACGATCGGCTGGAGGACGCGCTGGCCCATCGATCCGACGGGGCCCGCGATCTTCACGTCGGCGGCCCACTTCATCGCGGTGCCGCCGTCGGGGGCGTCCGCGAGCTCGAACGTCGTCGTCATGTTCATCATCGCGCCGACGCCGTTGCCCTTGATCGCCATCTTCGCGAACTCGAGCTCGCGCTCCTCGGTCTTCTCCATCGCGATCTTCATCTTCAGGCCGCCGAGGCCGAGCGGGATCTTCACGTTCGCGGTCCAGTGCTTGTCGTCCTGGACGTCGAACGACTCGACGCCCGGCATCGTCTTCGCCATCGACGCGGGATCGTTGAGCACCTTCCAGACCGTCGCGCGCGGCGCGGCGAACGTCCGCTCGCCGGAGACGTTCATGCGTCGACCACGCTGACGAGCGAGCGCGACGCGCCGGGGTTCGAGAGCATCTCCCAGACGCGGTGGTACGGGTTGCAGCTGTCCCAGACGATCGCGTCGCCGTGTCCGCGCAGCGCGTCCTGCACCGCCGCGCACACCGCGTGGATGCCGGCGCCGCCGCCCTCGCCCATCCCCTTCGTGCCGAGCGGCGTGAACGGCGACGGGCTCTCGATGCTGCCGGTCTTGAGCGGCGGCATGTCGAGCGCGTGCGGCACGTGGTAGTCGTAGAAGTTCGGCGTGAGGAGGTTGCCCTCCGCGTCGTACTCGAACTGCTCGTGCGTCGCGGCGCCGAGCGCCTGCGCGGTCGCGCCCATCACCTGGCCCTCGACGATCTGCGGATGGATCCGCTTGCCGCAGTCGTCGACCGCGGCGTAGTCGACGACCTCGTACGCGCCGGTCTCGGGGTCGATCTCGACGACCGCGACGTGCACCTGCGCGGCGTACGTCAACGTGAGGTTGCCGAACTTCTTCTCGACGTCCGGCACCTGGAACGGCGGCCGGTAGACGTAGCGGCAGTTGAGCGTGACGCCGAGATCCTCCGGCAGGCCCGCGTTGTTCGCGTTGATGATCGCGCCGCACGCCATGAACGGGAGGAACGCGTCGGGGTTCTCCGCGATCCGCACGCCGCCGTCGGCGAGCTCGAGCGCCTCGACCGGGACGCCGCCGAAGATCGCCGAGGCGAGCTTCTTGATCTCCGCCGCGAGCATCTCCGTCGCGCCCTTCACCGCGCTCAGCCCGGTCACTGCGAACTGCGACGCGTACGTCCCGGAGAAGCCCGCGTGCGAGTTCCAGTAGCTGTCGTGGCCGGCGCGCACCTGCACGTCGTCGATCGAGCAGCTGAGGATGTCCGCGACGACCTGCGCCGCCGTCGTCTCGTGGCCCTGGCCCTGCGGCGTCGTGCCGAGCGTGACGACGATCTCGCCGAAGATGTCGAGCTTCACCGTCGCGACCTCGTTGTTCCCGGAGAACTGCAGCTCCGGATTGATCATCCGCGACTGGCCGAAGTTGTTCGTCCCGGAGTCGAGCGTGGAGCCGATCCCGACGCCGAGCAGCTTCCCGCGCGCCGACGCCTCCGCGCGCCGCGCCTCGATCCCGTCGTGGCCGATCAGGCCGAGCGCGACGTCGAGCATCTGCGCGTAGTCGCCGGAGTCGTAGACGCAGCCGTTCGGCGTCTCGTACGGCATGTCCTCGGCGCGGATGTAGTTGCGCTTGCGCACCTCGACCGGGTCGAGCCCGAGCTCGTGCGCGACGATGTCGATCACGCGCTCGGTGAACCAGAGATGCTGCATGCGGGAGTAGCCGCGGTTCGGCGAGACCGGCGCCTTGTTCGTCGCGACCTGCGTGAACTCGAGCCTGATGTTCCGCCACCGGTACATCCCGGGCGTCACCTGCGCCCAGATCACGCCGCCGAGCGGCTCGTAGCGGAGCCACGCGCCGGCGTCGTCGAGCGCCTTCGTCCGGAAGCCGAGCAGCGTGCCGTCGCTCTTGACGGCGACCTCGGTGTCGTGGAACCAGCGCTCGTTCCCGTGCGACATCGAGAGGTGGAAGTCGGTGCGCCACTCCGTCCACTGGATCGGACGGTTCAGCTTCCGCGCGAGCAGGCAGCACACGACGAGCTGCGGGTGCGACGTGATCTTGTTGCCGAAGCCGCCGCCGATGTCCTGCGTGACGAAGCGCAGCTTGTCGAGACCGCACCGCATCGCCGGGCCCATCATGATCGCCGCGAACCCGGGGAACTGGTTGTTCGTGTAGAGCGTCCACTGCCCGACGCCGCGGTTGTACTCGACGAGCGCGCCGTCCGTCTCGAGCGGCGTCGAGTTGAACCGGTGGAAGTGCAGCTCGTCGATCTTCACGATCTTGTCCGCCTCGGCGAACGCCGCGTCGAGGTCGCCCCACTCGTACACGCCTTCCCACATCAGGTTCGAGCCGGAGTCCTCGTGGAGGATCTCCACCCCGTCGTCCTGCGCGCGCCGCGCGTCGGTGACCGGGTCGAGCGGCTCGTACTCGATCTCGACGAGCTCCGACGCGTCGCGCGCGAGCTCGCGCGTCTCGGCGACGACCGCGACGACCGCCTCGCCGACGTAGCGCACCTTGCCGACCGCGAGCGCGAAGTCCTTGAGGTGCGCGCCCGGCGGCGTCGAGAGCTGGAAGAACGGATCCGTGAGCGACGCGACCTCCTCGCCGGTCAGCGTGCCGTAGACGCCCTTGATCGCCTCCGCCTGCGAGACGTCGATCGACGTGATGTGCGCGTGCGCGTACGGCGAGCGCACGAAGAAGACGTAGCCCATCCCGTGGCGCTTGACGTCGTCGACGAAGACGCCCTCGCCCTGGACGAGCCGCTTGTCCTCCTTCCGAGGCACGCTCTGGCCGGCCCAGCCCTTCTTCACCTCGACCGGCGCCGGCGCGACCGTCGTGCTCATGTCGCTCATCTCGATGCCGCCTTCACTGCCTCGAAGATGTTCCAGTAGCCGGTGCAGCGGCAGATGTTCCCCTGCAGCGCCTTCTTGATCTCGTCGTCGCCCGGGCTCGGGTTCGCGCGCAGCAGCGCGGTCGCGCTCATCAGCATCCCCGGCGTGCAGTAGCCGCACTGGAGCGCGTGGTGGTCGGAGAACGCCTGCTGGAGCGCGGTCAGCTCGCCGCCCTCGGAGAGCCCCTCGACGGTCTCGACCGACGCGCCGTCGGCCTGCACCGCGAGCATCATGCAGCTCTTCACGAGCGTGCCGTCGACGATGACGGAGCACGCGCCGCAGTTGCCGGTGTCGCAGCCGATGTGGCTGCCGGTCAGGTCGAGGTCGTCGCGGATGAAGTGGATCAGGAGCTTCCGCGCCTCGACCTCGCGCTCGTACTCCGTGCCGTTGATCGTGACGACGATCGTGCGTGAGGTCTCGACTGCGCTCATGCCCTCCCCTTCGCCTCGCGGGTCGCGCGCACGGCGAGCACCTCGGCGAGATGCGTCCGGTATTCGGCGGACGCGTGGACGTCGCCCGGCGGGTCGATGCCGGCGCCGCGCACCGCGTCGCGCACCGCGTCGTCGTCCGCCGACGCCGGCTCGACGACGACCGGCGTCGCCGCGACGCAGCCGAGCGCGACGCGCACCGAGCCGTTCACGCTCGCCGCGGCGTTCGCGATGCACGTCCCGTCGGCGCCGAGCGTCACGGCCGCGAAGCCGTCGCCCTTGCCGGCGGGGATCTCGATCCGCGTCAGCAGCTCGCCCACGCCGACCGCTGTGAGATAGACGCCGACGAAGAACTCGTGCGCCGGCACGGTACGCTCGCCGCCCGCGCCGCGGATCGTCATCGTCGCGCCGATCGCGGCGAGCAGCGGCGGCAGATGGTTCGTCGGGTCGTTCGCGCAGATGTTCCCGCCGATCGTGCCGCGGTTCCGCACCTGGACGTCCGCGATCTGCGCGCATACCTCGCCGAGGATCGGCCGCGCGCGCGCCTCGGCCGACGCCATGATCTCGGAGTACGTCGTCATCGGGCCGATCGAGAGCGTCCCGTCGGCGGCGAGGTCGATCCCCTTCAGCTCCTCGATCCCGTTCAGGTCGACGAGGACGTCGGGCGACGCGGCCCGCGCCTTCATCACGTTCACGAGGGTCTGGCCGCCGGCGAGGGCCCGCGCGCCGTCGTTCTCCGCGAGGATCGCCAGCGCGTCCGCGACCGACGATGGCTTCGCGTATCCGACCTCGCGCAGCAGCACGAGCGCGATCCTACGTGCGCTGCGAGCCGGGTTGCAAGCGGGATTTTATTTTCTGCCGGACGGCGCGCTCAGGTGCCGGAGACGGCCTGCTCCGGCTGCTCCACGTGGATCCGCGTCTTCGCGTCCTTCAGCTTCCCGCCCGGCCGCGCGGCCCGCACGGCGAGGATCTCGGCGAGGATCGAGAGGGCCGTCTCGGCCGGCGACTCGGCGCCGACGTCGAGGCCGCACGGCCCGGCGATCCGCTCGAAGTCGGATTCCGCGACGCCCGCCTCGAGCAGGCGCTCCTTCCGCCGCTCCTGGTTCCGCCGCGAGCCGAGCGCGCCGATGTAGAACGCGTCGGTCGCGAGCGCGCCGCTCAGCGCCGGCAGGTCGAACTTGTCGTCGTGCGTGAGGACGACGACCGCGGTCCCGACGTCCGGCTTCACCTGCTCGAGCGCCTCCTCCGGCCACGCGACGATGATCTCGTCCGCGCTCGGCAGCCGCTCGCGCGTCGCGAAGACGGCGCGCGCGTCCGCGACGATCGACGTCCAGCCGAGCAGCTTCGCCGCGCGGCACAGCGCCTCCGCGGTGTCGATCGCGCCGATGATCAGCAGCCGCGCCGGCGGCGCGAAGACGTCGGCGAAGACCGTCGCCTCGCCGTGCTCGAAGATCTGGCTGCGGCCGCGGCGGAGCGCCTCCGGCGCGAGCTCGCCGAGGTCGGCCGGCCCGTCGCCGACCGTCGAGCCGTCCTCGCGGACGAGCAGCTTCCCACCCGCGCCCGGCCCGGAGACGATCGTGAGCACGACGGCGCGGCCGCCCTCCTCGACGATCCGGTGGAGCGCCTCGTAGATCATGTCCACTGCGCCGCCGGCCGAGCCGACGGCTCCGTTCCGGCTCCGCCGAGTCTACGCCGGCCGATCAATCGAGCGGCTCGACGAACACGTCGATCTCGCCGCCGCACGGAAGCCCGACGCCGAGCGCCATGTCGTCGGTGATGCCGTACGAGAGGAGGCGCGGCTCGCCGTTCGCGAGCACCTCCTGCGCGATGAGGCAGACGTCGCTCTCGACGCAGCCGCCGGAGACCGACCCGGCGAGCTCGCCGCTCTCGCTGATCGCGAGCTTGGAGCCGACCGGCCGCGGCGCCGAGCGGCGCGTCGCCACGACGGTCGCGATCGCCACCTTCTCGCCCTTCGCGCGCCAGCGGTCGATCTCGGGCAGAAGCTCTTTCATACCCGGAAGGCTAGCGGCCGAGATAGGCCTTGCGAAGGCCTTCGTCCTCCCGGAGCTCCGCGGCCTTGCCCTCGAGGACGAGCCGGCCGGTCGAGAGCACGTAGCCGCGGTCGGCGATCGAGAGCGAGACGTTCGCGTTCTGCTCGACGACGAGCATCGCGACGCCCGCGTCGTTCACCTGCTTGATGATCTCGAAGCTCCGCTCGACGAGGATCGGGGCGAGGCCCATCGACGGCTCGTCCATGAGCAGGAGCTGCGGCTTCGCCATCAGCGCGCGCCCCATCGCCACCATCTGCTGCTCGCCGCCCGACAGCGTCCCGGCGAGCTGCGCGCGCCGCTCGTAGAGCAGCGGGAAGAGCGTGTAGACGCGGTCGAAGTCCTCCTTCGTCCCGCCGCCGTGGAGGTACGCGCCCATCTGGAGGTTCTCGAGCACGGACATCGGGCCGAAGAGCCTGCGGTTCTCCGGGACGATCGCCATGCCCTTGCGGATCCGGTAGCTCGTCGACCGGCGCGTCACGTCCTCGCCGGTGAACGAGACGGTTCCGTTCCGCGGCTGCACGATCCCGAGGATGGTCTTCAGCGTCGTCGACTTCCCCGAGGCGTTGCCGCCGAGCAGGCAGACGAGCTCGCCGGGGCCGACCTCGAGGTTCAGGCCCTGGAGGATGTGGATCGCGCCGTAGAACGTGTCGACGGCGTCGAGCCGGAGCAGCGGGGCGGTCGCGCTCATTTGGTCGTGGTCGCGCTCGTGCCGAGGTACGCCTCGACGACCCGGGGGTCGGTGGCCACGTGCTCGAACGTCCCTTCGGAGATCTTCTCGCCGTGGTCGAGCGCGACGACGCGATCCGAGATCCCCTCGACGACGTGCATGTCGTGCTCGATCACGAGGATCGTGTAGCCGCCCTCGTCGCGGAGCCGCGCGATCAGCTCGGTGATCTCGTGCGTCTCGACCGGGTTCATCCCCGCGGCCGGCTCGTCGAGCAGCAGGAGCCGCGGCTTCGTCGCCGTCGCGCGCGCGATCTCGAGCCGGCGGCGGTTCGCGTAGGAGAGGCTGTAGGCCGGCTGGTTCCAGCGGTAGCCCATGAGCCGCTGGCCGAAGAACGAGAGCCGCTCCTCCGCGAGGCGCTCGATCTCCTTCTCCTCGCGGCGCATCCCCGGCGTACGGAGAATCGAACGGAGAATGCCCGCGTGCGTGTGCGAGTACGCGGCCGCCATCACGTTCTCCTTCACCGTCATGTTCAGGAACAGGCGCAGCGTCTGGAACGTGCGGGCGATGCCGCGCGCCGTGATCTGGTGCGCGTCCAGCCCGACGATGCTCTCGCCCGCGAAGCGGATGTCGCCCGCATCGGGCCGGTAGATGCCGGTGATGAGATTGAAGAGCGTCGTCTTCCCGGCTCCGTTCGGGCCGATGACGCTGACGATCTCGCCCCCGTCCACATGGAGGTCGAGATCCTGGATGCAGCGGAGCCCGCCGAACGACTTCGAGATGCCTGCGAGCTCGAGGAGCTTCTCGGCCATCAGACGATCTCCACCCGCGCCGCCCCGAGCAGCCCCTGGGGACGCACGTTCATGAGGACGATCAGGATCACGCCCACGAGGATCAGGCGCGTGATGCTCGGCTCGACGACGAGCCGGTTCTGCCACGCGAACGCGGCGAGGTAGAGCGTCGGGATCATCGCGATCCAGAGCAGCACCGGCTTCAACAGCGTCAGGCCGAGCACCGCGAAGACGAGGATGATGAACGCGTAGTTCCCGATCGTCTGCGGGTTCGACGGGTGCAGCACCCACTGGTTCAGCCAGTCGCCGAGCCACCCGCCGATCGTCGGCGCGCCGGCCGTCCAGCGCGGGAACCACTGGTTCGCGATCGCCACGAGGAGATAGCCGAGCCCGATCGTCCCGCCGACGACGACGAACAGCCATCGCCACGGCCGCACCTTCGCGATCAGGGTCGCGAGAATGACGATGTAGAAGATCCACGTCGCGTGACCCGGCGTGCGCAGCGCCTCGAGCGAGACGTTGACGACGAGGGCGCCGAGGATGACGCCGCCGAGGCTGCCGGCGCCGCCGAGGATCAGCATCGCGTAGATGATGATCAGCGTCGGCGTGTAGAAGTCCGCCGCGAAGACCGCCGTGTTGAGACCGGCGAAGAGCGTCCCCGCGAGGCCGCCGATCGCGGCCGAGATCGCGAATCCGACGAGCTTGAGCCGGTTGACCGGGATGCCCATCAGCTCCGCGGCGAGCGGGTCCTCGCGCAGCGACTTCCACGCGCGTCCGGTGCGCGAGACGTCGATGAGGTAGATCGCGAAGAGCGAGAGCATGAACACGACGAGCGCCGTGTAGTAGTAGCCCTGGAGCGAGCCGATGTGCAGGCCGCCGAGGTTCCAGTTGTCGACGTCCACGATGCCGTTCGGCCCGCCGGTGACGTCCCAGCTGTGGTGGCCGATCCCGAGCAGCGAGATGCGACTGCCGTTCTGGAAGACGGTGTAGAAGAGCTGCCCGAAGAAGAGCGTCACGATCGCCAGGTAGTCGCCGACGAGCCGTCGCGACGGGAGCGCGACGAGAAGGCCGAGCAGCCCCGTCATGACGACCGCGAGCGGAACGACGATCAACGTGCTCCAGTGCAGCCCGAAGTGCGGCGACGCGAGCATCGCGTACACGTACGCGCCGAAGCCGAAGAAGGCGACGTAGCCGAGGTCGAGAAGCCCTGCGTAGCCGACGACGACGTTCAGCCCGAGGCAGAGCAGCATGTAGAGCACCGTGTCGAAGCCGACGCGGATGACGTACCCGTCGCTCGTGAGCACGGGGAGCAGCGCCGCCGCGATCCCGAACGCGAGGTAGAACGTGGGGCGAGGCGTGCGTGCGACCTCCCGCCACAGGCGGCCGCGCAACCCCGGCAGGTCCTCCCGCCGCTGCTCGTGCGTCGCGACCCAGTCGTCGACGCCGACGCGGATGCCCGGCTCGCCCTCGTCGGGGCGCGCCGGAATGTCGGGGATCTCGCGTCCGCCGTCCATCAGACCTTTTGCACCGCCGCCTTGCCGAGGAGCCCGCTCGGCCGGATGAGCATCACGCCGATCAGGATCGCGAAGACGATCGCCTGCTGGAACGTCGACGAGACGTAGCCCGTCGCGAACGACGACGCGAGCCCGATCACCATCCCGCCGAGCACGGCGCCGGGGAGACTGCCGATCCCGCCGACGACCGCCGCGGTGAATGCGAACAGCCCGGCCTGGAAGCCCATGTACGGCCAGAGCTGCTGGTAGACGAGGCAGTTGAACACACCAGCCGCGCCCGCGAGCGCCGAGCCGATGAAGAACGTCACGACGATCACGCGGTCGACGTCGATGCCCATCATCGCCGCCGCCTCGCGGTCGAACGAGGTCGCGCGGATCGCCTTCCCGGTCTGCGTCCGCTGGACGAAGCCGGAGAGGAAGAGCATCAGGGCGATCGCGCCGACGACGACGATGATCTGCGCGAGTGCGACATGGACGCCGCTCGGCAGCGTGAAGCCGTTCGACCACAGCGAGCCGTTGTCCCACGCGTAGCTGTTGTAGCTCTGGAACTGCGCGCCGAGCACGAGCTGCGCGGAGTTCTCGAGGAAGAACGCGACGCCGAGCGCCGTGATCAGCGGCGCGATTCGAGGCGCGTTGCGCAGCCTCCGGTACGCAAACCGCTCGATCATCACGCCGAGCATCCCGCCGCCGAGCATCGAGCACACGAACATCAGCACGAGCAGGAGCGCGATGTTGATCGAGAGCGCGGTGGCCCCGCCGAAGACGGTGATCAGGCCGAAGCCGATGAACGCGCCGACCATGAAGACGTCGCCGTGCGCGAAGTTGAGGAGCTTGAGGATCCCGTAGACCATCGAGTAGCCGAGGGCGATCAGGGCGTACACGCTGCCCTGGGTGATGCCGACGACGAGCTCGGTGACGAAGAGATTCCAGTTCATCGGGGCCTCAGATGCTGAACGGGGCGCGGCTGCATTGCAACCGCGCCCCGTCCGACGAACCGATCGATCTAGCCGACGGTCTTGTAGCTGCCGTCGCTCTGGATCTTGAAGATGTAGAACTTCGCGCCGGCGACGTCACCGCTGGCGGTGAACGAGACCGGGCCGCCGAAGATCGTGCTCTTCAGGCGCACCTTCGCGAGCTGCGCCCGCATCTCGGCACGCGTGATCTTGCCGTCCTTGCACGCAGCCTGGGCCGCCGTGGCGTACATCTGGGCGAGGACGTAGTTCGGGGCGCCGAACGGCGTCGTGGCGGCGCCGTAGAGCTTCTTGTAGAGCGCCACGAGCTTGGTGTTCGCCGCGATCGTCGTCACGTCGGGGGCGAAGAACGAGACGTACGCGCCCGGCGTGTTGAACTTCGACGAGTCGAAGGTGCCGTCGCTGCCGAACACGACCGCCGACTTGCCCTGCGCCTTCAGCTGCTGCGAGAAGAGCTGGGCCTGCGAGGCGAGCTGGAACGGCAGGAAGACGACCTTCGCCGAGCCGGCCTTGGCGACGAGCGACGAGAAGTCGGTCGCGGACTGGCTGATCGACTCGCGGTCGACCTTGATGCCCTTCGCGGCCAGCGCGGCGCCGACGATGTCGGCGAGGCCGGTCGAGTAGGACTCCTGGTCGTCGACGATCATGACCGTGTCGCCCGACTTCACGCCGAGCGTCTTGGACATGTAGTTCGCGTCGGTCGGGCCCTGGACGCCGTCGTTCGGCACGTCACGGAAGAAGTAGCCCTTGTACTGGCCGTTCGTCAGCGAGACGCGCGTGGCCGAGCCGGAAGCGAAGGCGAGGCCGGCCTTGCTGAGGATCGGCGCGACGGCCTGGACCTCGTCCGAGCCGGCCGGGCCGATCACGCCCATGATCGCCGCGTTGGAGGCGAACGACTGCGCGACCGTCGAGGCCTTCGACGGATCGAGCTGCGTGTCGCCCTGGACGAGCTTCAGCTTCGGCTTGCTGCCGGCCTTGTTCCACTGGCCGACGAAGAACTGCGCCCAATGCAGCTGGTCGCTGCCGATCGAGCCCGCCGGGCCCGTGATGGGCGCGAGCATGCCGATCTGGACAGTGCCGCACGACGCCGCAGAGCTCGCGCTGCCCGACAGGGCGGCGGGCCGCGCCGATGCGGCGGTCACGACCGCGAGCGCCGCGAGAGCGGCGGCAGCAGCGATCAGTCCAACCCTCCTGAACATCCAAATCCCTCCTTGTGGATTGCCTCGGTAAAGACGCTCGCCGGGCCGCTCTGGTTTGGAGCGGTGCCATTTCCGAGGGTGCGGACTGTAGCCCATTCGGGTCAACGGGCCGGGAAGGGAAGCGGCGGAGGTACGCTCACGCCGCGATGCAGTTTTGGCTCGACAGAGCGGCAATGCCGACGGAGACGGGCGCGGACGGCGTCGAGACCGCGACGTTCTTCGGCCCGGAGCGGGGCTGCGCCGAGTTCGGGCAGCGGGCGCTCCGGTTCGGCGGGCCGTCGGCGGAACGGCGCGACGCGGCGTCCGACGAGGTGCTGTTCGTCCTCGCCGGGCACGGCGTCGCGACGATCGGCGGCGAGCCGCACGACCTCGAGCCCGGCGTCGCGGCGTACGTGCGGCGGGGCACCGCGTGGCGGGTCGACGACGCGGCGGGCCTCGACGTGCTGTCGGTCCTCGTGCACGACCCGCTGCCGGGGGACGGGCCCACGCACGCGCTCGTCAGCGTCGAGGGCGAGCGCGGCGGCGCGACGGCGGGGCGCGAGTTCCGGCTCCTCTCGACGCCGGAGACCGGCTGCGCGTCGGTGACGCAGTTCGTCGGCTACATCCCCGTCGGCCGCGCGCCCGACCACTACCACGAGTACGACGAGGTCGTCTACGTGCTCGAGGGCTCGGGCGAGCTGCACATCGGCGGCGAGAGCCGCCCGCTGCACGCCGGAACGTGCGTCCACCTGCCGGCGCGGCTCGTCCACTCGCTCGAGAATCTCGGGCCGGGGCAGATGTCCGTGCTCGGCGTCTTCCGCCCGGCCGGCTCCCCGGCCGCCGCCTACTACCCCGACGGCACCGCCGCCGCCGTCCCGACCGAGGAGGACTAGTGCCACGCATCGAGCGGACGGCAACCGTCACGTGGGAGGGCAACGTCGCGCGCGGCGCGGGGACGATCACCGCCGCCTCGAGCGGCGCGTTCGCCGACCTCGGCTTCTCGCTCGCGACGCGGATCGGCGCGCCGGAGGGGAAGACGAGCCCGGAGGAGCTCCTCGCCGCGGCGCACGGCGGCTGCATCACGATGTCGCTCGCCTCGGAGCTGACGCAGGCGGGCACGCCGCCCGGTCGCCTCGACGTGACGTGCCTCATCGTCATGGACGAGGTCGAGGGCCAGGGGCACCAGATCGTCGCGTCGCACGTCGAGCTCGTCGCGGCGGCGGACGGCGCGGACGACGCGTCGCTCCAGGCCGCGCTCGCGAAGGCGGACGAGAGCTGCCCGTTCTCGGCGCTCCTGAAGCGCGCCGGCTGCGAGGTCGTCGTCACCGCTCGGCTCGCGTGAGCTTCGCCGAGCTCGTCCGCGCGCGGCGGACGCACAAGGAGTTCGGGTCGGAGCCGGTGCCGCGCGAGACGCTGCTCGAGCTGTTCGACCTCGCGCGGCTCGCGCCGAACCACCACCTCACGCAGCCGTGGCGCTTCCGCGTCCTCGGCCCGGACGCGCTCGCGAAGCTGAAGGAGGTCGGCGGCGAGAAGGAGGCGGGGAAGCTCGACCGTGCACCGACGCTCGTCGTCGTCTCGGCCGCGCTCGGCGGCGACCTGGTCGAAGACGAGGAGGACGTGTGCGCGACGGCGGCCGCGGTGACGATCGTGCTCCTGGCCGCGACCGAGCGCGGGCTCGCGTCCTACTGGCGCACGCCGGCCGTCCTGCGGACGGTGCCCGGCCGCGAGGCGGTCGGCATCCCGCACGGCGAGCGCGTCCTCGGCCTCCTCCACCTCGGCCCGCCCGCGCGCGAGCCGTCCCCGCGCGAGCGCGAGCCGGTCGACGCGTTCGTCCAGTTCCTCGCGTAGCCGCGTCCCTGCGGGACGCGGCTCGGTGTCGGACACGACTCCCGATCACGCGGAGAAACGAGCGTTCCGGCCGCAGGGCGCGTCCCTGCAGGACACGCCCTGGTGTCAGACACGGCTCGCGGAAGGCTCGCAGCGACCCGGCGGAAGGGTGCCGGGCTCCGGGGTCGTCCCGGGGTTCCCCGGATGGCCGCGGCGGCGGCGCGCGGCGATGCTCTGGTCGATCATTCACACCGGAGAGGAACCGATGAACGCACCGACGGAGACCATCCCCGCCGCCGAGCCCCGGCGGCTCACGCGCGACCGAGACGACCGCTGGCTCGGCGGCGTCTGCGGCGGCCTCGGCCGCTACTTCGACCTCAACCCCGTGGTCTACCGGATCGCGTTCGCCGCGCTCGCGCTCGCGGGCGGCACGGGGATCCTGCTCTACGTCGCGGCGTGGCTCGTGATCCCCGACGAGGGCGTCGAGGACTCGATCGCCGCGGAGCACCTGAAGCGCAACCGCGACCGGCCGTGGCTCGTCGTCGGCGTCGCGCTGCTCGCGGCGGGCGGGCTGCTCGCGCTGTCCGAGGCGCACGTGTGGCCGAGCCCGGGGAACCTCTGGCTCGCGGCCGCGATCGGCGGCGCCGCGATCGTCTGGTGGCAGGTGAACGCGCGCCGCCACGAGTCGTCCGCGCCCGTCGCTTCCGCCGCGGCGCCCGCGGCGATCGCCAAGGAGCCGAAGCCGCGCAAGCGCTCGCTGCTCCCCGTCGCCGCCGGCCTCCTGATCCTCGGCCTCGGCGTCGTCGGGCTCCTCGACGCGACCGGCGTGACGGATGTCGACTGGCGCGTCGCGCTCGCGATCGGCGCGATCGGGCTCGGCGTGATCATCGCGGTCGGCGCGCTCACGGGCCGAGCGGTCGGCGGCGTCGTCGTGCTCGCGGTCGGCGTGCTCGCCGCGCTCGCGCTCGCGTTCGCCGTCCGGGTCCCGCTCTTCTCCGGCGTCGGCAACGAGGTCGAGAGCCCGTCGACCATCGCGGCCGTCCATTCGACGTACGAGCACGGAATCGGAAACGTCCACGTGAACCTGCAGGAGGTCGCGTTCCCGGTCGGCCGCACGAAGGTGAAGACGACGCTCGGGATCGGCAACCTCACCGTCCGCGTTCCCGAGGACGTCACCGTCGACGTGAACGGCCGCGCCAGCGCCGGCGACGTGCGGCTGCTCGGACACGAGGACAGCGGCACCGACGTCCACTCGCACGTCGTCGAGGCGGGGACGCATCCGCTGCGCGTCCTCGTGCTCGACGCGCGCGTCGGCCTCGGCGCGCTGAAGGTGATCCGCGGGTGAGCAGCGGGCCGCTCCGCGTCGCGCTTCCGACCGTCTCGCGGTCGGATCGCGGTCGCGTGCTCGCCGGCGTCTGCGCCGGCCTCGCGGATCGGCTCGGAGTCGACCCGACGCTCGTCCGGCTCGTCTTCGCGCTCCTCGCGTTCGCGTCGGGCGCGGGGATCGTCGCGTACCTCGGCGCGTGGATGCTCCTCCCCGCGCCGGGCGCGCCGTCGACGTCCGGCGCGCGGCGCATCGGCGGCGTCGTCCTGCTGATCGGAGCCGCGGTCCTCGCGCTGCACGGGCTCGGGCTCGACAACTCGTTCGTCTTCCCGCTCGCGCTCGTCGCGGCCGGCGCCGCGCTCGCGCTCGGCGCCGTCTCGTTCGGGCTTCGCCCGCGCACGGCCCGCGCCGTCGCGGCGATCCTCGTCGTCGCGGGCATCGTCGTGTTCCTCGGCGAGAACACGCGCGGCAGCGCGACCGCGCTGCTCGCGCCCGGGGCCGTCGCGATCGCGCTCCTGCTCGTGCTCGGCCCGTGGGCGTACCGGCTCGCGCGCGAGCGCGACGCCGAGCGCGCGGAGCGGATCCGGACGCAGGAGCGCGAGGAGCTCGCGGCGCGCGTCCACGACTCGGTGCTGCAGACGCTCGCCCTGATCCAGCGCGAGCCGAACGACCCGCGCCGCGTCGCGACGCTCGCGCGCCGGCAGGAGCGCGAGCTGCGCGCGTGGCTCTACCCGAGCAGCGAGCCGGCCGGGGACGGGACGCTCGCCGGCGCCGTCGACGCGGCCGCGGCCGAGATCGAGGAGCTGCACGGCGTCCGCGTCGAGGTCGTCCGCACCGGCGACGCGCCGCTCGACGAGCGGACGCAGGCGCTCGTGCTCGCCGCCCGCGAGGCGATGGCGAACGCGTCGAAGCACTCCGGCGTCGACGAGGTCTCCGTCTTCCTCGACGCGGACACGACGCACGTCGCGCTGTTCGTCCGCGACCGGGGCGCCGGCTTCGACCCGGACGCCGTCGCGGCCGACCGGCGCGGCATCGCGGAGTCGATCCGCGGCAGGATGGAGCGCGTGGGAGGAACCGTCCGCATCGTCTCCGCGCCCGGCAAGGGCACCGAGGTCGAGCTCGAGCTGCCGGAGGCGGAGACATGAGCAAGAGCGTGCCGCTCCGCCGCGTCGTCCTCGTCGACGACCACGACCTCTTCCGCGCCGGCGTACGGAGCGAGCTCGGCCCGACCGTCGAGGTCGTCGGCGAGGCCGGCTCCGTCGCCGACGCCGTCCCGCTGATCAAGGAGCTCGACCCCGACGTCGTGCTCCTCGACGTCCACCTTCCGGACGGCGGCGGCCAGGCCGTCGTGCTCGAGGTCGCGCCGGAGCGGCCCGGCGTGAAGTTCCTCGCGCTGTCCGTCTCGGATGCGGCCGAAGACGTGATCGGCGTGATCCGCGCCGGCGCGCGCGGCTACGTGACGAAGACGATCTCCGGCGAGGAGCTGACCGAGGCGATCCACCGCACCGCGGACGGCGACGCCGTCTTCTCGCCGCGGCTCGCGGGCTTCGTGCTCGACGCGTTCCGCACCGGCGAGGCGGCGGCCGACCCGGAGCTCGACCAGCTCACGTCGCGCGAGCGCGAGGTGCTGCAGCTGATCGCGCGCGGCTACCGCTACAAGGAGGTCGCCGCGAAGCTGCATCTCTCGACGCGCACCGTCGAGTCGCACGTCTCCGCGGTGCTCCGCAAGCTCCAGCTCTCGAACCGCAACGAGCTGACGCGCTGGGCCGCGCAGCGCCGCCTGATCTAGCCGGTCGTCGCTGCCTGCGGGCGCCTGAGGTACAGGTACTCGTACCCGAGCGCCGCGACGAGCCCGCCGAGCCCCGGGCCGACGTAGTAGATCCACGCGTTCGACCAGTGCCCCGACACGAGCTCCGGCCCGAACGCGCGCGCCGGGTTCATCGCCGCGCCGGTGATCGGGCCGCCGGTGAAGACGTCGATCGTGATGATGAGCCCGATCGTGAGCCCGGCGACGGCCTTGAACGCGCCGCCCGGGTCGACCGCGGTCGCGAACACCGTGCCGACGAGGAAGATCGTCAGGATCAGCTCGAGCACCATGCCCTGACCGGCGCCGAACCCGTGCTTCAGCGTCGGCACCGACGCGGCCATCGCCGGCAGCTTGAAGAACCAGCGCAGCAGCAGCGCCGCGACCGTCGCGCCCGCGAACTGCGCGACCCAGTAGACGACGGCCGTCACCGGCGCGATCCGTCGCGTCGAGAGGAACCCGAGCGTGATCGCCGGGTTGAAGTGCCCGCCGGAGATGTGGCCGAGGTTCGAGACCATGATCCCGATCGCGAGGCCGTTCGCGAGCGCGACCGCGACGATGTCCTGTCCGCTGATGATCCCGGCGCCGCCGCCGAGGAAGATCAGCGTGAACGTGCCGACGAACTCGGCGACCGCGACGCGCAACGTGTTGCCGTCCATCCCCGCGGAGGCTAGGCGCGAGGTCGGACGGACCCGCGCGCCCTACGACACGGCGTCGCGGAGCGCCTGCGCCTCGGGCAGGTGCTCGAGCTTCTTCAGCGTGTTGTTCTCGATCTGCCGGATCCGCTCGCGCGTGACGCCGAATGCGCGGCCGACCTCCTCGAGCGTGCGCGGCGGCCCGCCGTGCAGCCCGAAGCGGAGCTCGATCACCTGGCGCTCGCGCTCCGGCAGCGCGCCGAGCGCGTTCTCGATGTCCTCGCGCCGCAGCGACAGCTGCGCGGTGTCGAACGGAGACTCGGCGGTCTCGTCCTCGACGAAGTCGCCGAGTGCCGACTCCTCCTCCTCGCCGATCGGCTTCTCGAGCGAGACGGGGAGCTGCGCCATGCGCAGGATCTCGCGCACCTCGCCCGGCTCCATCTCGAGCTCGGCGGCGATCTCCTCCGCGTTCGGCTCGCGGCCGAGGCGCTGCACGAGCTGGCGCTCGATGTGCACGACCTTGTTGAGCTTCTCGACCATGTGCACCGGGATGCGGATCGTGCGCGCCTTGTCGGCGATCGCCCGCGTCACGGCCTGCCGGATCCACCAGGTCGCGTACGTCGAGAACTTGTAGCCCTTGCGGTAGTCGAACTTCTCCACCGCGCGGATGAGACCGAGCGAGCCCTCCTGGATCAGGTCGAGGAAGCTCAGCCCGCGGCCCAGATAGCCCTTCGCGATCGAGACGACGAGGCGCAGGTTCGCCTCCGTCATCTGCGTCTTCGCGGTCATGTCGCCGCGCTCGATCCGCTTCGCGAGCGAGACCTCCTGGTCGGCGGTCAGGAGCGGCACCTTGCCGATCTCGCGGAGGTAGAGGCGCAGCGAGTCGAGCGACGGCTCGACGGTGAGGTCGAGCTTCGGCGCCGCAACCGCCTTCTCGTCCTCCGGCTGCGGCTGCTCGTGCGGCGGCGTCTTGTGCTGCTCGCCCTCGACGAGCTCGACGCCGTGGTCGATCAGGTACGTGTAGAAGTCTTCGACTTGCTCCTTCGTGAGCTCGACGTCGTCAAGCCCGTTGACGATCTCGTCGTAGGTGAGAAATCCTTTTTCCTGACCCTCCGCGACGAGCTTGTGGAGTTCCTCGACGTCAGGAAGCGAGATGTCGACGGTGAGCAAGTGGCGACCTCCGGCTGTTCGTCGTTACGAAAGACCTGCCACGACCCGATCACAGAGAGCCGGTACGACCCCACCCCGGCCTCACCCTCAAAGTGGGCGGATCATAGTGACGAGTTACAGATTCGTAAAGACAATTTCGTCGTTCACGAGATTGACGCCGCAATCTCTCCGACGAGATCGCCCCGGCTGTTCCGCAGAGTGACATTCGCGAGGGCCGGGAGCTCGACCCCGAGCGGCCCGAGGAAGGCGGCGAGCGCGGGGCGGTGGGCGCGGCTCTCGCCGTCCTCCGTCTTCAGCGCGACGCCGATCCCGCCCGGGCCGCCGGCGCAGAGGAGCCCTTCGGCGCCCCCCTTCGCGAACCAGCCGGGCGCGGCCCGCATCAGGGCGAGGTCGGAGCCGTCGGGGCCGCCGACGAGGTCCGGGTGGGCGCGCATCGCGTCGGCGACGCGGGCGCCCGCGGGGAGGCTCTCGAAGCGGGAGTACGCGTAGGCCATCCGCTCGAGCGGGAGCGCGAAGGTGACGACGCCGCAGCCGTCCGTCGCGGTCGGCAACTCTGCCTCGTCGGCGTCGGCGGCTTCCGCGTGCGCGGCCGCGCAGCCGCGCTGCACCGGGTGGTCCGGGAGGCGGTAGCCGGTCGCGTCCCAGCCACGGGCGCGGCAGAGGGCGAGCATCCCGGCGTGCTTGCCGGAGCAGTTGTGGAAGACCGGGTCGGGCGGGCGACCCTCCTGGAGGCCGAGCTCGAGCTCGTCCTCGGTCGCCGGCGCCTTGGCGAGGAGGGCGCGGACGGCGGCGATCTGGTCCGGCGTCGCCCGGTGCGAGGCGGAGGCGATCGCAAGGTCGCGCCCGTCGAGGTCGTCGCGCGCGCGGGCGAGCGGGAGCGCCTGGATCGGCTTCGACGCCGAGCGCATGAAACAGATCAGCCCGCCGTCCCCCGCCTCGGCGACCACCGCCCCGCCGCGAACGGCGACCGCGTGCACGCGGTGCCGCGCCTCGACGATCCCGTCCCGCCGCACCTCGACGACGATCGCGTCCACCCGCGGAGCCTACGCGCGCTTGCGAATGGTCGGGAAAACCCGTACATTCGGGAATAGTGGCTCGTTCGCCCCAGCTGCCGCAGCCGGACTACGAGGCCGAGGACGTGCTCGTCGTGCGCGAGCCCGAGCGGCTTCGGGCGCTCGGGGACGACCGCCGCTCGACCATCGTCTCGCTCCTGCGGGACCGCGCCTACTCGACGACCGAGCTCGCCGAGAAGCTCGGGCTCCCGAAGGGGACCGTCGCGCACCACCTCAAGGTCCTCGAGAGCGCCGACCTGATCCGCGTCGTCCGGACGCGGAAGGTGCGAGCCGTGACCGAGAAGTTCTACGGGCGCGTCGCGCGGCTCTTCCTCTTCGAGAGCGCCGACGCCGACGCCGAGGACGTCCGGAACCTCGTCGCCGCCGGCCTACGCCGCGCCGCGGAGGAGATGCTCCCCGCCGGCGACGACGACGGCACGACCTTCGGCGTCGTCCGCGCCCGCCTCACGGACGCGGATGCCCGCCGTCTCAGCCGCCGGCTGAAGAAGGTCATGGACGACTTCCGCGCCGCCGAGTCCCCCGAGGGCGAGGAGTACGGGCTCGCCGCCGCGCAGTACCGGAGGGCCGTCGGTGCGTAGGCCGCGCATCCCGCACGGCGGGCTCTGGGCGAACCCCGACTTCGTCAAGCTCTGGACCGGCCAGACGGTCAGCGAGTTCGGTTCGTCGGTCTCCGCGCTCGCGATCCCGTGGCTCGCGGCGAAGGAGCTGCACGCGAGCCCGTTCGAGTTCTCGCTCCTGACCGTGCTCGGCTTCCTGCCGTTCATCCTCTTCGCGCTGCCCGCCGGCGTCTGGGTCGACCGGCTGCGCCGCCGCCCGATCCTCATCGTCGGCGACGCGAGCCGCGCCGTGCTGCTCGCCTGGATCCCGCTCGCGTGGGCGCTCGGCATCCTCACGATCTGGCAGCTCTTCGTCGTGACGTTCGTCGTCGGGATCTTCACGGTCTTCTTCGACGTCGCGTACCAGTCGTACCTTCCGTCGCTCGTCGAGCGCGAGCAGCTCACGGACGGGAACTCGAAGCTCCAGGCGACGGCGTCCGCGGCGGGGATCGCAGGCCCCGGGCTCGCCGGCGGGCTCATCGCGGCGCTCACCGCGCCGTACGCGATCCTGGTCGACGCCGCGAGCTTCGTCGTCTCGACGCTGTTCATGATCCCGATCAAGCGCCGCGAGGCGCTCGCCGAGCGCAGCGAGCACGAGCCGAAGCCGAAGATGCTGCCGGAGCTGAAGGAGGGCGTCCGCTACGTCGTCCATCACCGGTATCTGAAGTGGATCGCGCTCTGCACCGGCAGCTCGAACTTCTTCGGGAGCATCGCGTTCGCGGTCGGCGTGCTCTACATGGCACGCGTGCTGGACATGTCGTCGCTCGCCGCCGGCGTCGTGATGGCCGGGTTCGGGGTCGGCGCGCTCGTCGGCGCGCTCGCGACGCCGCGCTTCCAGAAGGCGGTCGGTGTCGGTCGCGCGATCTGGATCCCCGCCGTGATGTTCTCGGTCGCAGGCTTCGCCTTCCCGCTCGCGCCGCAGAGCTTCCCGGTGCCGGTGCTCCTCGCAGGGACGCTGCTCTTCGGGATCGGCGGGATGGCGTACAACATCACGCAGGTCAGCCTGCGGCAGGCGATCACGCCCGAGCGGATGCAGGGCCGGATGAACGCGTCGATGCGCTGGATCGTCTGGGGGACGATGCCGATCGGCTCGCTCGTCGGCGGCGCGATCGCGACGAGCTACAGCGTCAAGACGGCGCTCTGGGTCGGAGCGATCGGCGGCGCCTTCACGTTCCTGCCCGTGCTGCTCACGTCCGTGGCGAAGATCGGCGAGATGCCGAAGCAGGTCGAGGAGCCGACGCCGGCCGAGGCGAACCTCGCCGGCGGCCTGCTCGAGCCCGCGGCGCTCCCCGGCACCGACTAGCCCGCTACCGTTCGGCGCATGCCCGAGCTTCCGGAGATGGAGGCGTGGCGGCGCGCGTTGAACGACCCGGTCTCGGCGTTCCCGATCGCGAAGGCCGGGCCCGCGCACATCGCGACGCTGAAGACGTTCGACCCGCCGCTCGCGCAGCTCGAGGGACGGCGCCTGCGCGGCGCCGAGCGCCGCGGCAAGCGGCTGCTCTTCCCCACCGGCGACGGCGAGCTCGTGCTGCTGATCCACCTGATGACGGCCGGCCGGCTGAAGCTGCTCGGCGCCGGCGAGAACGGCCCGAAGACGCCGGCGTTCGCGCTTGCGTTCGAGAGCGGCTCGAAGCTCGTCCTGACCGAGAACGCGCGGAAGAAGCGCGCCGGCGTGTGGCTGCTGACGCCGGACGCGGCCCGTGCAGAGGTCGCGCACCTCGGCCCGGAGGCGCTCGGCCTCGACGCGGCGGCGCTCGGCGAGATCCTCCGCCGCGCGAACCACCGGCTCCATCCGCTCCTCCGCGACCAGCGCGCGATCGCCGGGATCGGCCGTGCCTGGGCGAACGAGATCCTCCACACCGCGAAGCTCTCGCCGTACGCGCTCTCGACCGAGCTCTCCGACGAGGAGGTCGAGCGGCTCGCGGCGGCGATGAACGCGGAGCTCGCGCGCGGCCTCGAGCTCCGCGAGCGCGGCGCCTCCGACGAGAAGACGTACCGGATCCACAACCGCGTCGGCGAGCCCTGCTTCGCCTGCGGGACGCCGATCGCGCAGATCGACTTCGAGGAGCACACGATCTACTACTGCCCGGAGTGCCAGACCGGCGGCCGCGTCCTGAAGGATCGCCGCATGTCCAGGCTGCTTCGATAGCGATATCCTCGGCTCGTGACAACCGTTGCAGACGTGATGGTGAAGGACGTCCTGACGGTCGACCCGACGGCGTCGATCGGCGAGGCGGCCGAGAAGATGGACGCGGCCGGCGTCGGCGCGATCGTCGTCGTCGAGGACTTCGTCCGGATCATCGGCATCGTCACCGAGCGCGACCTGCTCCGCGCCGTCGCGTCGCGGGCCCGCGCGGCCGAGGCCCGCGTCCGCCAGTGGATGACGCCGGACCCGTTCACGATCGGGCCCGAGACGTCGATCGAGGACGCGGCGAAGATCATGTTCGAGCACAACTTCCGGCATCTCCCGGTCGTGCAGGACGGCCGGAACCTCGGGATCGTGAGCCTCCGGTTGCTCGCGCGCTGGCAGTTCGACCAGTCGGGTTAGTTCGTCCGCCGGAGCCCGTAGAGTCGCCGCCGTGATCCGGTTGTTCCCAGAGCGCGGCGGCTGGCTCGAGGTCGTCTGCGGGCCGATGTTCAGCGGCAAGAGCGAGGAGCTGATCCGCCGCCTGCGGCGCGCCGAGATCGCCGGCCAGCGCGCGCTGATCCTGAAGCCGCGGATCGACGACCGCTTCGACATCGGCCACGTCGTGAGCCACGCCGGCGCGAAGATGCGCGCCGTCGCGGTCGCGCGGCCGGAGGAGGTGCTCGGGCTCTGCGAGGGGTACGACGCGATCGGGATCGACGAGGTGCAGTTCTTCGACCCGGAGATCGTGCTCGTGATCGACATGCTCGTCGAGCGCGGCACGCGCGTCGTCGCGGCAGGGCTCGACCAGGACTTCCGCGGGCTGCCGTTCGGCTCGATGCCCGAGCTGCTCTGCCGCGCGGAGCTCGTCGACAAGCTGCAGGCGGTGTGCCACCGCTGCGGCGGGCCCGCGACGATGACGCAGCGGCTCGTCGACGGGAGGCCGGCGCCGGCGGACGGAGCGACGATCGTCGTGGGCGCGCTCGACTCGTACGAGGCGCGCTGCCGCGCCTGCCACGAGCTCGCCGAGCCGGCGCGCGCCGCGGTCTAGCGCCGCTCGTCGTAGCATCCGGCCGGTGAGCTGGGACGAGGCGTTCGCCGAGCGCTACGAGGAATGGTCGTCGGTCATGACCGCCGACGTCGACTTCTACGTCGGGCTCGCGCGCGCGGCGAACGGGCCGCTCGTCGAGCTCGCGGTCGGGAACGGGCGCGTCGCGATCCCGGTCGCCCTCGCGACCGGACGCACCGTGATCGGCATCGACTTCTCGCCGGCGATGCTCGCGCAGGCGCGCCGCCGCTCGGCGGAGGCGGGTGTCGAGCTCGACCTCCGCGAGGGCGACATGCGCGACTTCGAGCTCGACGAGCCGGCGGCGCTCGTCTACTGCCCGTTCCGGGCGCTCCTCCATCTGCCGACGTGGGCCGACCGCCGCCGGACGTTCGAGCGCGTCGCCGCGTCGCTCCGGCCCGGCGGCCGGTTCGCCTGGAACGCGTTCGCGTTCGACCACACGATCGCCGCCCGCCTCGACGGCGCGCGGGCGGAGGAGCCCGTGCCGCACACCGTCCACTACGCGGTCGGCGACAACCGCGTCGACCTCGAGCTCGACAACGGCGCGCGCAGCTCGCTCTGGTGGGCGACGAAGAACGAGTGGCTCGGGCTGCTCGACGTCGCCGGCCTCGAGCTCGAGTCGCTGCACGGCGGCTTCGCCGGCGAGCCGTTCGCCGACGACTCCCGCGAGTACGTGTTCGTCGCGCGCCGCTAGACGATGCTCGCCCAGGGGCGGAGCTCGAAGCTCTCCACCATGCCCGCGACGGCGAACGGGTCGCCCGCCATGTACTCCTCCGCGTCCTCGCGCGTGTGCAGCACGGCCATCGTCGTCACAGGCTCCTCCGGCTTGTCGAGGAACGCGCCCGCCATCACGAGCCTCCCGTCGGCGTGCCACTCCTTCGAGCGCGCGATGTGCGCGGCGAGCTCGCCCGGCGAGCGCTGCATCGCGTCCTCCATCGACGCGTAGCGCGTCCGCACGAGCACGACGACGTACGCACCGCTCACCGCTCGAGCCCGTCCCAGCCCCAGCGCGGCATCGAGGCGGCGTCCGCGACGTCCTCCGACTCGGGATACGAGAGGACGTTGTCGACGGCCCAGCGCATGTAGCCGCGCATCGCGTCGCGGAACTCCGGGTCGTCCGGCAGCGCCGCGTCGTCCATCGCGCCGGCGAAGCACGAGACGAACCGGTTGCCGAGATCCGTCATGTCGCCGTTCCCCGCGTGCATGCGGAGGACGCCGGTCTCGTCGCCGCCGTATGCGCGCGTGTACGCGTCCGGGCCGCCGAGCACCTCGGCCCAGTACGCCGCGAGCCGCTCGACGTGCTGCGGGTGCTGGTCCTCCTTCGAGAACGGGTGGTTCAGCTCCGGGTCGGCGAGGCAGCGCGCGTGGTGCGCGTGCGCGAGCGTGAGGAATGCGTCGTCGCCGCCGGCGAACTCGTAGAGCGTCGGGCGCGTCACAGCCGGATCGTAAGCGTGCCGTCCGCCACGCCGACGGCGCCGTCGAGCGACTCGATCACGCGCACCGCGACCGCGGCGCCGAGGTCGCGCAGCTCGTCGCCGAGGACGACGCGCGCCGACGACTCCGTGATCGGCGACACCTCGAGCTCCCGTCCGCGCACCACGAGCGCGACCTCGTCGAGGCCGCCGTGCCGGAGCGCCGCCTGCACGAGGGCCGAGACGCCGCGGTCGACCGCGTCGTGGTCGGTCTCGACCGTCGCGCCCTCGCCGGACACGCGCACGCGCTCGGCGCCGAGCCGCTCTGCCGCGGCGTGGGCGAGCTCGAGCGTGTCCGTCTCCGAGACCGCCGGCTCGTAGCGGCCGCTCTCGAGCCGCGCCGCGAGCGAGAGCTCGTCGAGGAGCTCGGCGATCTGGGACGACGCCGCCTCGATCATCTCGAGGTACCGGTCGGCCGGCGGCTCGAGCTCGGCCGTGCGCGAGAGCGTCCGCGCGAAGCCGTGCACCGTGGCGAGCGGCGTCCGGACGTCGTGGCAGGCGAGCGAGACGAGGCGGGCGAAGGACGTGTCGTTCTGCACGGCCGTGGCACAGTATCGGCATGACCGAGGCCCCGCGCCCCGTCCTCGACGACCTCCAGGCCTCGCCGCCGGAGATCCAGCTCGGGCTGTCCCGCGCCGGCGTGACCGGCGTCCAGAAGGCGGTCCGGATCGGCCGCGGCGCGCGCGAGAAGCTGATCCTCGCGACGATCGACTGCGCGGTCGACCTCGACCCGTCGCAGAAGGGCGTCCACATGTCGCGCTTCCCGGAGCTGTTCGAGGACGCGATCGAGGGCGCCGTCGACGACGAGGCGTTCCTCGTCGAGGACCTCGCGGAGCACGTCGCGCGCCGCATCGTCGAGCGCCAGGACGCGCTGCTCGCGGAGGTGACGATCGCCGCGCGCTACCCGTACGAGCGCGAGACGCCGGTGACGCGGCTCTCGACGCAGGAGATGGTGTCGCTGATCGGGATCGCGTCGGCGTCGCGCGAGGGGGCATCGCGCCGCGTCGTCGGCGTCGAGGCGGTCGGCATCAACGCGTGCCCGTGCGCGCAGGGCCTCGTCCGCGGCCGCGCGTCGGAGCGGCTGCTCGACGCGGGCTTCGACGCGGACGACGTCGACCGGATCCTCGAGCTCGTCCCGATCGCGACGCACAACCAGCGCGGCAAGGGAACGCTCTACGTCGGCACCGCGCAGCGCGTCGACGCCGAGCGGCTCGTCGAGCTCGTCGAGGGCTCGATGAGCTCGCCGATCTACGAGCTGCTGAAGCGGCCGGACGAGCTCTTCGTCGTCGAGCACGCGCACCTCCAGCCGCGCTTCGTCGAAGACTCCGTGCGCGTCGCGCTGAAGAGCGTCGTCGACGAGCTGCCGTCGCTCGACGACGGCGACTTCGTCCTCTCGCGTCAGGTGAACTTCGAGACGATCCACGCGCACGAGGTGCAGGCGGAGCGATACGGGACGGTCGGCGAGCTGCGCGCCGAGCTCCGCGACGGCGGCCACGGGCCGCGGCGCCACACCGAGCTCAGAGACTGGCTGAGGGCCTAGCTCCGCCCTTCCGCCACCAGCGCCGCCACAACGTCGAGCGGTTCTCCTCGCCGTGCATGAGCCGGCGGATGTTCGCGCGGTGGAGCAGGATCACGGCGACGGCGGTCAGCGCGGCGAACGTCGTGACCGGCCACGGGTAGCCGAACAGCAGCGACCACGCGACGAGCGAGACCGCGGTCACCATCGACGCGACGGACGGGTAGCGCGTCACGAGGAAGACGACGATCCAGACCCCGAGCCCGGCGAGCGCGGCGAGCGGCGCCATGCCGAGGAACGCGCCGCCTCCGGTCGCGACCACCTTCCCGCCGCGCTGGAAGCCGAGGAACAGCGGGCGGTAGTGGCCGAGCATCGCGGCGCCGCCCGCGAGCGCGGCGGCGAGATAGCCGACCGCGTGCACCGCGACCAGCGCGGGCACGAAGCCCTTCGCGACGTCGAGCAGCAGCACCGGGATGCCGAGCTTGCTGCCGTACACCCGCCAGACGTTCGACGCGCCGATGTTGCCGCTTCCCTGCTTGCGGATGTCCTCGCCGCGGAAGATGCGCACGAGCCAGTAGCCCCATGGCATCGACCCCACGAGATACCCGACGGCGATGAGGACGAGCGTGTCGGTCACGGCACTCGCCCTAACTGTGCCTACGAGATCCGATAGTGCGCCACGAGCCCGTTGACGACGTCCCAGTCCAGGTTGTCGAAGAACGCGTCGATGTACGAGGCGCGGTCGGTCTGGTAGTCGAGGAAGTACGCGTGCTCGTAGACGTCGAGCGCGACGAGCGGCGTCGCGTTCCAGACCGGGAATGTGTTCTGGGCGTCGCCGACGTAGTTGAAGAGGCGCTTCTCGTCCCAGTCGTACACGGTCCAGGCCCAGCCGCGGGCCGCCATCCCGGTCGCCTTCAGGTCGGCACGCCAGTCGGCGATCGTGCCGAAGTCGCGCTTCACGAGGTCGGCGAACGCGCCCGTCGGGTCGCCGCCGCCGCCGCCGAGGTGGCCGAAGTAGAGCTCGTGGTTCTTGATCCCGCCGATCGCGAACGTCAGCTCGACCTTCAGCTCGCGGAGGTCGGAGAACGTCTGGTTCGCCGAGGCGAGGTCGACGCCGGCGAGCTTGCCGAGGATCTCGTTCCGCTTCGCGACGTAGCCCTGGTAGAGCTTGTAGTGCGCCTCCACCGCCGCGCGCGAGATCCCGTGGAGGTCGTACACCTCGGGACGCAGCTCCCGCGGCGCGATCTCCTCGAAATTGAAGGCAAGCTCCGGCATTCGTCTCTCCTCGGTTCGACCTGGTCGGGCGGCCGGAGCATATCCTCCACCCCGGAAGAAGAGTCGCGAAAAGGAGCCCACGGATGGCGTTCGAACTGCCCGACCTGCCCTATGCGTACGACGCGCTCGAGCCGCACATCGACGCGGAGACGATGCGCATCCACCACGACCTCCACCACAAGGCGTACGTCGACAACGCGAACGCCGCGCTCGACGGGACCGAGTGGGCCGACCGCCCCGTCGACCAGATCCTGGCCGACCTCTCGATCCTCCCCGAGGACAAGCAGATGCCCGTCCGCAACAACGCCGGCGGCCACGCGAACCACTCGCTCTTCTGGCAGATCATGAGCCCGGACGGCGGCGGCCTCCCCGGCGGCGCGCTCGCGGCCGCGATCGACTCGGCGTTCGGCGGCTTCGACGCGCTGAAGGCGTCGCTCATCGACGGCGGCGTGAAGCGGTTCGGCTCCGGCTGGAGCTGGCTCGTCTGGGACGGGACCGGGCTCGCGGTCTACTCGACGCCGAACCAGGACTCGCCGTACCTCCAGTCGCACGTCCCGCTGCTCGGCATCGACGTCTGGGAGCACGCCTACTACCTCAAGTACCAGAACAAGCGGCCCGCGTACCTCGAGGCCTGGTGGAACGTCGTCAACTGGCCCGAGATCGAGCGCCGCTTCGCGGAGGCGCAGACCGGGTAGCCCGAAGGGGGCATACCCGGTCGGGGCCGCAATCCACGGCGGACGGCGATGCGTAGAGACGATCAGGACATGGAGCTCGCGCTGAACCCGCCCGCGCGGCTGCGACCGCTGCCCGCCACGGGCGACGCGGCGCCGCCGGCTTCCGAGAACGGCGAGACCGACTCGGAGCTGCTCGTCCGCGTCGCCGGCCACGACCGCGAGGCGTTCGAGCAGCTCTACCAGCGCTACGTCCGCTCGGTGTTCGGCCTCGCGCTGCGCCGCCTCCGCGACCGGCAGCGCGCGGAGGACGCGGTGCAGGAGACGTTCACGGCGGTGTGGCGCTCGGCCGGGAGCTACAGGCCCGAGCGCGGGCCCGCGGCGCCGTGGCTCTACGCCGTTGCGCGGAACGCGATCGTCGACCGGCTCCGCGCGCGCACCGACCCGCCGGGCGAGCTGCCCGAGACGGCGTCGGCCGAGCCGGGGCCGGCGGAGCGCGCCGAGTCGTCGTACGTCTCGTGGCGCGTGCAGCGCGCGATGGAGGAGCTGCCGGAGCGCGAGCGCGAGGTGCTCGAGCTCGCGTACTGGAGCGAGATGTCGCAGAGCGAGGTCGCCGACTACCTCAACATCCCGCTCGGAACGGTCAAGACCCGGACGCGCAGCGGACTCTCGCGGCTCGCCGACCTGCTCGAGGGAGAGTTCCGGTGACCCGCGTCCCGGACTTCGACGAGCTCGTCGGCCGCGACCTCCCGCCCGCGGAGCGCGAGCGGCTGCTGCGCGTCCACGAGCTGCTCGTCGAGGCGGGCCCGCCGCCGGAGCTCACGCCGGAGATGGAGGCCGGGCCGACGCTCGCGATGACGCTCGGGAAGGAGAAGCGCGAGCGTCACGTGCAGCGCCGGGTGTTGCTCGTCGCGGCGTGCATCGCGGCGGTCGCGGTCGTCTTCCTCGGCGGCTACATCGTCGGGAACTCGCGGACCGGCGGCAACGCTCCCGCGAAGACGATGGAGCTGACGGGGACGAAGCAGGCGCCGAACGCGCTCGCCTCGCTCCAGATCGAGCACGCCGACCCGGCGGGCAACTGGCCGATGCTCCTCACGGTCACCGGGCTGCCGAAGCTCCCGGCGCACGCGTACTACGTCGTCTTCCTCGTGCGGGACGGCAAGCCGTGGGCGCCGTGCGGCGCGTTCAACGTCGCCGGCGAGAAGCGCGGGACGACGGTGCGGCTGAACGCGCCGTACGAGCTGAAGAAGGGCGACACGTGGGAAGTGATGGAGCAGCTGCCGAACACGCGCGAGCCCGGCACGGCGGTGCTCGCTCCGAGCACGTAGCGTCGTCGGAACGGCGCGTCAGCGCGATTCGTTGCGTATCTCGCTGAGGAGCCGCTCGAGGCGCTCCTCCGTCGAGTCGTCGACGAACGTCATCGCCGCGGCGACGGCCGGGTGCACCTCGGCGATCTGCCGGCGCATCTCGTGCGCGACGGCGCGGTACGACGGATGGCCCTCGCGTCCGGAGCGCAGCTCGATCAGGTGCATCGCCTCCCGCGCGTCGAGCTCGAGGACGTAGCGGATGCGGTAGGCGAGGCAGAGCGCGTACGGCGCCTCGTCGGCCAGGCCGCCGGCGCGCAGACGCTCGTACTCGCCGCGCGACACGTCGAGCGCGCGCTCGTAGTCGGGGCCGAAGCCGGCCGCGACGACCTCGTCCGGGACGTCCGCGCCGAGCCCCGGCGAGAGCGTCTGCCACTGGCACGTGAGCAGGCGGTGGCGCTGGAGGTCGCGGAAGGCGCCGTAGTCGGAGACGATCTCGAACCGGTAGCGGAGCGTCTCGAAGCCGCGGCCCGGACGATGGCGGCGGTTCTCGCGCTCGCCGACGAGCTCGCGGATGAGCGCGGCGCGCTCGCCGGCCGGGAGCGCGCCGACCGCGCGGAGCGTCGCGGCCTCGCCGGCCGCCGTCGCCTCGTAGAGGAGCGCGGCGAGGAGCTCGTCCTCCGTCCCGTGGGCGCGGACCAGCCGGACCGACGGCGCGGTCTCCGCCTCGGCCTCGATCCCGAGCCGCGCCGCCGCCGCCGCGGCCGCGTCGCCGCGCGCGCGGAGGTACTCGACCCAGCGGCCGCCGCGATCCTCGCGCGGGATGCGCGCGACGAAGCTCGGGATGATCCGCTGCAGCTCCTCGAGCATCATCGCGCCGTACGCGCGCGCCTCGGCGAGCGGATGCGCAAGGAGATGCAGGACGAGCTGCTCGTACGTCTGGCCGCTCGCGTAGATGCCGACGTGCGAGAGCGACGCCGCGGGAAGCAGCCCGCGCACGAGGTCGAGCGCCTTCGCGCGGACCGCACGGCGGTGCGCCGCCGGCGACTCACCCTCGGCCGCGGGGAAGCGCTCCGCCGTCCACGCCGTCACGCCGTCGAGGAGCCGCGCGTACGTCTCGAAGAGCTCGTCGAGCGCGCGCTCGTACTCGGGGCCGAAGCGGGCGTCGCGGTGGTAGCGGTAGCCGAAGCCGTCGAGCACGTCGTCGTACGCGATGTAGCGCGTCGACTGCTCGAGGTACGCCGCGAGCCGCGGGCGCTGGAGGATCTTCGTGAGGAGGTTCGACGTCCACTCGCACGCGAGATGCGCGCCGCCGAGCTGCGCGACCGAGTCGTCGCCGTAGCCGATGAAGATGCGCTCGTAGAGCGCGGCCGCGCGCTCGCCCTCCGCGCCCTCGATCGCGGGCACCTCCGGGACGGAGTCCGCGAACTCCTCGAGGAAGAGCCGGCGAAGCGTCCCCGCGTAGCGCGAGTAGCGCGCGAAGAGCGCGCCCTTCACCGTCTCCGGCAGGTTCACGAGCCCGAACACGGGCCGGTCGAGGTTCGTGAAGTGCGGCGCGAGCCGCTCCCGCTCCTCGTCCGTGAACTGCTCGGCCGGAACTGTCACGCTCTCAATGGTGGCCACGGGGACAGCCAGAGTAAACCGCGTCTCGGTCGGCACCTCCGGGTGGTCGTACCCGACCTGGCGGCCCGGCTTCTACCCGGCCGGGCTCGACCCGAAGGAGTTCCTGCGCTTCTACGCCGAGCGGTTCGCGACGGTCGAGCTGAACACGACCGGGTACCGGCTCCCGGCCGAGGAGCAGTTCCGCCGCTGGGCCGAGCAGGCGCCGCCCGGGTTCGAGTTCGCGCCGAAGCTCCCGGGCCACCGCCTGCGCGCGATCGGCGAGTTCGCGTCGCGCGTCCGCGTGCTCGGCGAGAGACTCGGGCCGGTGCGCGTGTCGCTGAAGAACGCGCGCGACGACGGCGTGCTCGAGCTGATGCTCGGCTCGCTCGACCCGTCGCTCCGCGTCGCGTTCGACCTCGAGCATCCGTCGTGGGACGGCGTCGAGCCGCGCCTCGCGGAGGCCGGCGCGGTGCGCGTCAACGACCTCGATGGCGAGGCGCCGTTCCGCTACGTCCGGATGCGCGAGCCGCCGTACGACGATGCGGCGCTCGTCGAGCTCGCCGACCGCATCCGCCCGCTGGCCGAGCCGGTGTACGTCTACTTCCGCCACGAGGACGAGCCGACGGCGCCCGCGTACGCGCGGCGGCTGCTCGAGCTGCTCGCCTGAGCTACTGCCCGGCGCGGCAGGACTTGTCGCCGTACCCGGCGAGCACGGCCGACGCGTTCCGCTCGAGCTCGACGTCCGTCGAGTTGCGCGGGTCGAACGCGTGGAGCCCCGGCACGATCACCGCGACGTCGGGCGTCACGCCCGGCCCCTCGGCGAACAGGCGGTACTTCTCCCCGACGCCGGGCCCACGCACGGCGGTCTGCCCCGGCGGGTGCGCGTAGCCGCCCTTCGTCGGGTCGAACGGATAGAAGCCGTAGCAGAACGCGCCCGTCGGGTTGTGCGAGACGAACGAGTTCTCGCGGTGCCAGCCCGGGCCGTAGACCGAGTTGAACGTGTCGAGGTAGATGAGCGCGCCGAAGCCGTCGGTCGGCGCCCCGTAGCGCGTCGTCCCGAACCCGTAGACCGGGCTCCCGTTGTACGTGTAGCGGCCGAAGAGATCCTGGAAGCGGCCGTTGTAGACCCAGTCCATCCCGGTCTCGAGCTTCGCGACCTGGCCCGTCCAGTGCGAGACCTCGAGCCAGTACGCGCGGCGGGCGGCGTTCCACGGCGCGTAGCCGAGGTCGGGCAGCGGCTGCGGCCAGCTCTGCGCCGCCCAGTACGAGCCGTCCGGCGCCTTGCACGCGGCGACGACGTTCGGGAGCGCCGGGCCGTCGTAGCGGCCGCAGCTGCCGCGGAACGTCTTCCAGTAGATCGTGTGGTACTTGCCCCAGCCGCCGGCGTAGTCGAGCCGGAACTTCACCTGGCGCGTCCCCTGCACCGGCGGCAGCGCGTTGATCGCGCCCCAGATCAGCACGTGCTTCGTCGTCCCGGACTTGCGGTACGTGAGGAGCGCCTCGCCTTTCCCGTCGATCGAGATCCGCACCGCGGACGCGTTGCGGTCGATCAGCTGCGCCGCCGAGGCCGAGCCGGCCGCAGCGAGGGTCGCCAGGAGCACGGAGACGATGACGGCGAACCGGCCCACGTGACCATAAAGTCGCCGCACGCGGGCGTTTCCTGCACACCCGACTCAGGGAACCGCGCCCGGCCGGGCCCGCCCGCGGCTCGCAGAACCGTCACAACTCCGTGAAGTCGGCAGGTTGTGCCTGGCACCGTCTGCCAAGAGCTCGCGGAACCGTGCCGACTTCCCGAAATCGGCAGGTTGTGCCTGGCACCACCTGCCGATCAGTGCCGAGATCCAGGCTCAGTAGCGGCCGACGGCGCCCGAGTGGCGCTCGTAGGCGCCCGTCTCGACGATGTCGGCGAGCTCGTCCACCGTGTGGCGGAGCTCGTCCTCCGTGTTGAAGAAGTGCGGGCCGATGCGGACGCCGGCATCCGGGCGGAAGTCGCAGATGATCCCGCGCTCGCCGAGCTCGCGGTGGACCGCGGCGTGATCCGGCGTGTCGACGAGGACGGTGCCGCCGCGCCGCGCGGCCTCGCGCGGGCTCCCGACGCCGATGCCGCGCTCGTCGCAGAGGTCGATGAGCAGCTGCGTCAGCGCGAGCGAGCGCTCGCGGATCCGCGGGACGCCGATCTCCTCGATCACGTCGTAGCCGGCCGTCGCGGCGTACAGCGCCGGGACGTTCGGCGTCCCGGTGAGGAAGCGCCGCGCGCCCTCCGCGTACTCGAGCTCCGGCTCGAACGCGAACGGCCGCGCGTGGCCCTGCCAGCCGACGAACGTCGGCTCGAGCCGCTCCGCGAGGTCGGGCCGCACGTAGAGCCACCCCGCGCCCGGCCCGCCGCAGAGCCACTTGACCGAGCCGCCGCACGCGAAGTCGACGTCGAGCTCCGTCAGGTCGAACGGGACGACGCCCGACGACTGGTAGCAGTCGAGCACGACGTACGCACCGGCCTCGTGCGCGCGCGCGACGATCGGCGCCACGTCCTGGATCTCCGCGTTCTTGAAGAGGACGTGGCTGATCGGGACGAGCAGCGTCCGCTCGTCGATCGCGTCGACGATCGCGCGGTCGTCCTCGACCGCGACGACCTCGAGCTCCGGCTGCGCCTGGTAGAGGTAGCGCACCGACGGGAAGTTCGCCTCCTCGTAGACGACGCGGTTGCGCGCGCCCGGCTCGCGGAAGCACGAGAGCACCACCATCTCCGCGACGGTCACGTTCTGGTGCATGACGATCGAGCCCGGCGGCGCGCCCATGATCCGGCCGAGCTGGTCGCCGACCGTCACGGACATGTCCCACCAGCCTTCGCCCCACGAGCGGATCCCGCGCTCGCGCCACATCCGCGCGTACTCGAGCAGCCGCTCCTCCGCCGCGGCCGGCATCGCCGCGAGCGAGTGGTTGATCAGGTACGTGCAGTCGGAGAGGATCGGAAAGCGGTCGCGGTACGCGAGCAGCTCGTCCATCGTGCGCTAGATCGACTGGAGCGAGCGCGCCGGCGGGCCGACGTAGCGCGCCGACGGGCGGACGAGCACGCCGAGCCGCTTCTGCTCGAGGATGTGCGCCGACCAGCCGGCCGTGCGCGAGCACGCGAACATCGCGGGCGCGAGCGTCGGCGGGATCTCCGCGACGTCGAGGACGATCGCCGACCAGAACTCGACGTTCGTGTACGAGTGGTCCGGGTTCTTCTTCGCGATCGCCTCGTGCGCCGCCAGCTCGAGTGCCTCGGCGACCTCGACGCGCGGCGAGCCGAGCTCCTTCGCCGTCCGCTTCAGGAGGCGCGAGCGCGGATCCTCGGCGCGGTAGACGCGGTGGCCGAAGCCCATGATCCGCTCCTTCCGCGCGAGCGCGTCGGCGACCCATTTCTCCGCGTCGCCCGACTCCGCGACCGCGTCGAGCATCGGGAGCACGCGCGCCGGCGCGCCGCCGTGCAGCGGCCCGGAGAGCGCGCCGACCGCCGACGCGAGCGCGGCGCCGCAGTCGGCGCCGGTCGACGCGACGATGCGCGCGGTGAACGTCGACGCGTTGAGCCCGTGCTCCGCGGTGCAGATCCAGTACGTGTCGATCGCCTTCGCCGCACGCTCGTCGACCTCGCCGCGCCACGCGAGGAGGAACCGCTCCGCGGCGGTCTCGCCCTCCATCACGGTCGCCTCGGGGACGGGCGGCTTGTCGGCGCCGCGGGCGGACTGCGCGACGATCGAGAGCGCCGCGGCGGAGAGCCGGCGCAAATCCTCCTTCGCCTGCTCGTCGTCGATGTCGATCAGCTGCCCGAGCTTCCAGCGCCCCGCGAGGATCGCGAGCATCGACTGGAGGTCGGCCATGTACGAGCCGCTCCGCACCTCGAGCTCGCAGGTCGCGGCGGGCAACCCCGGGGTGAGCGACTCGTCGACGAGAAGCCCCCAGACCTGCTCGAACGGGACGTGGCCGACGAGCTCCTCGATGTCGACGCCGCGGTAGCGCAGCTGTCCGCCGTCGCGGTCCGGCTCGGCGATCTCGGTCTCGAACGCGACAACGCCTGCGAGGCCCGGGCTGAACTCCTGCGTGCTCATCGATGGATCTCCTCCAGCTCGATCTCCCTGCCGACCCCGCGCTCGCGTGCCGCGGCCGTCACGAGCGCCGCCGCCGCCAGATCCTGGACGGCGACGCCGACCGACTTGTACAGCGTAATTTCCGTCGCCGAGGCTCGGCCGGCTCTGGTGCCGGCGACGAGCTCGCCGAGCTCGGCGTGGACGCCGTCGAGACCCTGGAGCTCGCAGGCGCCGGCGGGCGGCGGCCCGAGCGCGGCGCGCGTCTCGACGACGACCGTCGCCTCGCGGACGATCGCCGGGTCGACCTCCGAGCCGGGCGGCGCGAAGCCGACGGAGCTGACGTGCGCGCCGGGCGCGAGCCACTCGAGCCGGACGACCGGCTCCGCGGATCCCGTGGTGGCGGCGACGACGTCGGCGCCGCGGACCGCGTCCTCGAAGCTCGCGGCGGCGGCCGCGCCGGCCTCGTCCGCGAGCTCGCGCGCCTTCTCCGCGTCGCGTCCGGCGACGCGCACCTCGTCCCAGTCGCGGATCGTCGCGAACGCGCGCGCGTGCGACCGCGCCTGGGCGCCGGTGCCGAGGATCGCGAGCACACGCGCGTCGTCGCGCGCGAGGAGATCCGCGGCGAGCGCGGCGGCGACGGCGGTGCGCGTCTCGGTGACGTACGTCCCGTCCATCAACGCGACCGGTGTCCCGTTCGCCGGGTCGAAGAGCATGATCGCCGCCTGGTGCGACGGCCGGTCCGCGTTGTGCGGGTAGACCGAGACGAGCTTGCAGCCGAGCCCCGCCGACGGCAGGTACGCGGGCATCGCGCCGAGCAGCCCGTCCGCCTCGCCGAACGCCGCGATCCGCTGCGGCATCGAGACCTCGCCCGCGGACAGCTCGACGTGCGCGCGCCCGAGCGCGTCGAACAGCGCGTCGACGTCGAGCAGCTCCTCGACCTCCGTTCGCGTCAGGACGAGCATCGCGCGGACCCTACCGGCGGCTGTCGTGCGCGGCGACCGGCGCGCGCGGCGTCGGCTGCGGTGGCGGCTTCGAGTCGACGAGGACCGCGGCGACGAGCAGCACCGCCATCGCGACCGCGCTCTCGCCGAGCATGCTCCGTCCGAGCCGCGAGAAGAGCGTGCCGCCGTCGCCCGCGGCGAGCCGCGGTGCCGCGAGGAAGTGGTGCGCCGCGCCCCAGAGCAGCGCGAGCGCGACGAGCGACAGCTTCACGAGCAGCACCTGCCCGTAGCCCGTCGTCCAGAGATCGCTCACGTGCGGCAGCCGCAGGATCGAGAGATACGTCCCCGCCGCGAGCAGCACCGCGACGAGCACCGTCGCCATCCGCGAGAACCGGAGGAACGCCGTGCGCCGCAGCTCGGGCGCCCCGTGCCACACGACGACGATCATCGACACGAGCCCGCCGACCCAGAGCATCGCCGCGGTGAGGTGCGCGTAGTCCGCGAGCTCCGAGAGCCAGGAGTGCGGCGGGTCGGCGGCCGAGTGCCCCGACAGCGACAGCCCCGACGCGAACACGAGCCCGAGCGCGAACGCGAGCCACAGGAGCCAGCGCCGCTCGACGAGCCACGCGAGGTACAGCGCCGCCGCCGTGAGCGCGAACCCGAGCGTCATCGCGATGAACGCCTCGCCGTAGCGCGTCCCGTTCGCGAGCGGCGAGAGGTCGCCGTAGATGAAGAGGCTGAACGGCAGCTGCAGCATGTCCTCCCCGCGCAGCAGGAACGCGACGATCCCGACCTGGAGGATCGCGACGACGCCGATCCCCGTCACCCAGAAGAACCGGCGCTCCGCGCGCGGCGGCAGGGGGTGGCCGCGCAGGATCAGCAGCCGGAAGCCGAGCCCGCCGACGAGCAGCGCGAGCGCGACGAAGTAGAGCCAGCGGACGACGTCCTCCGTCCCCGTCGGCCCCTGCGCACCGACCGCGGCGGTCACCGGCGGCGCTGGCACGCCGACGCCGAACGTGTAGACGCCCGAGACGATGTGGCCGTCGTTCGAGAGCGCCTGCCAGCGGATCGTGTACGCGCCCTTCCGCAGCGTCGGCACCGGCGCGACGAGTTGCCGCTGCGCCGTGATGACGTACGGCTTCCCGGCGAGGTTCTTCCCGCTCGGCGTCAGCACCTGGATCCCGCGCGGCAGCGCGTCGACGGTCTGGTCGAACTGGAGGACGACGCGGCGCGGCGAGACCGTCAGCTCCTCGCCGAACGACGGCGTCTCGTGCTTCAGCGACGCGTGCGCGAACGCGGCGCCGGGCACGGCGAGCGCGAGGAACGCGACGCCGACGAGCGCGCGCCTCACCGGTGCGGCACTCCCGCGAACCGGGAGAAGTGCCCGAGGATCGGCGCGATGTCGCGGTCGCAGTAGAGCAGCACCGCGAGGAGCACGAAGAACGTCGCGAACCCGGTCGCGGCGACGAGCGAGCGCGGCCGGAACGCGAGCACGAACGGGAACACGGCGCAGATGAGCGCCGTCCAGCCGAGCGTGTGGTGGAGGAACGCGGCGCGCGAGAACAGCCACGCGTTCTGCTCGTGCACGAGGAACGCCGTCCCGGACACGATGAGGGCGAGCGACGACGTGAGCCGCCAGTACTGCGAGTGGAGCTTCCCGCGCGCGACGCCGAGCTCCGCCGCGCCGCACAGCATCAGCACCTCCGCCCACGACCCGTGCGCGACCATGTGGATCGCCGAGTTCGTGAAGAACGTCATCACCGGCCACATGAGAATCCCCATCCCGAAGCAGAGGCTCGGCCAGAGGTACGGCCGCCACGCGCGCTTCCGCCACACCTCGGGGCCGACGACCGCCTCCGCGAGCAGCACGAGCCCGAGCATCAGGAACCCGGTCGCGAACCACCAGTGGACGAACTCGGCCTGCGGCATCAACCCGGCGACGATCACCGCCGCGGCTCCTCGTCGAGGAGGTCCTCCGCGACGCCGGGGGCGATCACGAGCCGGAAGACGAGCCCGACCGCGATCACGTAGAGCGGCGGCTCGACGAGGAGCCACCAGACGCCCTGGCCGGCCGGGTGCAGCAGCGTCAGCCGCCACGGCTGGAGCACCGCCCAGAGCACGCCGCCGAGCGCCGTCAGCGGCCCGAGCGAGAGCACGATCCGCGCACGCGCGACCCGCGACAGCCCGTCGCGCGCGTCGGTCTCGTCCGTTCGTTTCAGTTCATGCGCGAAGTCCGCGCTCATCTCCGTTCCTCCTTCCCGCTTCGGTCACGACCGTCGCGGGCGCACGCCCGCGACTTACGCGGCGAGCGGCGGAGGACGGGACTCGAACGCGAGCCCGAAGCGCGAGCGCGGCGCGAGCGACGTCGCGATGCGAAGGCGCGGCGCGGAGAGAGAGCCGAGCGAGCGGAGATGCCGGGCGAACGCGACCGCGTCCGCCGCGAGCCTCTCGTAGTCCGCGAGCCAGCCGGCGACGGCGCGGTAGACGACCGCGACGACGACGCTGAGCACCGCGAAGACCGGCAGCGCGGAGCTGTGGAGCCACGGCCCGAGCAGCGTCCAGCGATGCGCCTCCGCCGCCTCGGCGTCGGCCATCACGAGGTAGAGCGACGCGGTGACGACGAACGAGAGGAGCCAGAGGCGCGGCGAGAGCTCGATCCGCATCCGCGGGCGGCGGCGTTGCGGCGATCCGCCGAGCGCGAGCGCGACGCGGTGCGCCGCGCGCGCGGCGGCGCGCGCCTTCGCGAAGCGCCACGCGAGCCGCGCGAGCATCAGCGCGATCGCGATCTTCGTGAACGCCAGCAGGAACGGGTAGTAGCCGGCGTGGTCGTAGCTCACGCGGCCGACGTGGCGGCCGACGTCGAGCCGATGCGTGAGGCTCCGCCCGACGATCTCCGCGACGAGCGAGAGCAGCGCGAGTGCCAGGATCGCGAGAAGCCGCTGGTGGCGGCGCGTCCTCATGCCAGAAGCGTAAGCGACCAGTCGTTCCGGTGCTCGGCGTCGAGCGAGAAGAGCAGGATCCGCTGCCACCGGCCGAGGCAGAGGGCCCCGTCGGCGAACGGCACCTGCTCCGTCCGCGGGCCGAGGAGGAAGGCCACGAGCCGCTCGCGGGCAGGGGACTCGGCCGGGACGACGCGCTCGAGCAGCGTCTCGACGTCCTCGAAGAAGCCGGTCTCGCGCTCCTGGACGCGGACGAGCGTCAGCCCGTGCGCCGTGTGGATGTATGCGATCCCGTCGCTCCGGCCCGAGCGGCGGACGGACTGGGCGACCTCGTTCGTGATGTCCATCACCGAGAGGGTCGGGAGCGCTGCCGCGATCGAGTAGGGCACCTCGATGCTCGTCATCCGCGTGCGACCTCCTTCGGGAGCCGGAAGTGGACGTGCTCGCGCGCGACCGTGATCTCCTCGAGCGTGTCGTAGCCGCGGGCCGCGAGCGACGCCGCGACCGACTCGACGAGCTCCTCCGGCGTCGACGCGCCGGCGGTCAGCCCGATCGTGTCGTGCCCGGCGATCAGCTCGTCGTCGATCGGGCTCTCGCCGTCGACGAGCGTCGCCTCGGCGCCGTTCGACTGCGCGACCTCGACGAGGCGCTGCGCGTTCGAGCTCGTCGCGGAGCCGATCACGAGAACGAGCGTCGCGCCCTCCGCGACCATCGCCTTCACCGCGTCCTGCCGGTTCTGCGTCGCGTAGCAGATGTCGTCGGCGGCGGGCCGCTTCATCTCGCCGAGGTGAGCCTCGAGCGCGTCGACGATCGGCGCGACGTCGTCGAGCGAGAGCGTCGTCTGCGTGATCACCGCGACCGGCTTGTCGGTCTGCAGCGCACGCGCCTGCTCCGGCGACTCGATCACGACCGTCGAGTCCGGCCGCTCGCCGAGCGTCCCGATCACCTCGACGTGGTTCTCGTGCCCGACGAGCGCGACGAGGTGGCCGCTGTCGGCGTAGCGGCGCGCCTCTGCGTGCACCTTGTTCACGAGCGGGCAGGTCGCGTCGACGATGTGGAGGCCGCGGCGCTGCGCGTTCTCCTTCACGGACGGCGCGACGCCGTGCGCCGAGAGCACGCAGATCTCGCCCTCGGGGATCTCGTTCTCGTGCTCGACGAACACGGCGCCGAGCTCCTCGAGCCGGCGGACGACGTGCTCGTTGTGGACGATCTGGTGGCGGACGTAGACCGGCGGCCCGTGCTGCTCGAGCAGCCGCTCGACGATCTCGATCGCGCGGTCGACGCCGGCGCAGAACGAGCGCGGCGCGGCGAGGAGGACGCGGCGTCCGCTCACGCGAAGCTCCGCTGCAGCGCGTTCAGCGACCGGACCGCGTCGCGCATCGAGCGGATCGCGTCGCCGCGGCGGGTCGCGATCCAGCGCAGGAGCCCCGCGACGTCGGTGCGCCCGTCGGGATGCACGGTCGACTCGACGCCCTCGATCGCGCTCGACGGAACGTCGGAGATCGCGCGCACGACGCCGGCGAGGCGACCCGACGCGGCGAGCGTCCCGCTCTCCATGTCGACCGCGTCCGCGCCGCTCGTCTCGTGCAGGCGGCGCCGCTCGTCCGCGTCGTGGACGAGCTCGTTCGACGCGAGGACGGTGCCGGTGCGCGCGCCGCGCACGCCGAGCGGGGCGCCCTCCCACAGCGTCGCGCCGGACGCGTCGACGACGCGCGTCGCATCGACGACGTCGCCGATCGCGAGGCCGTCGTGGAGCGCGCCCGCAACGCCGAACGAGACGAGGCGCCCGTCGGGAACGCCGTTCACCGCGCGCACGCCGACGCGGACCGCGCGCAGGCCGGCCTTCCTCGCGACGCGCTCTTCGGCGGTCGTCGCGCAGGCGAAGGTCAGCCCGTCAGCGTCCACGCCATGCTCCGCACGGTCTCCTTCAGGCTCTTCGACGACTCGAACGCGGCCGACGGCTCGAACCCGGAGTGGATCCCGCAGTGCTCGCAGCGCGGATCGTTGCCCGGCCCGTACGCCTCCCACTCCATCCCGTCGAGCAGCGCCTCGTACGTCGGGAAGATCCCGTCCGTCAGCAGGTAGCACGGGCCCTTCCAGCCGTACGGGTTGCGCGTGATCGAGCCCCACGGCGCGCACGCGAGCTTGCGCTCGCCCGTGAGGAAGTCCTGGTAGATCGGCGTCGCGATCCAGCGGTAGCCGTGCTTGCGCACCGCCGTGCGGATGGCGCGGAACTTCTCCTCGTGCTCGGCGCGCGTCATCGTCAGCGCCGGGTCGATCTGCGAGTACTGGTAGCCGGGCGCGACGAGCATCCCGTCGATGCCGACGTCGTTCGTGAGGTACCGCATCATCTCGATCACGTCGTCGACCTCGGTCTCCTTGAAGATCGTCGTGTTCGTCGTGACGCGGAAGCCGCGGGCGCGGGCGAGCTTGATCGCGTCGACCGCGATCTCCCAGAGGCCCGGGTAGTCGCAGACGTAGTCGTGGATCTCCTGCATCCCGTCGAGGTGCACGACGAACGTCATCCGCGGCGACGGCTCGAACCAGTCGAGGCACTGCTCGAGACGGAGCGCGTTCGTGCAGAGCTCGACGGTCTTCCCCATCTCGAGCATCCCGGCGACGACCTCTTCGATCCCCTTGTAGACGAGCGGCTCGCCGCCGCAGATCGAGACGACGGGCGCCGGGCACTGGAGGCCCGAGTCGACGCACTCCTCCACCGTCAGCCGCGCACGGTTCGACTCGTACTCGCGGATCTTCCCGCAGCCGATGCAGGCGATGTTGCACGCGAGCGTCGGCTCGAGCATCAGGACGAGCGGGTAGCGCCGGCCCTTGCGCTGCTCCCGGGCGACGTAGCGCCCGATCGAGACCGTCGAGGAGAGCGGGAACTTCATCCGGAGAGCCTTTCTCTGAGTCGTCCGAGTGCGAGGAGCGGGAAGCTGATGCGGTAGAGGTGGTAGCGGATCATGAAGTCGAGCGGGAAGCCGGTGCCGGTGAAGTGCTGCTCGTCCCAGTCACCGTCCGCCCGCTGGACCTCGCAGAGGTAGTCTGCCCCCCTCCGCGCAGGCGATGCCTCAGCGTTTCCTGCGGCGACGAGGCCGAGGAGAGCCCACGCGGTCTGCGAAGGCGTCGCGAAGGTCGCGCGCCCGCGCCACGCGGGGTCGGCGTAGGAGCGGATGTCCTCGCCGAAGCCGCCGGAGGGCTGCTGGACGGACTCGAGCCAGTCGACGGCACGGCGCATCGAGGGATGATCGGCCGGAATGCCGCAGGCCTCGAGCGCCGGCAGCGCGGCGCCGGTGCCGTAGAGGTGGTTCACGCCCCAGCGGCCGAACCACGAGCCGTCCGTCTCCTGCTCGGCGAGGAGCCAGTCGAGGCCGCGCGCGACCGCGCCGTCGTAGCCCTCCTCCTGCGCGAGCGTCTCGAGCGCGTGCGCCGTCACGTCGGCGCTCGGCTCGTCCGTCACCTTGCCGAAGTCGCAGAACGGGATCCGGTAGAGCCACATCGCCTGGTTGTCGACGTCGAACGCGCCCCAGCCGCCGTCGCGCGACTGCATGCCCGCGAGCCAGTCGAGCCCCCGGCGCACCGCGTCGTCGCCGGTGCCGAGCCGGCGGAGCGCGAGCGCGATCACCGCGGCGTCGTCGGTGTCCGGGTAGAGGTCGTTCTCGTACTCGAAGGCCCAGCCGCCGGGCGCGAGCCCGGGGACGCGAACCGACCAGTCGCCCTTCACGGTCACCTCCTCGCGGAGGAGGTAGTCGGCGGCGCGGACGAGCTGCGGGTGGTCGGGCGCGACGCCGCAGGCGCGGAGCGCGAGCACCGCGAGGCCCGTGTCCCAGACCGGCGACTGGCACGCCTCGGGCCGGATCCGGTCGCCGTCTCCGACCATGAACCCGCGCCAGCCCTCGACGGCGCGGCCGAGCGTCGGGTCGTCGAGGCCGTACCCGAGCGCCGTCAGCGCGAGGATCCCCCAGACCCACGGCGGCTGGATCCCGCCCCACGAGCCGTCCGCCTCCTGCCGCTCGCGGATCCACCGCTCGGCGATGTGGAGCGCGCGCCGCCGCAGCGCGTTCGGGCGGCGCGGCGGCCTCGTGCGCCCGGGGATCGCGCCGATCTCGCGCAGGTCGACGTCCGCCGGGCGCACGGGGCGCAGGGACTGCGCGACCGCGAGCGCGACGAACGTCTGCCGCGCCCAGCACGCGAAGTTGTAGATCGAGAGCGGCGCCGACGGCGGGAGCAGCACGAGCTCCGGCGGGATCGGGACCATCCGCTGCCACGGCCACTGGCCGAGGAGCGCGAGGAAGCACTTCGTGAAGAGGCGGCTCTTCGGGATCCCGCCCTCGCGCCGGATGTAGTCGAGCGAGCGCGGGCCGGGATCGACGCCGCACATGCGGAGCGCGACGTACGCCTCGATCGACGTCGAGAGATCCGGCGGGCCGTCGAACCAGATCGCCCACGTCCCGTCGTCGCGCATCCGCGCCATCAGCTCGTTCGCGATCCCGCGGTCGAGCTCCGGCGTGCGGAGGCCGAGCGCATGGTTCCAGAAGAGGTGCTGCGCGGTCATCGTCACGTTGGACTCGAGCTCGCCGACCCAGATCCCGTCGTCGCGCTGCAGCTCGAGCAGGCGGCGCGTGCCGCGGTCGATGGCCGCGTCGAGGCGCGTCAGCTCGGCGGTGGCGGTCACGCCGCCGCCTTCGCCGCCGCTCGTCCGCTTCGCACGGCGCTCTCCATCGTCGCCGGCCAGCCGGTGTCGGTCCACGAGCCCGCACGGAGGACGTTCGGTCGCGCGGTCGCGGCGGCCGGACGCTCGGTGCCGGGCCGGAGCGCGATCGTCGCGTACGGCTCGCGGCTGACGCGCGACCAGAGCAGCTCGGCCGTGCCGAGCCGCCCGACGAGCTGCCCCGCGATCCGGTCGACGAGCTCCCGTCCGCGGATCTCCATCAGGTCGGGCACGCCGCTCGAGACGACGGTGAGGTACTGGCCCCGCTCGGGCTCGTGGCCGGTGAGACGCCCGCGGTCGAAGACCCAGTGCGCGTCGGAGCCGAGGAGCGCGGCGAGCGGCTCGCGCAGCAGCTGGCGGTCGAACCAGAGGTGCACCGACACGATCGGCGAGTCCTCGAGGGCCGGCTCGGGCTCGCCGAGGAGCCGCGCGCTCTCGCGCGGCGGCACCGCGACGACGATCGCGTCCGCGTCGAGCTCGTCGAGCGACTCGACGCGCGTGTCGAGCCGGACGGTCGCGCCGGCCGCGGCGAGCGCGCCGCCCGCGGCGTCGCCGTGCATCACGCCGAGCGGCCGCAGCGGCAGGACGAGATCGCCGTTCGCGCGCGGGCCGAGCAGCGCCGTCCTGACGGTGAAGAGCCCCGCGCCCGCGTCGACCTCGTCGCAGCGGAGGTTCAGCGCCGGCCGGATGAAGACGTCCCAGAACCGGTCGACCGCCGCGTCGCTCGTGCCGAGTCGGCGGAGCAGCGCGCCGAACGTCTGCTCCTCGCCCGCCTGCGCTCCGCGCAGTCGAGCGAGGACGAGTGGGAGCTTGAGGCGATCGGCCGTGGAGAGATGTCGGTACGAGAGCAGCGCGCGCGGCGTGGGCGCGATGCTCGCGACCGTCCCGTCCTCCGCGATCACCGGCAGCGCGAGCCGTGTGCGCGAGACCGACCCGGCCTCGCCGACGCGGTCGAGGAAGCGCAGGTACTCCGTGAAGCAGCCGAGCGCGATGTGCTGGCCGTTGTCCGGCGGCGGCTCCGGGTCGCCGTCGCGCTCGGGCAGCGTCTGCACCGCGCCGCCGAGCGTCGGCCGCGCCTCGTAGACGGTCACGTCCGCGCCGGCGTCGACGAGGTCGAGCGCCGCGGCGAGCCCCGCGAGCCCGCCGCCCACGACCGCGACCCTCATCGGACGAGTCCCCGCGCGACGACCGCGAGCTTCGCCGGCGTCGAGAGCCGGCACGACGCGGAGAAGACGTCGAACGCGTTCGCCTCCATCCGGTCGAGCTGGCCGCGGTACAGCCCCGCGAACGTCGACACGCACAGCGCGCTCCGCCGGTCGAGCGAGTCGAGCAGCCGCAGCCCTTCGTCGAGATGCACGCGCGCCCGCTGCGCCTGGAACGCCATCAGCTCGCGCCACTCCGGACCCGGCGCGAGCTCCGCGACGCCGAAGCGCGCGAGCTCGTCCTGCGGGAGATACACGCGACCGAGCTGCTCGTCCTCGGCGACGTCGCGCATGATGTTGATGAGCTGCAGCGCGATGCCGAGCGTGCGCGCACGCTCGACGTCGTCGGAGCCGTAGACGGCGATGCACGCGACGCCGACCGCGCCTGCGACCTTCTCGCAGTAGCCGCGCAGCTCGTCGAAGTCGGCGTAGCGCGCCTGCTCGGTGTCCTGCAGTCCGCCGTCGACGAGCGCCGCGAGCGCGTCGCGCGGGATCGCGTACCGCGCGCGCGCGTCGGCGAGTGCGACGTGCATCGCGTCCGCCGGCGACGGATCGTCGAGCGACGCTCGCAGCGCCTCGAGCCGCGCGCGCTTCTCGTCCACCGGCAGCCCGCCGTCCGCGACGTCGTCGACCTCGCGCGCGTACGCGTAGATCGCGGCGATCGCGCGCCGCTTCGGACGCGGCAGCACCATGATCCCGTAGGCGAAGTTCTTCGCCCGCGCGCGCGTCACGCGCAGGACCTCGTCGTACGCGGCGTCGACGCTACGCATTCGCTCCGGCACCGGCAAAGCCGGTACCTCCGCTCCCGCGTGCTCCGTCGAGCCTACGCACGCTGCACGAGGGTCAGCGCGGCCTCGCGCGCGAGCCGCGCGCGCGACGGCTTCGGCCGCTGTGTGAAGACGTCCCAGTTCGCCGCCTCGAGCGCGTCGAGCGCGGCGAGCCCGCCGCGGCCGAAGAGCCCGACCGCGCGCCCGAGCCGCCCGCCGATCCGCGCCCGCAGCAGCTCGCCCGCTCCGAGCAGCTCCGCCGCGCGGCCCGCCTCGAACCGGAGCAGCGCGCGCAGCCCGTCGCTCGGCCGGTCGAGCGGCGGGTCGCCGTAGCGCCGCCGGTCCTCCGCCGGGAGGTAGACGCGCCCGAGCTCGAGATCGCGTGGGACGTCCTGGAGGAAGTTCACGAGCTGCAGCCCGGTGCACACGTCGTCGCTCGCCGCGACGAGCTCCGGGTCGTCGAGCCGTCGCAGCACGCCGAGCACGAGCCGCCCGCACGGATCCGCGGAGTGGACGCAGTACTGCTTCAGGTCGGCCCACGTCGCGTACTCGGAGATCCGCTGGTCGATCCGGTTCGCCTCGATCAGCCGGTCGAACGGCTCGCGCGGGAGGTCGAACTCGCGCACCGTCGGCTGGACGTTTCGCATCACCGGCCAGGTCGGCTCGCCCCCGAAGGTGAGGTCGACCTCGTGCTCGAGCTCGTCGAGCGCGGCGAGCCGGTCTCCGTCGTAGGAGTCCCCGAGCTCGTCGACGAGGCGCGCGTAGCAGTAGAGCGCGCGGACGTGCGGCCGCAGCGCCCGCGGGAACAGGAGCGACCCGACGGGGAAGTTCTCCCCGGCGGCGCGCGCGGCGACCTCGGCGACCTCCATCCCGAAAGCATTCCGGCAGCGGGCGTCCCGCGTCAAAAGACAGGTAGCGTCCGGCGCGTGAGCGCCGGGACCGCCCTCCTCCCGCCGGAGCAGCTGAAGCGCTACGCCGACGCGATCGTCAAGGCGGGCGTCTCGCTCGCTCCGGGCGACACGCTCGTGATCCGCGGCGAGCACGAGCACCGCGAGCTGATGGTCGCGCTCGCCGAGGCGGGCTACCGCGCGGGGGCGGTCGCGGTCGACGCGATCGTCCAGGACCCGCACGTCACCCGCGCGCGGCTGCGCTACGGCCGGGACGACGCACTCGGTGCGACGACGCCGTGGACGGCGCGCCGCCTCCGCGAGATGGCGAAGCCGACGACGGCGGCCGTCATGATCTCCGGCGAGGCGACGCCGGGCTACCTCGAGGGGATCGCGCCCGCGCGCGTCCGCACCGACAGCGTGCGCGGCGCGCGCCACCAGGCCGCGTACCGCCGCGCCGCGATGCAGATGCGGGCACGCTGGACGATCGCCGGCTGGCCGACCGACCACTGGGCCGGGCTCGTCTACCCGGAGCTCGAGCTGCTCGAGGCGAAGCGGAAGCTCGCGCGCGACCTCCTCTGGTTCTGCCGGCTCACCGACCGGGACGGCCGCGGCTCGACCGGGTGGATGCGGCACGTCCGCGCGATCGACCGGCGCGCCGCCAAGCTCTCGCGCCTCGGCCTCGACCGGCTCGAGCTGCGCGGGCCCGGCACGGAGCTCGACCTGCGGATGGCGGCCGGGACGAGGTGGATGGGCGGCTTCGAGGCGACGCCCGCGGGCGTGAAGCTGACGCCGAACATGCCGACGGAGGAGACGTTCACGAGCCCGCACGCCTCCGGCACCGACGGGACGTTCAGGTGCACGTTCCCGCTCTCGTTCCGCGGCCGGCTGATCCGCGGCCTGCGCGGCGAGTTCCGGAACGGCTGGCTCGTCCGGCTCGACGCCGACAGCCGCAAGGACCGCGACTTCGTCGCGGCGTACATCGACGGCGACAAGACCGGCCACGGACGGCGGCTCGGCGAGGTCGCGCTCGTCGACGCGACGTCCCGCATCGGGCTCAGCGGCCGCACCTACTTCGACACGCTGCTCGACGAGAACGCGTCGACGCACATCGCGTTCGGCCAGGGCTTCTCGGGCACCCGCGCGACGAAGCCTGCGCGCGGCGTGAACAACTCGATCCTCCATCTCGACGTGATGATCGGCGGCCCCGAGCTCGAGGTCACCGGCGTCACGTCGAAGGGCCGCCGCCTGCCGCTGATCGCGGACGGCTTCTGGCAGATCTAGCGCGCTAGCGGATGATCTCGGCGAGCACCGCGCCGAGCAGCGGGATCAGGAGCGTCAGCCCGAAGTTCGCGCGCCCGATCAGCACGAGCCGGCGGCGGAGCGTCTGCGGCCTGCCCTCGCGGATCTGCTCCGAGAGCCCCGGCCCGAGCACGTAGTCGTGGAGGTACGCGCCGGCGACGAGCAGGCCGACGCAGAAGCCCTTCACCGCGAGCACCCAGTCGAAGCTCGACGGCGCCGTGTCGAACGCGCCGTCGCGTCCGGCGAGCACCGCGCCGGACAGGATCGCGACGCCGAGCGCGCTCCACCCGATCGGACGCCACCGCTTCCCGAACGCGCGCAGCGTCCTCGCGCGCGCCTCGCCCTCGAGCCGCTGCACCGGCGGCACGGCGACGAGCACGAGCGCGACGGTGCCGCCGACCCAGACGATCGCCGCGAAGAGGTGGACGATTCGGAGAACCGAGTCCGCTATTCGCTCGTCGCCTCGTTCGCGACGGGTTGCGGCACGAGCGGCGCACGGCTCAGCACCGGCAGGCGCAGCGGCGAGTACGACGGGACGAAACGCGCGACGGCGGCGGCGCACGCGATCCCGCCGGACAGGACGTACCCCGCGGAGTCGTTGACGAGCAGCGACGTGACGACGGCGACGCCGACGGCGAGCACGAGGTCGCGTGCGGGATGGCGGCGCGCAAGCCGGTACGCGATCACCATCGTCACGACGAACGAGATCGCGATCGGCAGGATGAGCGTCCACGCGTGCAACGCCGGCGCGTACGACAGCGGCACGCGGTTCACCGCGACGTTCCAGAGACCGGTGAGCCCGTGGCCGAACGCGCTGCGCAGGTGATTCGGGCCGGGAACGCGCAGGTCGAGCCAGACGATCCCGAGCACGACGGTCGCGGCGGTGAGCAGCAGCGTGACGAAGCCGCGCGCGCCGATGCGCAGCAGCCGCGCGCCGAGGAACGCGAACGCGACGCCGAGGACGATCGCTCCGCCGCCGTCCGAGCCGAACTTGTTCCCGGTGATCACCCAGAGCGACAGCATCGCGAACGCCGCGAAGCCGGCGGTGCCGAACAGCCGCCGCGAGATCGTCGCGCCGAGCAGGAGCGGCGCGATCAGCAGCGTCTCGAGCTGGTTGCCGATCCCCCAGAAGCGCGTGTTCTGCGTCGGCCCGAGCGGCGACACCGCGACCCACTCCGGCCGGCGCGCGAGCAGCAGCATGTGCAGCAGCAGCACGCCGACGAAGAGCGCAAGCAGGCGCAGGTCGTCCTTGCAGACGCGCGCGAGCCACAGCCCGCCGAGGAAGCACGCGAGCGAGAGCACCGTCATGATCAGGATCTCGTTCGTCACCTGCGCGATCGCGAGCCCGAGGCTCCCGAGCAGCACGGCCGGGATCACGGTGATCGCCGCGCGCGAGCGGAGTAGCAGGAAGAAGAGCGCGAACCCGGCGGCGACGAGCAGCGCGGCGAACTTCAGCCGGTTGTTCGCGTGGATCTGGCGGTTGAGGCTCGCGACCGCGGCCGTCGGGTTGGAGACGAGCTGCGAGCCGAGCGCGCCGCGGCTGTGCCCGATCACCGTCGGTGCGATGTCGACGATCGAGACGAGCCCGGGGATCCGCGTCGTCGGCGACGTGAGCACGCCGTGGTAGCCGCGCCCGACGACGACGACGCGGTAGCGCTGGTCGTTCGGCGCCGGCGCACCCTTCGGCGGCAGCTCGACGACGATGAAGCAGCAGCCCGTCGGGTATCCGCTCGCGGCGGACGCGGTGATCAGCCGCGGCCCGCTCGGGACGCCGCCGAGCCGCGCGTTCACCTCGGAGCCGCGCAGCATCTCCGCAAGCGCCTGGCGCCGGTTCGTCGTCGGCCCGACACCCGGCACGAGCAGGCCGACCGCGCCGCGCTTCGCGAGGTAGTGGTACTGGCTCTGCGTGAGGTGGTCGAAGACGAGGACGCGGAACGGCGGCTGGCTCGGCACGGTCCTCGCCTGCGCGGTCCCGGCCGCGACGAGCACGGCGAGCACCGCAAGGGGAATGACGAGACGCACCCGGAGCATCGTCGTCCGCGATTCTTTCCGATCCGGGTCGATTCGTGAAGTGCGCACCGTCGAGCACCCCAGATTACGGACCCGCGGCGAGCCGCAGTGCGAGGACCGCACCGGCGATCGTCAACGGGACGATCACGACCCCGAGGCGCGCGTAACCGACGGGAAAGGCACCACCGCAACGGGCCGGTCGAGCGAAGCCGACGCGCGGATTCGAACCGCGGACCCCATCATTACGAGTGATGTGCTCTACCAGCTGAGCTACGTCGGCGTGTCCAGCCGAAGAGTAACAGCGCCCGTTACGGCCGAATCGTGCCCTGGATGCAGGGTCACCGCGCCGGACGTCGACGGCGATCGCCGGCGGCGGGTCGACGGGCCGACGGCGGTCAACACGGCCCGATCCGTTTTTTCCCTGTAAAAGAGTGTTTGGAAATCGCAAATTTGCGATATCGGGGAATGGACTTCGGGAGGAACCCGTTCTATAAGACAGTAAGCGCAACCGGGACGTCGCGAGACACGGAATCGCGCGCCGGATGCCGCCGAGGCCATCCGAACGGGTGGCCCACACCGAAGGAGTGAGTGAACTGAGCGACACGATTCATCTGCACGACCTGACGCCTGCCGATCGCCTGGTCGAGGAGGCCGCCGAGCGCGGTTTCGTCGACGAGCGGGAGATCGAGGCGCTGGCCGACGAGCACGAGCTCGCCGACGACGAGGTGGCCGCGCTCCGCGCCGCGCTCGAGGAGCGCGACGTGATCGTCCGCGCCCCCGTCTACGAGGCCGGCCCGGCCCTGTCGGGCACGCTCGACCCGCTGCAGCTCTTCATGGACGCCGCCGGCAAGCACAAGCTGCTCACGGCCGCCGAGGAGGTCGCGCTCGCGAAGCGCATCGAGCGTGGCGACCTCGCCGCGAAGGAGCGGATGATCAACTCGAACCTGCGCCTGGTCGTCTCGATCGCGAAGCGCTACCAGGGCCACGACGTCCCCCTGCTCGACCTGATCCAGGAGGGCGTGATCGGCCTGAACCGCGCCGCGGAGAAGTTCGACCACCGGAAGGGCTTCAAGTTCTCGACCTACGCGACCTGGTGGATCCGCCAGGCCTGCCAGCGCGCGGTCGCGAACCAGTCGAAGACGATCCGGATCCCGGTGCACGTCCAGGAGCGGCGGATCAAGCTGAACCGCGCGTCGGCGGAGCTTCAGGCGAAGCTCGGCCGCGAGGCCACCGTCGAGGAGCTCGCCGAGGCGACCCGCCTCAAGAAGGAGCACGTCGAGGAGGCGCTCGACGCGGTCGACTCGATCTCGCTCAACCAGGGCCTCGGCTCGGACAGCGACTCGGAGCTCGGCGACCTGTTCGCCGACGAGACCTCGGTCGACCCGGCCGAGGAGGCAGTCGAGTCGGTGCAGCGGCAGCGCGTGCAGGAGGCGATCGCCGACCTGCCCGAGCGGCAGCGCCGGATCATCGAGCTGCGCTTCGGCTTCGACGGCGAGTCCGCGTCGCTGGAGACGATCGGCAAGGAGCTCGGCCTGACGCGCGAGCGCGTCCGCCAGCTCGAGAGCGACGCCCTCGCCCGGCTCGAGCTCGCGCTCGGCGAGGACCTCGCGAGCGCCGCGTAGGCCGCGCGGGATACGAACCGGACGGAGGGTCGGCGAGAGCCGGCCCTTCGTCGTTCAGGGAGTCGTCAGCCGTTGCCGGCGAGGCCGGTGGTCGAGCCGGTCGAGCCGGGGCTCTTGTGAGGCGTCGTCGTCGTGGTCGACGTCGTCGGCGTGGTCGACGTCGTCGTGGTGGTGGACGGCGAGCCGGCGGTCGTCGTCGAGCCGCCCGACGAGGTGCCGGTGCCCGACGTCGTCGTGACGGGAGCGTGCGGCACCACGATCTGGACGACGGTCTGCAGCGGCGACGACGAGGTCGACGAGTCGGTGCCGGAGCCGGGCGGCGGGCTCGGCTTCACCGGCGTGACCGGCGGCGCCAGCTGGCCGGAGCCGGAGCCCGAGCTGCCGGTGGCCGTGCTGCCCGAGCTCGTCGACCCGGTGTCCGTCGTGCCCGAGCCGGACGACGTGGAGCCGCCGCCGTTCGTCGTGCTCGTCGGGCTCGAGGGCGGGACGAGCGGGCCGCCGGAGAGCGGCGTCGTTCCGCCGGCGCCCTGATCCTGTGTCTTCGTCGGCGTGACCGGGGGCGCCGTCGTCGGCGTCGCCTGCGGCGTCGGCGCGGGAGCGGCCGGCGCAGGCGCGGGGGCGGGCGCGGCCGGGGCGGGCGCCGCCGGCTCGGACGCGGGCTGCGTCGCCGCCGGAGCGGTCGTCGCCGGGTCGGTCGCCGTGCCGACGGTCGTCGGCGTGGTCGCGAACGGAAGTCCGAGCCCCACGGCGCCGGCGGCGCGGCCGTGCTGCCGCGCGACGCCGCGCTCGCGGAAGACCACGCCGACCGGCGAGGCGACGAGCGGCACGCCCGTCGACGCCGCCGTCGCGGCCGTCGACGAGGCCGCGCTCTGCGTGACGCGCTTCGGATGGTGCCGGCGGTGCTGCTGCACCGGCGCGGTGACGGCGACGGTCGTCGCGCTGACGACGGCGACGGTCGCGGCGACCTTCACCGCGGCGGCGCCGCTGAAGAGCAGCGACTTGATCCCGGCGAGGATGTTCCCGAAGTCGCCGGCGGCGCGGATGCGTGCGCGCAGCGACTTCGGCGGCTGCTCGAGCCCCTGCGCAAGCGAGCGGCGCGCGCGGAAGATCAGCGTCTCGACGGCGGCCTGCGAGAGGTCGAGCTCGTCGGCGATCTCGCGGTACGAGAGCCCCTGCCACTCGCGCAGCAAGATCGCGCGGCGCTGGTTCTCCGGCATCGTCTCGAGG